>NZ_BCUS01000287.1 GCF_001591345.1 Variovorax boronicumulans NBRC 103145 | reverse complement strand
CAGCAGCTTGTCGACCTCGACCTCGTCCGGTCTGAGCACGGCCACGAGCAGCATCGACAGTCTTTCGACTTCGACGTCGTCTGGTTTGAGCACTGCCACCAGTGGCATCAACAGCCTGTCGACCGGTCTGAGCACGACCAACAGCAATGTGAGCAGCCTGTCGACGTCCACGTCGTCAGGGCTGAGCACGGCGACCAGCGGCATCGCCAGCCTGTCCACCGGCCTGAGCACCACCAATAGCAACCTGGACAGCTTGTCGACATCCACCTCGAGCGGCTTGAGCACGGCAACCAGTGGTATTTCGAGCCTGTCGACTTCGACGTCGTCTGGCTTGAGCACGGCGACGAGCAGCATTGGCAGCCTTTCGACCTCGACGTCGTCTGGTTTGAGTACTGCGACCAGCGGTATCTCCAGCTTGTCCACTGGCCTCAGCTCCACGAACAGCAACCTGGACAGCCTGTCGACCTCCACGTCGTCCGGCTTGAGCACGGCGACGAGCAGCATCGACAGCCTGTCGACTGGCCT
>NZ_BCUS01000286.1 GCF_001591345.1 Variovorax boronicumulans NBRC 103145 | reverse complement strand
CGCCGCGCGTGCACCCCGGCACCCCCGGCCTCAGCGGCGCCACGCTCGACTTCGACGCCAGCCACACCGGCGGCACCGCCACGCTGGCCATGGCCAAGGGCACGCTCGAATTCCCCGGCGTGTTCGAAGACCCGGTGATCCCCATCGACCGGCTCTCGACCCAGCTGCAGTGGAAGCTCGACAACGGCGCCATGCAGGTGCAGGTGTCGAAGCTGCGCTTTGCCAACGCCGACGCCGAGGGCGAGGCCGAGGCCCACTGGCGCACCAGCGACCCGGCCACCTCGAGCAGCCGCGCGCAGCACCCCGGCGTGCTCGACCTGCAGGGCAAGCTCACGCGCGCCGACGGCACCCGCGTGTTCCGCTACCTGCCGCTCGACATTCCGCAGCACACGCGCGACTACGTGCGCGAGTCGGTCGTCAAGGGCACGGCCAGCACGGTCGATTTCCGCGTGCGCGGCGACCTGCACGACATGCCCTTCATGGACCCGAAGCAGGGCGAGTTCCGCATCGCGGCCAAGGTGTCGGACGTGCACTACGCCTACGTGCCGCCCTCGCTCGCGGCCGCCACCGCCGCGCCCGCGACCCCGGCGT
>NZ_BCUS01000285.1 GCF_001591345.1 Variovorax boronicumulans NBRC 103145 | reverse complement strand
CAGGTCCGCCGGGCCGGCCGCGAGCGCCGCCCGCAGGTGGGCGCGCACCGTGTCGTCGGGCAGCGCCTGGCCGAACAGGGTCTGCGAGGCGAAGCGCAGCCGCGCCAGATGGAGGTCGAGGCCCCGCACCCGGCCGCCACGCACCTGCATGGCCGTGAAGTGTGCGTGGCCGGCGAAGGCGAGCGGGGCCAGGTCCGCAGCGGGCACCGGCTGGCCGTTGCGCTGCACGACGAAGGAAGAAGGAGAAGGGACGCTGGCGGACATGGTTTCGTGGCTCCTGGAAGGGATGAATCATCAAGTTCCTGAACTATCCCGCGTTGACTTCCCCAAGAGAAACGAATAGTTTTTGGAAAATCATCAAAAACCATTTGAAGATCGATGCACCCCAGACTGCTCCCCGGCACCCGCGCCCTGCGCACCTTCGAGGCTGCCGGGCGGCACCTGAACTTCACGCGGGCCGCCGAAGAAGTGGGGCTGACACCGGCGGCCGTGAGCCACCAGATCAAGGAGATCGAGGAGCAGCTCGGCGTGGTGCTGTTCACGCGCACCAGCCGCAGCATCCGCCTGACGCCGGCCGGCGCCGTGTGGTTCGAGGCCACCGCCGACGCGCTCGACACCCTGCGCCGCGCCGCCGG
>NZ_BCUS01000284.1 GCF_001591345.1 Variovorax boronicumulans NBRC 103145 | reverse complement strand
AGGGTCTTCAGGCGGGGCTTCACGTCCACGCCCAGGTCTTCGGGCTTGAAGGTGTCCAGCTGCTTCTTCTTGGCCTTCATGATGTTGGGCAGCGTCACATAGCGCGGCTCGTTCAGGCGCAGGTCGGTCGTGATGACCGCCGGCAGCGTGAGCGTGAGGGTTTCCATGCCGCCGTCGACTTCACGGGCCACGGTGACCTTGTCAGCTGCGAGGTCGACCTTCGAGGCGAAGGTGGCTTGGGGCAGGTCGGCCAAAGCAGCCAGCATCTGGCCCGTTTGATTGGCGTCGTCGTCGATGGCTTGCTTGCCCAGGATGATCAGCTGGGGCTGTTCCTTGTCGACCAGTGCCTTGAGCAGCTTGGCAACCGCGAGAGGTTGCAGCTCTTCAGCGGTCTCGACCAGGATGCCCCGGTCCGCGCCGATGGCCATCGCGGTGCGCAGGGTTTCCTGGCACTTCGCATCACCGCACGAGACGGCGATGACTTCGGTCACGATGCCCTTTTCCTTCAGCCGAACCGCTTCTTCGACAGCGATTTCGTCGAAGGGGTTCATGCTCATCTTGACGTTGGCAATGTCCACCCCGGTGCCGTCGCTCTTGACGCGCACCTTCACGTTGTAATCGACGACCCGTTTGACAGGCA
>NZ_BCUS01000283.1 GCF_001591345.1 Variovorax boronicumulans NBRC 103145 | reverse complement strand
CAGCAGCCTGTCGACCTCGACGTCGTCCGGCCTGAGCACTGCGACCAGCGGCATCTCGAGCCTGTCCACTGGCCTGAGCACAACGAACAGCAATGTCAGCAGTCTTTCGACCTCGACGTCGAGTGGGCTGAGCACGGCCACGAGCGGCATTGAGAGCCTCTCGACTGGCCTGAGCACGACCAACAGCAACGTGAGCAGCTTGTCGACGTCTACGTCGTCGGGCCTGAGCACGGCCACGAGCAGCATCAATAGCCTCTCGACCGGCTTGAGCACGGCAACCAGCGGTATCTCCAGTCTGTCGACGGGCCTGAGCACCACGAACAGCAACGTGAGCAGCCTGTCGACATCCACGTCGACCGGGCTGAGCACGGCCGCGAGTGGCATCGATAGCTTGTCGACGGGGCTCAGCACGGCGACCAGTGGCATTTCCAGTCTGTCCACTGGCCTGAGCACGACGAACAGCAATGTCGGCAGCTTGTCGACCTCGACGTCCTCGGGTTTGAGCACGGCTACGAGCCGCATCGATAGTTTGTCGACCGGGTTGAGCACCGCAACCAGCGGTATCTCCAGTCTGTCCACCGGCCTGAGCACCACGAACAGCAACGTCAGCAGCCTCTCGACGTCCACGTCGTCCGGCCTCAGTACCGCCACGAGCGGCATCTCCA
>NZ_BCUS01000282.1 GCF_001591345.1 Variovorax boronicumulans NBRC 103145 | reverse complement strand
TCGTGGCACCGGTCAGCGGTGCGGGAACGGCGATGCCGGGCGTGGTGGCCAGCGCTGCGGGCGCGGCGGCGGCAGCGGGCGATCCGGTGCCCGTGCCGGTGCCGGCCTTGAGCTTGTTCAGCTCGTTGATGTTCTTCGTGAGCTCGGCAACGCGGTTGCTGCTGTCCTGCGCCTGGCGGGCCTGCGCGACCTTTTCATCGGCGGCGCGCGCGGCGGCGTTGCCTTGCGACACCGTGAGCTTGTCGGGTGCGCTGGCGGCGGCATTGCGGTCTTCCACGCTGGCCTGCAGCTTGCCCGAGGCCTGGCGGCTCGCTGCGGCCACGTTGGTGGTCGGGGCGTTTTCGGCGAGGCGCTGGCGGTAGCTGCCGAAGTCGCGGCTTTGCGCGGTGATCGTGCGGCGCGCGTCGGCGGCCGGCACGGCGCTCGCTGCGGCGGCGTTCGGCAGGTCGAGCACGGCACCGGCCTTCATCCGGTTGACGTTGCCGCCGACGAAGGCGTCGGGGTTGGCGTTCAGCAACGCGACCAGCATCTGGTCGAGCGAGACGTCGGCGGGCTTGTGGGCGGAGGCGATCTTGCCGGCGGTGTCGCCACGGCGCACCGTGACTTGCTCGCCACTGCCGCCGCTGGGGGCGGCGACGGCGGCACGTGCCGGCGCGGGAGCCGGT
>NZ_BCUS01000281.1 GCF_001591345.1 Variovorax boronicumulans NBRC 103145 | reverse complement strand
GAGGCCGCCGCCGTGAGGCCCGCGAACGTCGCCAGGCTGGCGATCAGCAGCGGGCGGCGCCCGAAACGCGCGAGCAGCGCGGCCATCAGCGGTGAGCCGATCGCATAGCTCAGCGCGAACAGCAGCACCAGCTGGCCGGCCCGCGCGGCGCTGACCTGCAGGTCGGCCGCCAGCACCGGCAGCAGGCCGGCGACCATGAAGCTTTCGGTGCCGATGGCGAAGGCGCCCAGCGCGAGCCAGGCCAGGCCCAGGGGCAGGCGTTCGGCCGGCGGTTGCTGCTGCGGGGTTTCAGGAGCGGTGTGCATGGTGAAGGACTCCATGGGTGGGTGTTCCAAGGCCTTCAGAATAGGATTGCAGGCGGCTCTTCAAAAGAACCACAATCGGCAAAGATCATGGAGCCACTTTTCGAGCTTGCCCTGCGCCTGCCGGCCGCCGGTTCGCGCGACCTGCTGCGCGCGCTGCACCGCCAGCTGCGCGACGCCATCCTCGATGGCCGGCTGCAGCCCGGCGCGCGCCTGCCCGCCACGCGCGCGCTGGCGCAGCGGCTGGGTGTGTCGCGCAACACGATGCTGGCGGCCTACGACCTGCTGCTGAGCGAGGGCTACCTGCTGGCGCGCCCGGGCTCCGGTACCTACGTGGCCGACACGCTGCCCGCGTTGCGGCGTGGCCGGCCCGCGCCC
>NZ_BCUS01000280.1 GCF_001591345.1 Variovorax boronicumulans NBRC 103145 | reverse complement strand
CCAGCGCTGCAACCGCCGCCGCGCCCATCGTCGCGCCCAAGCCCGTGGTCAAGGCCGCACCGCCGCCGCCCCCGCCGGAGCGCAGCTTCCTCGACGAGCTGCTCGACAACCCGCTGATGCTCGCGGGCGCCGCGCTGATCGCGCTGCTGGTCGGTTTCCTGCTGTACCGCGTGCTGGGCCGCCGCCGCGAAGAGATGAGCGAGAGCGTGTTCCTCGAGAGCCGCATTCCCAAGGACTCGTTCTTCGGCGCCAGCGGCGGCGAATCGGTCGACACCAAGAACCGCGGCGATTCCACCGTGTCGTCGCTGTCGTACTCGCCGAGCCAGCTCGACGCGGGCGATGTCGATCCGGTCGCCGAAGCCGACGTCTACCTCGCCTACGGCCGCGACCTGCAGGCCGAGGAAATCCTGCGTGAAGCGCTGCGCCTGAATCCGGACCGCACCGCCATCCACCTCAAGCTGCTCGAAATCCATGCCAAGCGCCGCGACGTGCGCGCCTTCGACGGCCTGGCCACCGAAGTGCACAAGCTGACCAACGGCGCGGGCTCCGAATGGAACCGCGTGGTCGACATGGGCAAGGACCTCGACCCGGGCAACCCGCTGTACGAATCGGGCACGGGCACCGCGCGTGGCGCCAGCCAGGCCGAAACCGCCGCATTCGCCGGCGCGCTGGCAGCCGCCGCCA
>NZ_BCUS01000279.1 GCF_001591345.1 Variovorax boronicumulans NBRC 103145 | reverse complement strand
CCGTGCTCAGGCCGCTCGACGTCGAAGTCGACAGGCTGCTCACGTTGCTGTTCGTGGTACTCAGCCCGGTCGACAGGCTGTCGATGCTGCTCGTGGCAGTGCTCAACCCCGACGACGTTGAAGTCGACAAGCTGCTCACGTTGCTGTTCGTCGTGCTCAGGCCCGTCGACAGGCTCGAGATACCGCTGGTGGCAGTGCTCAAACCCGACGACGTCGAGGTCGACAAGCTGCTGACGTTGCTGTTGGTCGTGCTCAGCCCAGTCGACAGGCTGTCAATACTGCTTGTCGCAGTGCTCAAGCCAGACGACGTGGAGGTCGACAAGCTGCTCACGTTGCTGTTCGTCGTGCTCAGGCCGGTGGACAGGCTGGAGATGCCGCTGGTGGCGGTGCTCAGGCCAGACGACGTGGACGTCGACAGGCTGCTGACGTTGCTGTTGGTCGTGCTCAGGCCGGTCGACAGGCTGGAGATGCCGCTGGAGGCAGTGCTCAAACCCGACGACGTCGAGGTCGAGAGGCTGTCGATGCTGCTCGTCGCAGTGCTCAAGCCGGACGACGTGGAGGTCGAAAGACTGCTGACATTGCTGTTCGTCGAGCTCAGGCCCGTGGACAGGCTGGAGATGCCGCTCGTGGCGGTACTGAGGCCGGACGAAGTGGACGTCGACAGGCTGCTCACATTGCTGTTCGTCGTGCTCAGACCCGTCGACAGGCTCGAGATGCCGCTGGTCGCCGTGCTCAAGCCACTCGACGTCGA
>NZ_BCUS01000278.1 GCF_001591345.1 Variovorax boronicumulans NBRC 103145 | reverse complement strand
CCAGCACGTCGTCGGGCCGCGCCGACAGCAGGCGCGCCATGTACAGCGGCCCGCCGGCCTTCGGCCCGGTGCCCGACAGCCCTTCGCCGCCGAAGGGCTGCACGCCCACCACGGCGCCGACCATGTTGCGGTTCACGTAGACGTTGCCTGCCTGCGCCTGCGCCACCACCTGCGCGATGGTCTCGTCGATGCGCGTGTGCACGCCCAGCGTGAGGCCGTAGCCGCTGCCGTTGATCTGGCCGATGAGCGCGCCCAGGTCGCGGCGGCGGTAGCGCAGCAGGTGCAGCACGGGGCCGAACACCTCGCGCTGCAGCTCGCCCAGGTGTTCCAGCTCGACCAGCGTGGGCAGCACGAAGGTGCCGTGGCGCGTGTCGTGGCCGAACTCGCGGCCCTGGCGGAACACGCGCCGGCCGCGCCCGCGCATGCCGGCGATGTGGCGCTCGATGCCGTCGCGCGCCTCGTCGTCGATGACCGGGCCCACGTCCACCGCGAGCCGCGCGGGGTTGCCGATGCAGCTCTCGGCCATCGCGCCCTGCAGCATCGCCACGAGGCGGTCGGCCGCTTCTTCCTGCACGCACAGAACGCGCAGCGCCGAGCAGCGCTGGCCCGCGCTGTCGAAGGCCGAGGCCATCACGTCGGCCACCACCTGCTCCACCAGCGCGGACGAGTCGACGATCATCGCGTTCTGCCCGCCGGTCTCGGCGATCAGCGGCACCGGCGCGCCGTGCGCACCGAGGCGCGTAGCCAGTGTCTTCTGCAGCAGGCGCGCCACCTCGGTCGAGCCCGTGAACATCACGCCCTGCACGCGCGCGTCGCCGACCAGCGCGGCGCCGAC
>NZ_BCUS01000277.1 GCF_001591345.1 Variovorax boronicumulans NBRC 103145 | reverse complement strand
CAGCAGCCTGTCGACCTCCACGTCGTCTGGTTTGAGCACTGCCACCAGCGGTATCTCCAGCCTGTCGACTGGCTTGAGCACGACAAACAGCAATGTGAGCAGCCTGTCGACCTCGACGTCGTCCGGCCTGAGCACGGCGACGAGCAACATCGACAGCCTTTCGACGTCTACGTCCTCTGGTTTGAGCACCGCGACCAGTGGTATCTCCAGCCTGTCGACCGGCCTGAGCACGACGAACAGCAACGTCAGCAGCCTCTCGACCTCGACCTCGTCGGGTCTGAGCACCGCCACCAGCGGCATCTCCAGCCTGTCCACTGGGTTGAGCACGACGAACAGCAACGTCGGCAGCCTCTCGACCTCCACGTCGTCGGGTTTGAGCACGGCGAACAGCAGCATTAGCAGCTTGTCGACGTCGACATCGTCCGGCCTGAGCACGGCCACGAGCAGCATCGACAGCCTGTCGACGGGCTTGAGCACGGCGACCAGTGGCTTCTCGAGCCTGTCCACCGGCCTGAGCACCACCAACAGCAACCTGGACAGCTTGTCGACGTCCACGTCGAGCGGCTTGAGCACGGCCACCAGCGGTATCTCCAGCCTGTCCACGGGTCTGAGCACCACGAACAGCAACGTCGGCAGCTTGTCGACCTCGACTTCGTCTGGCTTGAGCACGACGAACAGCCGTATCGACAGCCTGTCGACGTCCACGTCGTCGGGCTTGAGTACGGCGACCAGTGGCATCGATAGCCTGTCTACTGGCCTGAGCACGACGAACAGCAACGTCAGCAGCCTGTCGACGTCGACATCGTCTGGCTTGAGCACGGCGACAAGCAGCATCGACAGTCTTTCGACTTCGACC
>NZ_BCUS01000276.1 GCF_001591345.1 Variovorax boronicumulans NBRC 103145 | reverse complement strand
GGCAGCCGACGGCGGCTGGAGCTACACGGCTGACAACAGCCAAGCGGCGATCCAGCAGCTTGGTGCGGGTCAATCGATCAGCGACAGCTTTACTGCAGTCTCGTCTGATGGAACGGCCAGCCAACTCGTGACCGTGACCATCACCGGGACCAACGACGTGCCAGTGATCGGCGGCGTCGCCACCGGCGCGACGAGCGAGGATGCCTCGACGCCGAAGCTGAGCGCCAGTGGTGCGTTGACGATCGCCGATGTGGATGCGGGCCAGTCGAACTTTGTGCCGCAGGCGAGCACTGCCGGCAGCAACGGCCACGGCAACTTCACGCTGGCGGCTGACGGCAGCTGGAGCTACACGGCTGACAACAGTCAAGCGGCGATCCAACAACTGGCTGCAGGTCAATCGATCAGCGACAGCTTCACCGCGGTGTCGTCCGATGGAACGGCCAGCCAACTCGTGACGGTGACCATCACCGGCACCAACGATGTGCCGGTGATTGGCGGCGTAGCCAGCGGCGCGGTGAGCGAGGATGCCTCGACCCCGAACCTGAGCACCGGCGGGGCACTGACGATTGCCGATGTCGACCAGGGCCAGTCGAACTTCGAGCCTCAAGCAAGCACCGCCGGCAGCAACGGCTACGGCAACTTCACGCTGGCGGCCGGCGGCAGCTGGACCTACACGGCCAACAACAGCCAGGCGGCGATCCAGCAACTGGGTGCCGGGGAGTCGCTCAGCGATAGCTTCACCGCAGTTTCCTCCGACGGCACGGCCAGCCAACTCGTGACCGTGACCATCACCGGGACCAACGATGTGCCCGTGATCGGTGGCGTGGCCAGCGGTGCGGTGCAAGAAGATCTTGCGGTG
>NZ_BCUS01000275.1 GCF_001591345.1 Variovorax boronicumulans NBRC 103145 | reverse complement strand
CGGCCGCATCGAGCCGCGCGCGCTCGGCGCGCACGGCCTTCGCGGTGCGGCGGCGGCCGAGGTACATCATCCAGCCGCTGATCGCGAACAGCGCGAGCCCCAGGCTCGTGAGCATCATCACGATGCGCCCCGGCAGGCCCCAGTAGGTGCCCATGTGCAGCGGGTAGATGCTGTTCACGAGGCGGCCTGCGAGCGGCTTGTCGGCATAGCGTTCGTGGCGCAGCGTCTCGCCGGTCGCGGCCTGCTGGTACAGGCGGTTGCGTGCGCGCTCGTGCTCGGCGTGCGTGCGCAGGTAGACGGCCTCCACCTGCGTGCCGTTGCGCGCGGGCAGCCGCAGCGTCACCTGGGTCCAGTCGCCGCCCGTGGTGTCGACGAAGGCCTGCCAGACGCGCGCCAGGTCGAGCGTCACCGGGGCATCGGCCGGCGCGCGTTCGGCGCGCACCACGCGGCCCTCGCCGACCGCGCCGTCGACCGCCTTGCGCAAGCCGTCGAAGGCCCAGTACATGCCGGTGGTGGTCGACACCACGTAGGCCAGCAGCGCGACGGTGCCGACCACCGCATGCAGGTTCCACAGGAAGGCACGGCCGCGCAGCGCGAAGTCGATGCGCAGCCACTGGCGCCACGCGAAGGGCCGGCGCGGCCAGCGCAGGTACAGGCCCGACAGCGCGAGCAGCAGCAACAGGCCGGCCAGCGAGCCGGTGATGGGCTTGCCGTCGTCGCGCGGCAGCAGCAGCCAGCGGTGCAGCTCCTCGACGAACTCGAAGAAGTGCTCGCCCACCGGATCGGGCAGCAGCGCGCCGGTGGCGGGATCGGCGAAGCGCGTCTCGCCGCGCCGCTCACCGGGCGGCGGTGCGAACCCGATGCGC
>NZ_BCUS01000274.1 GCF_001591345.1 Variovorax boronicumulans NBRC 103145 | reverse complement strand
CTGCTGGCAACCTTGCGACTGGTGGTGCGCTGACGATCGCCGATGTCGATGCAGGACAGTCCAGCTTCACAGCCCAGGCTGGCACCGCCGGCAGCAACGGCTACGGCAGCTTCACGCTCGCGGCCGATGGCAATTGGACCTACATCACTGACAACAGTCAGAGTGCGATCCAGCAGCTGGCCGCTGGTCAATCGATCACCGACAGCTTCACCGCCGTGTCCTCCGACGGCACGGCCAGCCAGCTCGTGATGGTGACGATCACCGGCACCAATGACGTGCCGGTGATTGCTGGTGCGGCCAGCGGCGCGGTGCAAGAAGACGTTGCGGTGTCTGGTGGCAACCTCGCAGCCAGCGGGGCGCTGACGATCACCGATATGGATGCGGGCCAGTCGAACTTCGCGCCTCAAGCGAGCACTGCTGGCAGCAGCGGCTACGGCAATTTCACGCTGGCGGCCGACGGCACTTGGACTTATGCGGCCGACAACAACCAAAGCGCGGTCCAGCAATTGGGCGCTGGTCAATCAATCAGCGACAGCTTCACCGCAGTGTCCTCCGACGGCACGGCCAGCCAGCTGGTGACGGTGACGATCACTGGCACCAATGACGTGCCGGTGATCGGCGGCGTTGCCAGCGGTGCGGTGAGCGAGGACGCCTCGACGCCGAACCTGAGCACCAGTGGTGCGCTGACGATTGCCGATGTCGACCAGGGCCAGTCGAACTTCGCACCACAGGCGAGCACCGGCGGCACCAACGGCTACGGCAACTTCACGCTGGCAGCCGATGGCACTTGGGCCTATACGGCCGACAACAGCCAAAGCGCGATCCAGCAGCTGGGCGCGGGCCAGTCGCTCAGCGACAGCTTTACTGCAGTCTCGTCCGACGGTACGGCCAGTCAGCTCG
>NZ_BCUS01000273.1 GCF_001591345.1 Variovorax boronicumulans NBRC 103145 | reverse complement strand
CCAGCGCAAGGTGCAGCTCGGCGAGATCCACGCGGCGAGCCTGTCGATCGAACGCCGCGGCCCGCCCAGCGACACGCCGACCGAGCCGCTCACGCAGGTCGCATTGCCCGTCGAAGTGGCCGAGGTGCCCTTCCGCATCGACGAGGTGCGCTGGGCCGGACCGCCCGCGCTGGAAGCCAAAGGCCTCGCGGGCCGCTACAGCTACCTCGGCGCGCAGCACGCGCTGGACATCGAAGGCGTCGACATCGCCGACGGCCACTACGGCGCCCGCGTGCGGCTGCAGGGCCCGGCACCGATGGCGCTCGACGCCACGCTCGACGGCCGCGTGAAAGCCCCGCTCGCCGAAGACCGCCACATCGAGGTGCAGGCCAAGGCCTCCGTGAAAGGCACGCTGGCCGGCCCCGAGGCGCGCCTGCAGGTCGCCGCCGACCTGCAGCCCACCGAGCCCGACGCCGAAGCGCCCATGGCCGCCCAGCTGCGCGCGCAGATCGCGCCCTGGCTGCCGCAGCCCGTGGTCGACGCCAAGGCCGACCTGCGCAACGTCGACGCCGCCAGCCTCTGGCCCGGCGCGCCCCGGACCCGGCTCACCGGCACCGTCGAACTCGCGCCCGATGCCGCCACCGGCCCCGCCGCGTGGAAGGCCTCGGCCGACATTCGCAACGCCGTCGCCGGCCCGTGGGACGAACAGAAGCTGCCGGTCGAGCAGGTCGAGGCCCAGGTCGGCTTCGACGGCACCACCTGGACCGTGCCCGAAGCCATCGTGCGCGCGGGCGGCGGCCGCATCGACGCCGAAGGCAGCTGGAGTCCCGCGCCCTCGCCCTGGCAGGTGCGCGCCACCGTGCGCGGCGTGCGGCCCGGCGCGCTGTACAGCGAGCTGTCGGGCGCGCCCGTCGGCGGGCAGATCAGC
>NZ_BCUS01000272.1 GCF_001591345.1 Variovorax boronicumulans NBRC 103145 | reverse complement strand
GCTGCTCGCGGCCGGCCGCACCGTGCCCGCCGCGCAGGCCTGGCCGCTGTATGTTCGCGATAAAGTGGCGCAAACCACCGAGGAACGCGCCGCCATCAAGGCGGCGGCCGCCGTTCCGCCGAACCCCGCATGAGCGCTGTCCTCCAGTCCGTCGAAGCCCGTCTTGAACCGCTCACCGTCGAGCGGATCGATGCCGTGTGCGCGGTCGAGCAGACGGCCTACACGCACCCCTGGACGCGCGCCAACTTCACCGATTCGATGGCCGTGGGCTACCACTGCCAGTGCCTGCTGGCGCCCGGCGTTGCGCCGGGTGTCGAGTCGCCCTGCACCAGCCTGGGCGAAACGCTGATCGGCTATTTCGTCGCCATGAAGGGCGTGGACGAGGTGCACCTGCTCAACATCACCGTGGCGCCGGCCTTCCAGCGCCAGGGCTGGGCGCCGCTCATGCTCGAGGCGCTGGCCGGCTGGTCGCGCGGCGAGGGCGCGCTGTGGCTGTGGCTCGAGGTGCGCGAAAGCAACCGGCGCGCGCTCGACATCTACCTGCGGCAAGGCTTTCGCAGCGTCGGCGTGCGCAAGGGCTATTACCCGGCGTTCGACGGCAAGCGTGAAGACGCGGTCGTCATGAGCATGCGCCTCAACGAAACAGGCTCCGCCTGGGGAGCTTTGCGATGACGGACACCGCGGTCCACACCCTGCGCCTGGACGCGCGCCAGCGCGCCATGCTCGACGAGATGGGCGTGAAGGTCTGGTGGCCTGTGCCGCCGGAACCCGAGATCGAAGTCGAAGCCGAGCCGGAGGCCCCCGTGGCCGCTGATTCCGGCATGCCCGACATGCCCGAAGGCCCGCCGCTGGAACTCGACGATCGCGACCAGTCGTACGACGCGCCGCCTCCGCCGCGCCCGGCACCCGCGCCCGTCGCCCGTCCTGTGG
>NZ_BCUS01000271.1 GCF_001591345.1 Variovorax boronicumulans NBRC 103145 | reverse complement strand
CTGGGCACCGCACAAGACACGGGGCTCACGCCCTGGGCCCGCGCGCTGCGCATCGGCCTCGCAGGCCGGCTCGAAGAGCTGGTCGACGGCTGGACCGCCTGCGCCCGGCTGCGCCGCGACATCGACGAAGGCCTGAAGGGCGGCGCGCCGCTGCGCCGCACGGCCGCGCTCGGCCAGCGCGCGATGCACCGCGACCACGGCATGGCGCTGCTGTCGGCGCTGGCCGCCGTCATCGCCATCTGCGTGTGCGGCGCGTTCTGGATCCTCACGGGCTGGACCATGGGCTCGGCCGCCACCATGATGGCCGCCGTCTTCTGCTGCTTCTTCGCCACCATGGACGACCCCGTGCCCGCGATGCACGGCTTCCTGAAGTGGACGCTGTGGTCCATTCCCATCTCGGCTGTCTACGTGCTCGTGCTCATGCCCACGGTGCAGGACTTCGGCATGCTCGCGCTGGTCTGCGCGCCGCTGTTCCTGGTGCTGGGCCTGTACCTGCCGCGCCCGACGCACTTCATGGCCGCGATGGCGCTGGTCTTCGGCGTGTCGGGCACGCTGGCGATGCACGACACCGCCAGCGCCGACCTCGTGAGCTTCATCAACAGCATGACCGGCCAGATCGTCGGCGTGGTGATGGCCGCGCGCGTCACGCGGCTGGTGCGCTCGGTGGGCGCCGACTGGAGCGCGCGCCGCATCCAGCGCGCCACCTGGCGCGAACTCGGCGACATGGCCGCTTCCACCCAGCCGCAGTACGCGCAGAGCGACGCCTACGCCGTGCGCATGCTCGACCGCATCGGCCTGCTGGCGCCGCGCATCGCGCAGGCCGGCGGCACCGTGGAAGGCGTGGCCGCGAACGAC
>NZ_BCUS01000270.1 GCF_001591345.1 Variovorax boronicumulans NBRC 103145 | reverse complement strand
AGCACCGCGGCGAAAGCTCCCACGTTCTGCAGCTCGTCATAAACGGCTTGGTCCTTGGTAGCCCGGTAGACGATGCTCCCCATGTCAGTTGCTCCGGGTAGATGAGCCGAGCATGGCAACGCATGCGCAAGGCGGGTGGAATGTGGGAATGAGCGCGACGGGCACGCCGATCCCTGTGAGCAAGATGTTGTGTGGCATGTGACTGATGAAGAAAGCCCGCGCAAGGCGGGCTGTAGGGAGGGAAGAGAAATTCCGGGTATGGCCGCAGCGAGTCCCAGGGCAAGTTGTCGCGTGCGCGCTCATCCACCGGCGCCTGGCACGGCACAATTGCGCGCATGACGACGAAGGAGAGGCTGTCCGACGAGGAGCTAGGCGTACTGGCGAGCGAGTGGCGCAAGAAGGCGCTGCAGGGAGACCTCTACGCGCGCGGCACCGCTCACGAGTTCGAGACAGAAATGCGCCGCCGCGCCGGCTCGCCATTCACGAACTACGACACCCTGGACCTGCGCCCTCTGGAACTGCGGACAGCAACGCAGCGTCGGTGGTGGCGGTTCTGGCGGGTCGGTTGACCGACGGGAGCTTTCAGGGCTCAGAGATCACAGTGCGACCATCCCGCCTTGGTCGAGCGGTGCCTGATCGATCTCCACGCAGTGCCAGAACTCGCGCTCGGCATCGATGAGCCGCGATATCTCGACGTCGTCCCGCTCGACGCGATAGATGCGCAGATCCTGCCCACAGATCAGGGCGACGACGTCCATGGCTTGGACACCGGCAACGGCCAGTTGATGCAGGACCTGAATCCGCACGTAGCCGGGAAGGCCTTCAGCCCACATTGCCGCAGCATCCATCCCGACGCATCGGCACTCCAGGAGTTGGACGTCGGCAGCACCGACAACCTCGCGACCGGGGTGGGCGAACATCCAAGGGTGCTGAGGATGCCGCAGCAAGGTGCTGGTACGCTGCACCTTGCGGCCAGTGCGCAAGATGTAGTGCGCTGCAA
>NZ_BCUS01000269.1 GCF_001591345.1 Variovorax boronicumulans NBRC 103145 | reverse complement strand
CAGCAGCCTCTCGACCTCGACGTCGTCCGGCCTGAGCACGGCGACCAGCGGCATCTCGAGCCTGTCTACGGCTCTGAGCAGCACCAACAGCAACCTGGAAAGCCTCTCGACTTCCACGTCGAGTGGGTTGAGCACCGCGACCAGTGGCATCTCCAGCTTGTCGACGAGCCTGAGCACCACGAACAGCAACGTCAGCAGCCTGTCGACCTCGACGTCGTCGGGCTTGAGTACGGCAACCAGCGGCATCTCGAGCCTGTCTACTGGCCTGAGCACGACCAACAGCAACGTGAGCAGCCTGTCGACTTCGACATCGTCGGGCCTGAGCACCGCCACGAGCAGCATCGACAGCCTCTCGACGTCTACGTCGAGCGGTCTGAGCACGGCGACCAGTGGCATCACCAGCTTGTCCACGGGCCTGAGCACGACCAACAGCAACGTCAGCAGTCTGTCGACCTCGACGTCCTCGGGTCTGAGCACCACCAATAGTCGTATTGACAGCCTCTCGACGTCTACGTCGTCGGGCCTTAGCACGGCGACGAGCAGCATCGATAGCTTGTCGACGTCTACCTCGAGCGGTCTGAGCACAGCGACCAGCGGCATCGCCAGCTTGTCCACGAGCCTGAGCACAACCAACAGCAATGTGAGCAGCCTGTCGACTTCGACATCGTCGGGCCTGAGCACCGCGACCAGTGGCATCGCCAGCCTGTCGACGGGTTTGAGCACCACGAACAGCAACGTGGGCAGCTTGTCGACTTCGACGTCCAGTGGTTTGAGCACGACCAACAGTCGAATCGATAGCCTTTCGACCTCCACGTCGTCGGGTCTGAGCACGGCGACGAGTGGCATCGAGAGCCTGTCGACCGGGCTGAGCACCACGAACAGCAACGTGAGCAGCTTGTCGACGTCGACTTCGAGCGGTCTGAGCACGGCGACCAGCGGGATCTCTAGCCTGTCCACGAGCCTGAGCTCGACAAACAGCAATGTCAGCAGCCTGTCGACCTCCACT
>NZ_BCUS01000268.1 GCF_001591345.1 Variovorax boronicumulans NBRC 103145 | reverse complement strand
GACTTCGTGCACCAGCACATCGAGTTCGGCTACGAGCATGCGCGGCGCACCCGCTCGGCGTTCGAAGCCTTCAAGGAAGGGCAAGGCGTGTGCCGCGACTACGCACACCTGGCCATCACGCTGTGCCGCTGCCTGAACATCCCGGCCCGCTATTGCAGCGGCTACCTCGGCGATGTCGGCACCCCGCCGCCGCACGGAACGATGGACTTCGCGGGCTGGTTCGAGGCCTTCCTGGGCGACCGCTGGTACACCTTCGACGCGCGCAACAACGTGCCCCGCATCGGCCGCGTGCTGATCGCGCAAGGGCGCGACGCCAGCGACGTCGCGCTGTCCAACACTTTCGGGCCCAACGAACTGGATGGATTCAGGGTGTGGTGCGACGAGGTTCAGTGAACTGAATCGCCGGTCGCACGCACGCGGCCGGGTCGGCCCTCCGCCAACGCCTCGCGCTACGCGCTGCCCCAGCCCCCGCCCAGGGCCTTGTACAGGTTCACGGTGTTCACCGCCGCCTTGAGCTGCAGTTCGATCAGCTGCTGCTGCCCGGTATACAGCTCGCGCTGCGCGTCCTGGCTGGAGAAGTAGTCTTCCATGCCGCTGCGAAAGCGCGTGCGCGAGATGCCGGCCACCTTCTCGAGCACCTGCACGCGCGCCTGTTGCGCCTCCAGCTGCGGCTGCAGGTGGTCGCTGGCGATCAGCGCGTGGGCCACCTCGCGAAAGGCGACCTGCGCCGCCGATTCGTAGCCGGCCATCGCGGCGGCCAGCCGCTCTTCGCTGGCGCTCACGTTGGCCGACCGGCGGCCCCAGTCGAAGATCGGCAGCGACACGCCCAGCACGCCGGCCCAGCTGCTGTTGCCGCTGCTGAGCAAGGTCGACAGCTCCTTGCTGACGCCGCCGGCCAGCGCCGTGAGCGAAATGGTCGGCAGCATCGCGGCCTTGGCCGCGCCCACGCCGGCGTTGGCGGCCTCGACGCGCGCATAGGCCGCAAGCAGGTCGGGCCGGCGTTGCAGCAGGCTGG
>NZ_BCUS01000267.1 GCF_001591345.1 Variovorax boronicumulans NBRC 103145 | reverse complement strand
CGACCACGATGGGCGCTGCGACGGGTGCCGGTGCGGGCGCGGCGGGGCGTTCGAAGCGCGGTTGCTCCTGCACCTGCGGTGCAGGTTCGCGCACTTCGACCGCGGTGGCGACCACGGCCACTGCGGTGGCTTCCGCCACCAGCGGCAGTTGCTGTTGCGGCTGGCGCTCGGCCTGGCCTTCGGCAGCCACGGTGCCTTCGGCGACCGGTGCGGCGTCTGCGCCGTTGGCTTCGTTGCCACCATTGCCGGCGTCGTCACGCGGACCGCGTTCGCGGCGGTCACGGCCGTAACGGTCGCGCGAACGGCCGCGGCGCTCTTCACCTTCGCGGCGCGGGGCTTGCTGCTCGTTGCCTTCGTTGCTGCCTTGCTCGGCATCGCCAGCGGCAGCCGATTCGGCCACGCGTGCGTCGCCTTCGTTGGCGGCAGGCGCGTCGTTGCGGCGCTCGCGGCGGCCGTCGTTGCGCTCGCCGCGCGGGCCGCGCGACTCGTCGCCACGGCCGTTGCGGGGCTGGCGCTCGCCGTCGCCGGCGGTGGCTTCATCGCGCGGCTGTTGCTGCTGCGCGTCGCCATTGCGCTCACCGCGCTCGTTGCGTTCGCCACCGCGTTCACCGCGTTCACCGCGCTCGCCACGTTCACGGCGCTCGCCGCGGGCGCGGGGTGCGCGTTCCGCTGCGGCATTGCCGTTCTCGTCGCCGCCGGGGGCCGGCTGCTGTTGCTGCGCGTCGAGGTTCAGGTTGCCGTCGAGCAGGGCTTCGGCCGGCGCGTTGCGGCCTTCGCCACCTTCGCGGCGCTCGCCGCGACCGCCACGGCGTTGTTCGCCATCGCGCGGTGCGCGTGCTTCACGGGGCTCGCGTTGCTCGCGTGCCGGGTTGGTGCTGTCGTTGCGTTGCTCGGTGTTGCGAGCTTCGCCGCGGCGTTCGCCACCGCCGCCTTCACGGCGCTCGCCACCGCGTCCGCCACGGCGGTCGCCGTCGCGTCCACCCGAACGGCCGCCGCCTTCGCCACGGCCTTCGCCGCCGCGTCCGCCGCGG
>NZ_BCUS01000266.1 GCF_001591345.1 Variovorax boronicumulans NBRC 103145 | reverse complement strand
AACAGGCTGGGTGGCAGGCGCCAGCCGGCAGCGGCGAGCACGGCCAGCACTTCGTGCTGCAGGCGCTGCGGGCCACTGGCGAGGGCATCGGCGATCACGGCGAGCAAGGCGGGGTCGCCGAGCGCGGGGCAGGTGTCGTTGGCGGCGGGCGGTGCGTCGTCGGCCGGCAAACCCGGTGCAACGAAGCCCGCGCGGCGGCCCACGGCCACGGCGCCCGCGACGCGCAGCAGCACGCCTTGCGCGCTGTCGGTGGGTTGTTGCAGCGCCTGGAGCAGCGCACCGAAATCGCCGGCCATGCCGTCGGCGGCCGGCACGGGTTGGCGTGCCGTGCCGACGAGGGCGGTCTGCAGCAAGGTGTTCCAGTGGCTCATGCACGCGCTCCGCTCAAGGTCCAGACGGGTGCCCCACCCTCAGTCGCCCACGCCGTGAGCGGCGCGAACTGCTCGCCGTCCCATTCGCCGAAGACGCGCAGCGGCGCACCGCCCGAATGCGCCAGCAGCTGCCAGGCTTCGGCCGCGGCCAGTTGCATCGGCAGGGCCTGCGACGCGGCGCCCAGGCGCAGCCACCACTGGTCGCCATGCCGCGCAGGCACGGCGTCGGCCCACACCAGGGGCAGCAGCGGCTGCCACGGGTTGGCCGCGATCTGTTGGGCCATGCGTTGCCATTCACCGGCTTCGTCATGAAGCGCGACAGGCGCAGCAGTCGATGCGGCCTCGGCCGGCAGCTCGGCCACCACCGCGCGCTGCGAGGCGTGGCCGGGATAGAAGCACAGCACGGCCGCGCGTTCGCTGCCGCTGACCCAGCCGGTCTCGAAGCCGCGTCCGCCGTGCGAGTAGTCGAGCAGCAGCGCGCGGCGTCCGCTCGCGCGGCCCTGCAGCCACACATGGCGCTCGACCAGCTTGGTGTCGCGCTCATCCAGGCACTGGCCCAGCACGAGCCAGTGGTCGCTCACGCGTTCGCCGTCGGCCAGCAGCGCCTCGCGGTCCTGCGGCCAGCCGAGGGCGGCGCGCAGGTCGGCGCGCGTGGCGGGCGAGAGGCTGTCGCG
>NZ_BCUS01000265.1 GCF_001591345.1 Variovorax boronicumulans NBRC 103145 | reverse complement strand
GTCGCCACCGGTCACACCGCCGAGGACACCGCCGAGCAGGCCGTCGTCACCGAGGATGCCGCCGAGCAAGCCGCCGTCACCACCGAGAACGCCACCCAGGAGGCCGTCATCACCCAGCACACCGCCGAGCAGACCACCGTCGCCGCCGAGGACGCCACCCAGGAGGCCGTCGTCACCCAACACGCCGCCAAGCAAACCGCCGTCGCCGCCGAGGACACCACCCAGAAGGCCGTCGTCGCCGAGCACGCCACCGAGCAGACCGCCTTCACCGCCGAGCAAGCCGCCCAGCAGGCCGTCGTCACCCAACACGCCGCCGAGCAGGCCGCCTTCGCCGCCGAGGACGCCACCCAGGAGGCCGTCGTCGCCGAGCACGCCACCGAGCAGACCGCCTTCACCGCCGAGCAAGCCACCCAGCAGGCCGTCATCACCCAGCACGCCGCCAAGCAGACCACCTTCGCCGCCGAGGACACCACCCAGGAGGCCGCCCTCGCCGAGCACGCCACCGAGCAGACCGCCCTCGCCGCCGAGCAAGCCGCCCAGCAGACCGTCATCACCCAGCACGCCGCCGAGCAGACCACCGTCGCCGCCGAGGACACCGCCCAGCAGGCCGCCGTCGCCACCCAGCACGCCACCCAGCAGGCCATCGCCACCGATCAGGTTGGCCACGCCGTCGGTCACGAAGTCGACCTGCGTGTCCACCGCGTTCAGCAGGCCGTTCGTCGCGCCGGCGCCGAGCAGCTGGTCGACCACCGGGCTGACCAGGCCGCCCACGCCGTCCGTCACGTCATCGACGAGGCTGTCGGCCGGGTCGAGCACGTTCGGGTCGTTCGGCGTGAAGCTGGAACCGAGCACCGGTGCCAGCAGGCCGTCGACCGTGTCGGTCAGGCTGTCGGTCAGTTGCGAGACCGGGGCCAGCACGTCGCCCAAGCCGAGGTCGCCGAGCACGCCGTTGTTCAGGCCGTTCACCAGGCCGGCCACCACGCTGTCGGCCGGGTCGAGCAGGGCCGCGCCGGTGCCGGGGGTGCCGCCACCGCCGATGCCGCCGAGCAC
>NZ_BCUS01000264.1 GCF_001591345.1 Variovorax boronicumulans NBRC 103145 | reverse complement strand
CTCGCCCACCCCGCCCTGCGCGATCCGCACGCGGGCCGCCGCCTGGCCGGCTGGCTCGCCGCGCTGGCCATCGCCTGGCCGGTGCTCGCGCTCTCCGAATTCAAGCCCTGGGCGCTGTTCGGCAGCGGCAACCTCGCGGTCATCGGCGGCTTTCTTGCGGGCTTCTTTCCGCCCGACAGCTCGCCGGCCTTTCTCGCGCTGCTTGCCAAGGCCACGCTCGAAACGCTGGCTATGGCCACGGCCGGCACCGCCATGGCGCTGCTGATCGGCGCGCCGCTGGGCTTCGTGACCACGCGCGCGCTCTCCATCTCGCGCATCGGACCCGGCCCCGGCCGCGTGCAGGCCGGCATCGTCCGCCAAGCAGCGCGCTGGCTGCTGATGGTGCTGCGCGCCATTCCCGAGATCGTGTGGGCGCTGCTGTTCGTGCGTGCGCTCGGGCTCGGCCCCGCGGCCGGCGTGCTGGCGCTGGCCATCACCTACGGCGGCATGCTCGGCAAGGTCTACGCCGAGATCCTCGAATCGACCGACACGCGCCCCGCGCGCGCCCTGCTCGAAAGCGGCAGCGGCCGGCTCGCGGCGCTGTGCTATGGCCTCCTGCCGCACACGGCGCAGGAGCTGGCCTCGTACACCGTGTACCGCTGGGAATGCGCGGTGCGCGCCTCGGTGGTGATGGGCTTCGTGGGCGCGGGCGGCCTCGGGCAGCTGATGGACCAGTCGATGAAGATGCTCAACGGCGGCGAGGCCAGCAGCATCCTGCTGGTGTTCCTCGCGCTCGTGCTGCTGGCCGACATGCTGAGCAACGCGCTGCGAAAGCTCCTCGCATGACGACACTGCCGCCACGCCCTCCCCTGTGCCTGCGCTGCTGGCTCGCCGTCGCGTTGATCGCCGCAGCGGTGATCGCGAGCTTTGTCTACCTGGGCATCGACTACGGCGCGCTGGGCTCGGCCGAATCGCTCAGGCTCATGGGCAAGTTCATCGCCGAGTTCTTCCCGCCCGACGTGTCGCCCGAGTTCCTGGCCAAGGTCGGCCACGGCGCGCTGCAGACGCTCGCGGTGTCGGCGCTGGGCACCGTGCTGGCCGCCGTG
>NZ_BCUS01000263.1 GCF_001591345.1 Variovorax boronicumulans NBRC 103145 | reverse complement strand
GCGCCGGGGCGCCGCGGGCAATGGCGCCTTCGGCCATCGCGCGCGCCACGGGCTCGCTCACGGCGCCGTGGGCTTCGATCAGCGCGGCGTCCACGCCCAGCATCTCGGTCTTGGCGGCGTTCGAGTAGGTGACGAAGCCGCGCTCGAACCACACGCTGGAGCCCGCCAGGTCGGTGCAGGCGCCGGCGATCAGGCCGCCGGTGCAGCTTTCGGCGGTGGCCATCATCCAGCCCCGGGCCTGCAGCCGTTCGGCCAGCGTCGCGACGAGCGCGGGCACGTCCTGTTCGGCCAAGGCCGGGGAAGCGGAAGGTTGCATCGGGTTCACCATGCGCGCCACAGCGCAATGACCAGCAGCGTGCAGAAGGCCGCCACCAGGTCGTCCAGAAGAATGCCGAAGCCGGCGCGCCACCACTGCACGCGCGCGGGGTCGTGCGGCTTGAAGGCGGCGTCGGCCCAGCCCACCGGGCCGGGCTTGGCGGCGTCGAAATAACGGAACAGCGCAAAGGCCACGACCTGCGCCCACAGGCCGGCCGGCGTCACCAGCCAGAGCACGAGCCAGAAGGCGACGATCTCGTCCCACACGATGGCGCCGGGGTCGGACACGTTCATGTTGCGCGCAGCGACCGTGCAGGCCCACCAGCCGATCGGCAGGCCGGCCAGGATGATCCAGCCGATAGTCGCGGGCGTGAACCACAGTTGCATCACCACGAACGCGGCCCAGGCCCACAGCGTGCCCACGGTGCCCGGCGCGAAGGGCGACAACCCCGAGCCGAAGCCCAGCGCGATGAAGTGCGCGGGGTGCGAGAGCAGGAAACGCAGGGTGGGGCGACGCATCGGGGGACGGGGCAGGGCGCCGGTGGTGGCGGAAGAGGAATCCATCGAGGAAGAAGGGGAAGAAGAAACGGCGTGCATCGGTTTCGAAGTGTCGCGCATCCTGTGCGACGGCTGCGCGCCGAAGTTTCTATTTATCAAAGCAATAGCTTGTTTAATTGAGAGGCGCCGCCTAGTATCCAGGCTCCCTTGGCGTTCCCCTTCGTTCTCATGTCGTCCTCCTCCTCTTTCCTCGATGCCGCCGCCGTTGGCGCGCCGCCGCCCACCGCCGCCTGGCGCGAGCTGTTCAGCGGGCGCAACGGCTG
>NZ_BCUS01000262.1 GCF_001591345.1 Variovorax boronicumulans NBRC 103145 | reverse complement strand
TGATGTCCCCATCCTGCAGCGTGATCGACGCGCCCTGCGCCGTCGCGATGCGGATCTTCTTCTTGGCCGCGAACTCCACCGTCTGGTCGGTGCTGGCGATCTTCAGCGCTTCCTTGGCCTGCACGCGCAGTTCGTCGTGCTGCGCCTGGAAGTCCAGGTCGTCGTTGCCCGCGATGACCGACAGGCCCGTGTCCGCATCGGCCTTCTGCGCCCCGGCCAGCACGCCGATGGCTTGCCCGCTGTGCACGCGCAGCACGTCGGCCAGCGCCAGGTTGATGTCGCCGCCGCTGGCCAGCGTGGCGGTCTCGCCGCTGACGACCTGCAGCTGCTGACCCGCCACCATCGCCAGCCCGCCGCGTGCGGCCAGCGCGATCACGGCGTCGCTCGTGTGCGGCACCTTGCCTTCGCCGGTGGCGATGGTTTTGTCTGCCGCATCTGCGTAGGCGGTGTCGAGCGCGTCGGCGGTCACCATGCCGCTGACGGTGCGTTCCATCGCGGCGTAAGGGGCTCGCTCCTTGTCGAGTTGCGATTCGTCGACCTTGTTGGCACCGATGTGCCCAGCCAGCTGTACCGTCTCGTGGGTCTTGGCCGCATCGCTCAGAGCCTGGCCCAGCTGCTGCACCTGCTTGAGCAGCGCCATGCCGGCGGCGAAGTCGCCCACGGGCTCGAGCTTCTGGCCGCCTGCGCCGTGGTACGTGCTCAGCAGCACGCCCTTGCCGCCGCGCAGGGCGGCGTAGCCGTCGGTGCGCAGCTCCAGGCCCTGGCCTCGGAAGCTGCCGCGGAAGTTGTCGGCCTGGTGGATGAGGTGGCCCAGGTTCAGCTGGCTGTGGGCGGTGCTCGCGTGCAGCTGCACGCGCAGCTGCTGGTTCGAATCGTCGAACACCAGCTGGCTGAAGCCCTCGCCGCCGAACTCCTTGGTCTTGAAGCCGCTCAGGGCCGCGGCGTTGCGGTGGCCCTTGTCGTCGGCGCTGGCGCCGTGCCAGGGCGGGGCGTGGCCCGCTGCCAGGTTGGCCTGGGCGCTGGGCGAGGCGTTGCTCGCCTGGGCGAAGACGTCGTTGTTGTCGTTGCTGCCCTGTTCGCTGTTCTCACCGGTGCGCGATGCGCCGCCGGGCGTGGGGGCGATGCCGCCGTCGCCGCGGCCGTTGTACAGCGCGCCGACGATGACGGGCTGGTCCAC
>NZ_BCUS01000261.1 GCF_001591345.1 Variovorax boronicumulans NBRC 103145 | reverse complement strand
TGAGCCTGGCGCAGGCGGGCGGGCCGCCGGGGTGGTCGCGCCGCATCGTCGTTCTGCTGGCGTGGCTGCTGGTCGTGGCCCTCGGCGCGGTCGTCATCGCGCGCACCCAGATCGGCGCCGACCTGTCGGCCTTTCTCCCCAAGAGCCCCGACCTGCGCCAACGCGTGCTCATCGAGCAGCTGCAAAGCGGCGTCGCCTCGCGCACGCTGATGCTGGGCTTCGAGGGCGGCAGCGTCGAACAGCGCGCGGAGGTCTCGCGCGCCGTCGGCAAGGCGATGCGCGACAGCAAGCTCTTCGACCTGGTGCAGAACGGCGACGTGAGCGACTGGAGCGAGGCCGGCACCTGGGTGTTCCAGCACCGCTACCAGCTCTCGTCCGGCGTGATGCCGGGGCAGTTCACGGCCGAAGGGTTGCGCGAGGCCATCGTCGACACGCTGTCGATGCTCGGCACGCCGGCCGGCAACGCGATCAAGCCCTTGCTCGACAGTGATCCGACGGGCGAGACCCAACGCATCGCGATGGAGCTGGTGCCGGCCAGCGCACCGCGCAGCGAGGCCGGCGTCTGGATGTCGCGCGAGGCGCCGCGTGCGCTCATGATCGCCACCACGCGCTCAGCCGGCGGCGACCTCGATGCGCAGGCCGTCGCCATCGCCCGCGTGCAGGCCGCCTATGAAGCCGCCGCACGCGGCATGGGCGAGGCTGCGCCCAAGCTGTTGTTGAGCGGGCCGCCCGTGTTCTCGGTCATGAGCCGCGAAAAGATCAAGACCGAAGCCATCCACCTCGCGGTGGTGGGCGGCATCGTGATGAGCGTGCTGCTGCTGCTGGCCTTTGCCTCGCCGCGTGCGCTGGTCATCGCCTTCCTGCCGGTGGCCACGGGCGTGGTGGTCGGCACCGCGTCGGTCAGCCTGGTGTTCGGCTCGGTGCACGGGCTCACGCTGGGCTTCGGCAGCACGCTGATCGGCGAGACGGTCGACTACGCCATCTACTACCTGATCCAGGCGCGCGGCGCGGCCGTGGCCGGCACCGGCTGGCAGCGCTGGCGCGAGGTGCACTGGCCCACGGTGCGGCTGGGCCTGCTGACCTCCGTGTGCGGCTTTGCGGCGCTGGTGTTCTCGGGCTTTCCGGGGCTGGCGCAATTGGGCGTGTTCTCGATCGCCGGGCTGGTGTCGGCCGCGCTCGCCACGCGCTACGTGCTGCCCGTGCTGGCACCCGATGGCGCGACCGGCATGGGCATGCGCCGGCACATGGCT
>NZ_BCUS01000260.1 GCF_001591345.1 Variovorax boronicumulans NBRC 103145 | reverse complement strand
GCACCGCCCCCGCCGCCTCCCCCGGCCGTCAAGCCGCCCGAGCCGGCGCCCGCCCCTGCGCCCGACATCGCGCTGGAGCGCGAGAAGAAGCTCAAGGAACAGAAGGCGCAGAAGGAGCGCGAGCTCGAGCAGCAGCGCGTGCAGCAGCAAAAGAAGAAGGAGCTCGAGGCCAAGGAGCGCGCCGAGGAAGAAGCCGAGCGCAAGAAAGAGCAGCAGAAGAAACTGGCCGAGCAGAAGAAGCAGCAGGAAGCCGAGGCCAAGCAGGCCGAAGCGAAGAAGGCTGAAGCAGTCGCCAAGCAGGCGGCCGCCGATCGCGCCGCAACGCTCAAGCGCATGCAGGGCATGGCGGGCGCCAGCGGCAACGAAGACGCCAAGGGCAATGCCCAACGCTCGTCCGGCCCGTCCAGCGGCTATGCCGGACGCATCGCCGCCGCCGTGCGCCCGAACATCACCTTCCCCGATGCCGACAGCGTGAACGGCAACCCCGAAGCCGAGTTCCTGGTCAACCTGGCACCCGACGGCACCATCGTCGGCGTCAAGCTCGCCAAGTCCAGCGGCCTGCCGGCCTGGGACGAAGCGGCGGAACGCGGCCTGCGCAAGACCGACAAGCTGCCGCGCGACACGGACGGGCGCATCTTCCCGTCGCTCATCGTCACGCTCAAGCCCAAGCGTTGACCCCCGCAATCACCCACATCGTGGGTGATTGCAAGCGACACCACCCGCTCGTTTAGGATCGTCGGCAACTCATTGTTGCTGGCGCTCCTGACATGGTCGACTCTTTCCCTGCCGTTCGCCTCCAAGACCTGACGCCGCTGCCCTACCAGCAGGCACTGGCCGCCCACCTCCAGGCGAACGAACCCGAGGCCTGGCGCTGGGCCGCTTCGGCCGAAGCGCGCGAAGAACACACGGCCGCCATGCGCGCCGAGCTGCTGCGCAGCGCCTACCGCCTCGACGCCGACGCGCACCCCGACCTGCATGCCGACGCCACCCTGGCCGCGCAGCGGCTGGGCGTCGCGGCGCGCATCACGCTCTACCAGGCGCCGTCGGGCGACGGCGCGGCCATGAACGCCGCGATCTACGTCGTGCCGGGCGAAGCGCACATCGTGCTCTCGGGCCCGCTGCTCGAAAAGCTGCAGCCGCCCGAGCGCCAGGCCGTGCTCGGCCACGAGCTGGCGCACTACCTGCTGTGGGAGCGCGACGGCGGCCGGCACCACGTCGTCGACCGCCTGCTGCACGCCACGGCGGCCGACCCGCGCGCCGAC
>NZ_BCUS01000259.1 GCF_001591345.1 Variovorax boronicumulans NBRC 103145 | reverse complement strand
GCGGGCCGAAGCATCGGCGCCGTCTGCGGGAGCGACCAGGTCGGGCGCGTCGGCCACTGCTGCCGCGGGTGCGGACGGCGTGGCTTCGGCATCGCTCGAACCCGGCGTCTGCTCGGCGCTTTCGCCGAACTCGGCAGCGGCCTGGCCGGGGGCTTCGACACCGGTCGCGCCGACCGAGGGGCCGTCGCTCGTGGTGGCGGGTGCCGGTGCGGGCACTTCACCGCGCAGTGCAGCTTCGAGGCCGGCGATGGCGGCGCGGATCTTCTGTGCGTCGCCGCCGGCATTGGCCGCGTCGAGCGCCTTGGAGGCTTCGAGCACATGGCGGTCGTGCTCGCTCATGGCGGCCGATGCCTTTTCGCGCTCGACCGTCTTGCGGTTGAAGGCTTCGTCGATGGGTGCGCGGAACGCGTCCCACAGCTTCTGTTCGTGGCGGCGGTCGAGCGGCACACTCTGCGCCTCGTGCTGCCAGCGCTGCTGCAGCGCCTTCACGGCGTCGATGCGCAGCATCGGCTGGGCGCCCAGCTCTGTGGCCTCGGCGATCATCGCCTGGCGGCGTTCGACGCTGGCCTTCTGCGCGGTTTCGAACGGGGCACGGGCGGCGCCGAAAGCTTCGTTCCACAGCGGTTGCAGCTCGGCAAACACCTTCTCGCCCACGTGGCCGGCATCGCGCCAGCGGTCGGCGAACTGGTGCAGCGCGCGGTTGTGCGCCTTCAGGTCGGTGGCGCCGGCATGCGCGGCGGCCCAGGCCTTGACCTCTTCGATCAGCGCGACACGCAGGGCGCGGTGTTCGGCGGCATCGGCGCGCACCTTCTCGAGCCAGGCCTCGACGACCTTGTGGGCTTCGTTGCAGGCTTCGTCGAAACGCTTCCACAGCGCGTGGTTCGGCACGCCGCCCTGGTCGGCCTGCTTCCACTGGTCGCGCAGGGCGCGCAGGGTTTCCTGCATCTTGCGGCCACCGAGGGCCTGGCCTTCGGGGCGCTTGAGCAGGCCTTCGGCCTTGGCGACGAGGTCTTCGCGCACCTTGTCGGCGCTCCAGCGCTGCCAGCCTTCGAGTTCGCCAGCGGCAACCAGCGCGGCGTGCACGCGGGCTTCGAGCGGCGCGTCGACCAGCTTGCCGTGTTCCTTGAGCACGGCGCGCAGCGCAGCGGCGGCGCCAGCACTGGCCTTGCCGTGGCCTTCGGCGGTTTCTTGTTCGAGCTTGGCGAGGGCGGCCTGCACGGCATCTTGCGCCGCGGCGCGCACGGCCGGGTCGACCTTGGGTGCGG
>NZ_BCUS01000258.1 GCF_001591345.1 Variovorax boronicumulans NBRC 103145 | reverse complement strand
CACGGTGGCATCGGGCCCGACGGCGGTGACGAGGCCGCCCTGGCAGGCGCCGGCGATGGCGACGGTGGGGTCGACCGCCGGCGCGCAGACCGGTTGGCTCTGGCTGTGCGGGCTGCGCTGGCTGGGGCTTCTGCCGGGGGTTCGGGTCTTGCTCATGGGGCTCTCCAGGATGTGCGGATGGGGTCAGGCGGCGGCGACGGCGCGCCAGCGCTCGGCCTCGGCGCGCTGCGGGTCTTGCGTCAGCGCGCGGGCGTGGTCGTCGATGCGCGCGCCTTCGGTGAGCGCGCCGTGCAGCTGGGTGCGCAGCAGCGAGGCGCCCTCCATGTCGCAGCCGCGCAGGTCGGCGTGGCTGAGGTCGGCGTGGTCGAGCACCGCGTTCTGCCAATGCGCGCGTGCCATGCGCGCGCCGGCGAAATGCACCTGGTGCAGGCGGGCGCGTGCGAACACGCTGCCTTCGAGCAACGCGCCGGTGAACAGCGCCTGCGTGAGGTCGGCGCCCGAGAAGTCGACGCCGGCCGCCTGCGCCTCGCAGAAGATGGCGCGCGGCGCCTGCACGCCGGCCAGCCGCGCACCGCCCAGCAGCGCGCCCTGGAAGCTGCACTGCGGCAGGCGGGCGTCGGTGAAATCGGCGCCCTGCAGGTCGACCCCGGCAAACTGGCAGCCGCGCAGCGACTGGCCGCGAAAGTCCTGCCCCGCCAGGGAGGTCTTGACGAACACCGTGCGCTCGAAGTTGCCGTCGCTCCAGGCCAGGTGACGCACGTCGCATTCCATCAGCGTCGCCTGGCGCCAGTTGACGCGCTCCGCGCTGGCATCGAACAGGCTGCACTGGTTGAAGGTGGCGTTGTCCAGGCTCGCGTCCTGCAAGCTGGCGTGGGCGAACTTGCTGCGGTTGGCCACGAGCATGGACGCGTCGGCGCCGGCCAGCCGCGCGTGCGACACCTCGCACTCGTTCAGGGTGGCGGCATGCAGCCGTGCCTCGCCCAGGTCGGCGTGCGTGAGCTGGCACTGGTTGAAGGTGGCCCGCCGCAGATCGGCCGTTCCCAGCAGCGTGCCGCGCAGGTCGCACTGATCGAACACCGCCTCGTGCAGGTCGGCGCCGCGCAGGTCGGCCCGGCGCAGGTCGACCTTGCTGAACAGCGCGCCGGCCAGCGCGGCGCGCGCAAAGTGGCCGCCCTGCAGATCCAGCGACTCGATGGGCTCGCCGATGGCGGCGGCCATGGCCAGGACTTCGGGCGTCATGGCACGGGCTGCGCCTGCTCGGCGGCGCTCAGCCGCGGCCAGGTGCGGGTGCGTGTGAGCAGCGCGTCGT
>NZ_BCUS01000257.1 GCF_001591345.1 Variovorax boronicumulans NBRC 103145 | reverse complement strand
CTCGCGCTCGGCGCGCGCCCAGTGCCAGGGCCAGAACTCGCTGGCGTACCAGTTGCCCTTGATGGCCACTTCGGTGAGCGCCGCCGCGGCCACCGCGGTGCCGAGCAGCCGGCCCGAGATGCGGTCGGCCTCGTACTCGTCCTGGCGAGCCAGCGCAAAGGTCTTGGCGGCAAAGCGCGGAAAGTACCAGCGGAAAAAGGCCTGCGACACCAGCGCCATCACGCCCTCGTCGCGCTGCAGGCTGGCATCGAGCCGCAGCCACGACAGCCGCGTGCGGTAGATCCAGGCGCTGAGGCGGCCATGGTTGCCGCGCAGGTGCCCGTACTCGTGGGCCAGCACCGACAGCAGGCGCTGGCGGTCCAGCATCATCAGCAGCGGCAGGCCGATGCTCAGCGAGTTGAGCGCGCCGCCGAACAGGCCGAAGCGCGGCACCTGGCTGATGCTGGCGTTGAAGTTGTCGTCCAGGTAGACGCGGTGCACCGGCGGACCCTTGATGCGCTCGCGGATGCGGTCCAGCGCCTCGAACAACCCAGGCGCGTCGGCGCGCGTGAGCGGCTCGCCGTCGGGCTCGTCGAAGTGCACCCAGAGCGCACGCAAAGTCGCCCAGAACAGGCCCAGCGCGAACACGAGCAGCCAGCCGCGTGTGAAGTTGAAGCGCCCGTCGGCCACCGACACGACCACCCAGGCCACAATGCCCACCGCCAGCCCGAGGCAGGCCAGCACCCAGAGGTAGCCGAGCGCGGCGAACGCCGCGACGCCACGCCGGTAGCGCGCGCTGTCGTCCGCACTCGCGTGCTCGCTCAGGCGAACCAGGTGAACAAAATCCGCACGGTCCATCCGACTCCCGTCAAAGACTCATCCGACAGTTGTTACCGAAGAAAGAAGCCCCCGTTGAACGACGAAGACCTCCCTCCCCTGATCGAAACGCCCCCTGGCCGCTACCGCCACTACAAGGGCGGCGAATACGACGTGATCGGCACCGTCCGCCACAGCGAGACGCTGGAGCCGATGACGCTGTACCGCGCCCTCTACGGTGCCCGCGGCCTGTGGGTCCGGCCCGCCGCGATGTTCGAGGAAACCATCGAGATCGACGGCCGCCCGCAGCGCCGCTTCACCCCGATCGACGCTCAGCCGCAGTGAACGTCCTTGACGCGGCCACGCGCGTCGACGCTGATGTTGAGCCGTCCGGGGTTGAGTTCCATCGTGACCGCCTGGTTCGGCTTGAGCACCCGCGCCGTGCCGGCGCCGGCGCGCGCACGTGCCGCGGCTTCGAGCTGAGGCGTCACCTGCTGGCCCACGGCAAAGCGGGCGCCTTCAGCGTTGCACTGGAAGACGGGTTCGGCCGGCG
>NZ_BCUS01000256.1 GCF_001591345.1 Variovorax boronicumulans NBRC 103145 | reverse complement strand
GCTCCACGCGCGTGCAGGCCGGCGCGGCGCTGCTGCCCAGCCTGGACGGCACGGCGTCGGCCAGCCGCGGAGTTTCGGGCTCGTCGTTCGGATCGGGCGGCTCTTCAAGCAGCAGCAGCGCCTCCACCGCGCCGGTCACCACGCTGCAGGCCGGCCTGCAATCGAAGTGGGAGATCGACCTGTTCGGCCGCCTGCGCGCCGATCGCGACGCGGCCCAGCAGAAGCTGGACAGCGCCACCGCCAAGTGGCATGACGCCCGCGTCGCCGTGGCGGCCGAAACGGCCAACGCCTATTTCGCCGAACGCGCCTGCCAGCAGCAATTGAACGTGTCCGAATCGGACGCCAAATCGCGCGGCGAAACGGCGCGGCTCACCGACCTGTCGGCGCGCGCCGGCTTCACCGCGCCGGCCGACGCCGCGCTGGCGCGTGCCAGTGCCTCCGACGCCTCGGGCCGCCTCACGCAACAGCGCGCCCTGTGCGCGGTGCAGCGCAAGGCGCTGGTGGCGCTCAGCGGGCTCGACGAACCCACGCTCGCGCAGAAGCTCACGGCCTCGCCCACGCAGCGCGCGCTGCCGGTGGTCGGTGCCATTGCCAGCGTGCCGGCGCAGGCGCTCTCGCAGCGGCCCGACGTGTACGCGGCCGAACTCGGCGTGGCCGCGGCCAGCGCCGAGGTGGGCTCGGCCGAGGCCGAGCGCTACCCCAAGCTCACGCTCTCGGGCTCGATCGGCCGCATGCAGATCCGCACCAGCGGCTTTCGCGAATCGCTCGACACCTGGACCGTCGGGCCGCTGTCGCTCACCGTGCCGCTGCTCGACGGCGGCGCGCGCGCGGCCAACTCCGAGGCCGCCAAGGCGCGCTACACCGAGGCCGTGTCGCTCTACCGCGCGAACGTGCGCCAGGCGGTGCGCGAGGTGGAAGAAGCGCTCGTGAACCTCGACGCCACCACCGCACGCAGCACCGACGCCGACAGCGCGGTGAAGAACTACCAGGCCTCGTTCGACGCCACCCAGGCCCGCTACAGCAGCGGCCTGGCCAGCCTGTTCGAGCTCGAGGACTCGCGGCGCACGCTGTTCGCCGCGCAGACCGCGCGCGTCTCGCTGCAGCGCGAGAGCACCGAAGCCTGGGTTTCGCTGTACCGCTCGATGGGCGGCGGCTGGAGCCGCCCCGCCGAAGCATCGTCCTCTATGACCACCACCCCGGCCGCCAAGGTCGCGACGTCGCCATGAAAACAATGAAGCGTTCCACCCTTGTCCTCGCGCTGCTGGCGCTGATCGTCGTCGTTGGCGCCGGCCTGTGGCTCACCCGCAAGCCGGCCGACGACAAGGCCGCACCCGCCGCGAAAGGCCCCGCGCAGCGCCCGGCCCTGACCGTCTCGGTCGCCAAGCCCGAGGCCACCGAGCTGACCGTCACGCTGGCCGCCAACGGCAACGTAGCGGCCTGGCAGGAGGCCGTGATCGGCTCTGAATCGAACGGCCTGAAGCTGGCCGAGGTGCTCGTCAACGTGGGCGACACCGTAAAGAAGGGCCAGGTGCTCGCGGTGTTCTCGCCCGAGACGGTGCAGGCCGACATCGCGCAGGCGCGCGCCTCGCTGGCCGAGGCCCGCGCATCGGCCGC
>NZ_BCUS01000255.1 GCF_001591345.1 Variovorax boronicumulans NBRC 103145 | reverse complement strand
CCAAGCCGCGCCCGTGCACGGCCTGTTCGATGCGCAGGCCGCCCTCGATGCGCTGCTCGCGGGCACGGGCCTGGTCGCCGACGACGCCGGCGTGGGGGCCGCGACCGCCTTCGTGCTCCGGCTCGCGCCGGCAGTGCCCGCGCCGGCACGCCCGGCTGATGCGGTGCAGGCCGCGCCCGCCACCGCGCACCGCGGCTACGACGGGCTGGTGCAGACCCGCGTCTGGGAAGCCCTGTGCGCCCACCCGCGCGCAGCACCGGGCGGCTACCGCGCGGCGATGCGCTTCGTGATCGACGGCACCGGCCGCATCGCCCATGCCTTCCTGCTGCACACCAGCGGCGAGCGCGCACGCGACGACGCCATCCTCGACACCCTGCGGCAGCTGCGCATCGACCGCGCGCCGCCGCCGGACATGGCGCAGCCGCTCACGATGCTGATCCTGCCGCGCTCGCAGACGCCCGGGCTCGAGTGCCCGGTGCGCCACTGACGCCATCGCCATGCCCGAGAACGCGCTGCCCGCGTTGCGCGACTTCCTGGTCGCGCGCTACGACGAGCTCAAGCAGCGGCTTGCGCGGCGGCTGGGCAACGCCGAGCGCGCCGGCGACGCGCTGCAGGACACCTGGCTGCGCCTGGAAAGCCGGGACGACATCGACGGCGTGCACGATCCCGCCGCCTACCTGCTGCGCGTGGCCGTCAACCTGGCCTACGACCAGGTCGCGAAGCAGGGGCGCCTGGCCACGTCCGACGAGATCGAGGCGCTGCTCGACGAAACGCCCGACCCCGCGCCGGGGCCCGCGCAGATCGCGCAGGACCGCGCGGAGCTGGCCACGCTGCGCGCGCTCATCGAGCGCCTGCCGCCACGGCGCCGGCAGGTGCTGGTGATGGTGCGCTGGCAGCACCTGCCGCAGCGCGAGGTGGCGGCGCGGCTCGGCATCTCGCTGCGCACGGTGGAGAAGGAACTCAAGGAAGCGCATGACCACATCGCCGCCCGCATGGGTCGAACGCCCGAAGCAAAGGAGCCGCATGAAAAATAAAGTGCGGTTCACCGCGTCGAGAGCCGTCTCATGGGTATGCGACATCTTTCAACGCGCACGGGTTGACGCCCCGATGACCCCGTCCGATGCACACGCCCAGGCCTTGCGCGAAGCGCAGACCTGGCTGCGCCGGCTGTCGTCCGGCGCGGCCACGCAGCACGACGTCGAGGGCTTTCGCCGCTGGCGCGATGGCAACCCGCTGCACCAGCCCGCGCTGGCGCAGGCCCGGCGCCTGTGGCAAGCGCTCGACCCGGCCGTCGGCGGCATGCCGGCCGAAGTCCAGCGAGCTCCCGTGCTGTCGGCGCGGCCGGTGGCTGCGCGCCGCGCGTTCCTCGGCGCGGCGGTGGGCGCGGCCGGGGCCGCGGGTGTGGCGGTGGTCTCTCCGCCGCTGGGCCTGTGGCCGTCGCTCGGCGAGTGGAACGCCGACTACCGCACGGCCACCGGCGAGCAGCGCGCGGTGCAGGTGGCCGAGGGCGTCGACCTGGTGCTCAACACGCAGACCAGCGTGCAGCGCCGCAGCGTCGAGGGCCGCGTCGTCGGCATCGACCTGATCGCGGGCGAGGCGGCCCTCGACCTGGTGGCCGGGCCGCAGCCCTTC
>NZ_BCUS01000254.1 GCF_001591345.1 Variovorax boronicumulans NBRC 103145 | reverse complement strand
GAGGCCGTGCGGCTGGCGCTGGCGCGCGTCGCGGTGCATCCGCATGCCGACCTGATCCTGGCCGACGAGCCCACGGCCCACCTAGACACTGCCACCGCCGCGCGCGTGGCCGACGCGCTGGTGGCGCTCGCCCGTGGCCGGACGCTGATCGTCTCGACCCACGACCCGGTGCTGGCCGCGCGCATGGACCGCACGGTGAGCCTCGGCCCCGAACCGCTGGTGGAGAAGGTCGCATGAGCCACCACGCGACCCGTTCCCCCCGCTGGCGCGACCTGCGCCTCGTGCTGCGTCCCTTCCTCGCGACCCAGCCGCGCGCCTTGTTGCTGGGCTGCCTGCTGGCCGCTGTCACCGTGCTCGCGGGCATGGCGCTGCTGGGCCTGTCGGGCTGGTTCATCACCGCGACCGCACTCGCGGGCCTGCATGCGGCCACGGCCTTCACCTTCGATGTCTTCATGCCCTCGGCCGGCATCCGGCTGCTGGCGCTCGGGCGCACGGGGTCGCGCTACGGCGAGCGGCTGGTCACGCACGACGCCACCTTCGCCGTGCTCGCCGAACTGCGCGTGCGGCTGTTCCGCGGCTGGGCATGCCCCGAGGCCGCGCGCGACCTGCTGATGCGGCCGGCGCGGCTGCTGTTCCGCCTCACGTCCGACATCGACGCGCTCGAGTCGCTCTACCTGCGCCTGTTCGTGCCCGCCGCTGCAGCGCTCGGCGCGGCGCTGCTGGCGGGCATCGTGCTCGGCTTCATGCATGTGGGGATGGGCGTGGCGATCGCGCTCTGGCTCTGCGCCATCGGCTGGGGGCTGGCGTACCTCATCGCTCGTCGTGCGCGGCAGCCGGCGCGGCAGCGCGCCCATGCCGTCGAGGCGCTGCGCGCGCGGGCCGTCGATCTGGTCGCAGGCCAGGCCGACCTCGCGATGGCGGGCCGGCTCGACGCCCAGCGCGCCGCGCTGATGAATGCCGACGCGCACCTCGCGCAGGCCGATCTCGCACTGAACAAGCTCGAAGCCGCGGCCGGTTTCGCCTATGGCAGCGCGGGCGCGCTGACGCTGGTCGGCGTGCTGTTGGCTGTCGGCGCGCTGGTGAGCGAAGGTGTCATCGGCGCCCCCGGCGCGGCGCTCGCACTGCTGATCGCGCTCACTGCCACCGAGCCGTTCGCGGCGCTGCGGCGTGGCGCGCTCGATGCCGGGCGCACCTGGCTGGCCGTGCGCCGGTTGGCACCGCGGCTCGACCCTTCAGTGGAAGAGGGCGCGCGCCCCGCTCGCACCGCGCAGATGGCGGCCGTGCAGGTCGACCAGCTCACCGTCATGCATCCTGGCAGTCTGGTCGAAGTGCTGAGCGGCGTGTCGCTGCACTTAAACGCGGGCGAGCGTGTCGCGCTGATCGGCGCTAGTGGCGCGGGCAAGTCCACGCTGCTTTCCGTGATCGCCGGCGACCTCACGCCACGTGCCGGCCACGTGCAGGCGCAACCGGCCTGCCTGCTGACCCAACGCACCGAACTCTTCCAGGACAGCCTGCGCGACAACCTGCGCCTGGCCGATCCGCAAGCGAGCGACGAGCGCCTGTGGGCCGTGCTGCACGCCGCCGGCCTCGATGCCGATGTGCGCGCGCTGGCCACCGGCCTCGACACGCGCCTGGGCGAAGGCGGCCTCG
>NZ_BCUS01000253.1 GCF_001591345.1 Variovorax boronicumulans NBRC 103145 | reverse complement strand
CCTGCCGCAGGTGGCGCTGCATGTGCCGGGCGGCATGGACGCGACGCACACCGTCGCGGGCATCGACGACCTGCGCGCCGGCTGGCATGCGGACGCGCCCGTGGTGGCGCTGGTGTTCTACCGCTCGCACCTGCTGTCGGGCAACACCGAGGCCTTCGATGCGCTGGCCGCCGCGCTGCATGCGCAAGGACTGAACCCGCTGCCCGTGGCGCTCGATTCGCTCAAGGACCCGCTGTGCCTCTCCGCGTTGCGCGCGTTGTGTGTAGAACACGACGTGCAGCTGGTGCTCAACACCACGGCCTTCGCCGCGCTGGGGCAGGGTGCTTCGGATGAAAGCGGTGAGCCTCTGGCACTCGCGGGCGACGCCCCCGTGCTGCAGGTGATCGTGAGCGGCGGCAACCGCGAGGACTGGCTTGCTGACAGCCAGGGCCTGCGCCCGCGCGACATCGCGATGCAGATCGCGCTGCCCGAGATGGACGGGCGCATCGTCACGCGCGCCGTGAGCTTCAAGGGCCTGTCGCACCGCTGCGAACTCACGCAGACCGAGGTGGTCGGCTACCGGCCCGAGCCCGACCGCGTCGCCTTCGTGGCCGAACTCGCGCGCCGTTGGTGCACCCTGCGCAACCTGCGCGCCGACGAGAAGCGCGTCGCGCTCATCCTCGCGAACTACCCCGGCAGCGAAGGCCGCATCGGCAGCGGCGTGGGGCTGGACACGCCGGCCTCGGTGATGGCCATCCTGCGCACGATGCAGGCCGAGGGCTACACGCTCGACACGCTGCCTGTGGACGGCGACGCGCTGATGCGCACGCTGCAAGAGGGCATCGCCAACGACCCCGCGCAGTGGGCCGCGCGGCCTGCGTGGCAGAGCTACGCGCTCGCCGACTACCGGGTCCGCCTCGCAGCGCTGCCCGAGGGCATGGCCGCCGCCATCGATGCGCAATGGGGCCCGCCCGAGCACGACCCGATGCTGCGCCAGGGCCGTTTCATGATCGCCGGGCTGCGGCTGGGCCGCGTGTTCGTCGGCATCCAGCCGGCACGCGCGCTCGGCCCGCTGGGCCTGGCCGACTACGCGAGCTACCACGACGCCGAGCTGGTGCCGCCGCACAGTTACCTCGCGTTCTATTTCTGGCTGCGCGATGTGTTCGCCATCGACGCGGTCGTCCACGTCGGCAAGCACGGCAACCTCGAATGGCTGCCGGGCAAGAGCCTGGCGCTCGCGGCCACCTGCTGGCCCGACGCCATCCTCGGGCCGCTACCCAACGTGTACCCCTTCATCGTCAACGACCCCGGCGAGGGCGCGCAGGCCAAGCGTCGCACGCAGGCCGTGATCGTCGACCACCTGATGCCGCCGCTCACGCGCGCCGAGAACCACGGCCCGCTGCAGGACCTGGAGCGGCAGGTCGACGAGTACTACGACGCGCTGCTGGTCGATGCGCGCCGCGCCAAGGTGCTGCGTGCGCAGATCCTCGCGACCGTGCGCGCCCAGCATCTGGTCGAAGAACTGGGCATGCCGGGTGCCGAAGACGATGCCGTGCTCGCGCGCGTCGATGCGTACCTGTGCGAGCTGAAAGAGACCCAGATCCGCGACGGCCTGCATGTGTTCGGCGATTCGCCACGCGCGCGGCTGCGGCGCGACACGCTGCTCGCGCTCGCGCGCTTTCCGGCCGGCGACG
>NZ_BCUS01000252.1 GCF_001591345.1 Variovorax boronicumulans NBRC 103145 | reverse complement strand
CGCCGAAATCGCCATCGACGGGCGCAGCGTGGCGCTCGACACCGCCGTGGTGCTGCCCAGCGGCAAGCTGGTGCTGCGCGCCGACGGCGATGTGCAGTTGCACGACGGCGCGCGGCTGGACCTGGCCGGGCGGCGCCTGCGCTTCTTCGACGTCGACAAGTACAGCTGGGGCGGCGACGTGGAGATCGAAAGCCGCACGGGCAACGTGCGCCAGGCCGCGGGCGCGCAGATCGACCTGTCGGCGCAGAACAACCGCGCCGGCCGGCTGGCCGTCACCGCGCTGGGCGCGGGCGCCGGCCAGGTCGAGCTGCTGGGCCGCATCGCCGGCGGCAGCAGCGGCGAGTACGACGCGGGCGGCACGGCGGTGCCCTACGCGGCCGGGCGCATCGACGTGCGCGCGCAGCGCCTGGCCGACTTCGCCGGCCTGAACCGCCGCCTGACCGACGGTGGCGTGGTCGGCGAGCGCAGCTTCCAGCTCAAGCAGGGCGACCTGGTGGTGGGCGACGAGCTGAAGGCGCGCGAGATCAACCTCTCGGTCGACGGCGGCCACCTCACCGTGGCCGGCACCGTGGACGCCGGCGGCGTGCAGGTCGGCAGCATCCGGCTGGCGGCGCGCGACGGCGTCACCCTTGCCGGCAACGCGCTGCTCGACGCGCACGGCACGCGGCTGCGCGTGGACAGCTACGGCCAGGCCATCGAGGCGCCCAACCGCGCCACCATCGAGATCGACAGCGGCAAGGGCCGCCTCGTGTTGGAGAACGGCGCGCGCATGGACCTGCGTGCCGGCACCGACGGCACGCCGCGCGCCTTCGGCACGGTGGAGCTCAACGCACCGCGCCTGGGCGGCGCGCGCGGCAATGACATCGACATCGACGCCGGCGGCACGCAGCGCATCGAGGGCGCGCGCACGATCACCGTCAACGGCTTCTTCCGCTACGACGACGCGCCCACGGGCACCGACCCGGACATCAGCGGGCGGCCCTACCAGCGCATCGGCCAGGCCTACCTGCAGGCCAAGCACGAGGACAGCACGGCCTTCATGCGCAACGTGCTGGCCAACGGCGCACTGGTCGACGGCCGGCTGGCGGGCCTGCGCGCCTACGGCGATGCCTTCCACCTGCGCCCCGGCGTGCAGATCGTGAGCCGCACGCCCGACGGCGACCTGCAGATCGACGGCGACCTCGACCTCTCGGCCTTCCGCTACGACAGCCTCAACGCGCGCACGCAGCGCACCGGCGTCTACGGCTCGGGCGAGGCCGGCGCGCTGGTGATGCGCGCGGGCGGCAACCTGAAGATCCACGGCAGCATCAACGACGGCTTCGACACCTCGGCGCTGCCGGCCACGCGCGACGACGACGGCTGGGTGCTGCTGAAAGGGCGCGTGCCCTTCGGCGGCGACGTGGTGGTGCCGCGCGGCGGCGCCGTCACGCTGGCCGAGAACACCTTCCTGCAGCCCGGGCGCGCGCTCAACTTCCAGGCGCCGCTCAAGGCCATGAGCCTGGCCGCCGGCACCGTGCTGCCGGTGCGCGCGGTGCTCACCGAGGGCTACACGCTGCCCGCGGGCACCGTGCTCGGCGGCGCGGTGCGCGATGCGTCGGGCCAGGTCCTTCATGCGGCCGGCACCGTGCTGGCGCAGCCGCTCGTGCTGGGCGCGAACATGCAGCTGGACCCCGGCGTGCGGCTGGCGGGCGCGGCCAAGGTCGGCCCGATGCTGTGGCCGGTGGGCGTGCCGCTGCCGTTCCCCGACGGCGCCGTGCTGGACGTCAACCAGCCGCCGTTCTACCGCTACAACGGCCCGGTGCTGGCGCGCGAGGTGCCGCTGCAGCGCGGCGCCGTCATCCCGGCCGAGACGGTGGTCGTGCTGCCCGGCGG
>NZ_BCUS01000251.1 GCF_001591345.1 Variovorax boronicumulans NBRC 103145 | reverse complement strand
TTCTTGCCGCCGGCGGCCGGTGCGGAACCGCCCGCCGCCGGGGCCGCAGCAGCCTTCGGCGTGAGGATGGCCTTCACGCGGCCGCCACCGCCCGCCGAGACGCCGGCGTTCGGCGGCACGAGGGAACCGTTGACGGTGTAGGTGTCGTTGCTCTGGTCGTAGACGATCAGCGCGCCGCTGCTCTCGTCGTTGGCCGTGGCGCCGATCAGCCGGCGCATGACGGCGCGGCGGATGAACTTGACGTTGTCGGCGCGGCTGTCGTATTCGATGACTTCCGACTCACCCTCGATCCACTCGTCGCCGGCGTTGCGCTTCTGCTTGTAATAGGCCAGCTTGCCGGGCGCCGCCGTGACCACGCCGTACTGGTAGCCCTCGGCGTCCTGGCGCACGTCCAGCCGCGCGCCGCGGATGATGATCGTGCCCTTCGTGACCAGCACGTTGCCGGTGAACACGCTGGTCTGTTTCAGGTCGTCGTAGCGCATCGAGTCGGACTCGATGTTCATCGGCTTGGTGCGGTCGGCGGTCTCGGCCAGGGCGCCCGAGGCGGCACCGGCCAGCAACAGCGCACCGAAAGCCAGGCGGCCGAGGCGACGAAGGGTGGGGAATGTGGGGATGGAGGGCAATGTCATAAAGGCACGAAACTTGCTCTGAAACATTGTATGCGTGGGATGGCAATTGCCCACCGCCGCCAATGAAAAAGCCCGCCGAAGCGGGCCTTGCATTCGACCAAAAAGCAGGTCGCCGGGTCGGTCAGCCCTTCTTGGCTTCGCCGATGAGGAAGGTCGCGACCTGCAGCACCTTGGACATGCTGCCGGCGGTTTCGCCGTCCACATACCAGCGGCCCGCCACGGCCAGGGCCGGCACGCCGGCGACCTTGTAGGCCTCGGTCTGCTGCGCCGCGCGGCGGGCCTTGCTGGCCACGCCGAAGGACGCAAAGGTTTCCTTGAACTTGGCGCCGTCGAGGCCGGCACGCTCGGCCCAGGCCTGGATGTTGGCGTCGCCGTTCAGGTTCTGGCGCTGCGCGTGGATGGCGGCGAACACCTTCGAGTGGTACTCGTCCAGCTTGCCCATCGCTTCGAGCGTGAAGTACAGGCGCTGCTTGGCTTCGACGTCGTTGCCCACGAAGGGCACCGGGATGCGGCGGAAGGCCACTTCCTTCGGGGCCGCCTTGACCCAGGCTTCGAGCGACGGCTCGAAGTCGTTGCAATGCGGGCAGTTGTACGAGAAGAACTCGACCACCTCGACCTTGCCGGCGGGTGCATCGACGGGCACGCGCTTGTCGAGCACGAGGAAATCGGTGCCGGCCTTGGGGGCGCGCTGGGCGTGTGCCGGAACGGCAGCCAGCGAAAGCAGCCCGATCGAAGTGGCGGCCAGCGAAAAGTCACGACGTTTCATGGAAAAGGTTCTCCTGTGGGTACCGCAGTACAGAGCCGGCGCGCCGCCGGGAGTTCCCCGTGGACGGCGCGACCGAGGCGCTGGAATTGACAAACGAGTGCGGCAGATGCCGCGCGGGCGAGAGCTTAAAGGCTGTTCAAGAAAGGCGCTGACGGGTCAGCGCTGCACGCGCACCAGCGCCGATTCGAGACCGCCGCCATCGAGCCGCTCCTTGAGCCGGTCGGCGTCGTCCTTCTTGTTGAACGGGCCCGCGCGCACGCGGTAGACCGTGCGACCGGCCTGCTCGCGCTCGGTGACCTTGGCCTCGACGCCCATCAGCGACAGCTTGGCGCGTTGCGCCTCGGCGTCGTCGGTGGTGCGGAAGGCGCCGGCCTGCACGAAGTACATGAAGGGGTCGGCACCCGACGGCGACGGCGCGGCGGCCGTGTGGCTCGGCGCGGCGGACGCGGTGGTCGTGCTGCCGCCCGCGCGGGCGCGGGCGAG
>NZ_BCUS01000250.1 GCF_001591345.1 Variovorax boronicumulans NBRC 103145 | reverse complement strand
GGTCGACGGCCCGGCCGGCCCCGACACCCGCGAGCGCACCACCGGCACCATCGTGGTCTCGGCGAGCGACGGCATGCGCAGCGTCACCGTGGGCGGGCGCACGCTGGCGCTGGCCGAGCTGGCGAACCTGGGCACGACACCGGTCACCATCGACACGCCGCGCGGCACGCTGGTGCTCACCGGCTTCACGCCCACCAGTTCGGTGGGCGGCGTGCCGACGACGGGAGAGCTGGCCTACACCTACACGCTGGACGGGCAGGTGGCGCAGCCGAACGCCACCGAGAGCACGGAAGACATTGCGCTGCTCGTGACCGACGCCGGCGGCGACACGGCCACGGGCACGCTCACCGTGCGCATCGTGGACGACGTGCCCGAGGCCGTGAACGACACCCACGCCATCACCGAGGACGGCGCGCCGAACACGGTGGGCGGCGACGTGAAGGCCAACGACACCCTTGGCGCCGACGACGCCAACGGCGTGCCGGTGACGGGCGTGAGCTTCGGCGGCGTGGCCGGCACGGTGGGCGTGCCGATCACCACCACCTACGGCCGCATCGTGCTGAACGCCGACGGCAGCTACACCTACACGCTGAACAACGCCGATCCGCGCGTGCAGGCGCTGGTCGTGGGCGACACGCTGACCGAGGTGGTGAGCTACACGATCACCGACGCGGACGGCGACACCAGCACCGCCACGCTGACCCTCACCATCCACGGCGCCAACGACGGCGTGACGCTGGTCATCGGCGACAACAACGGCCCCGACACGGCCGGGCAGGCCACCGTGTACGAGCGTGGCTTGGTCGAACCGGGCGACGCGAGCGAGACGGTTTCGGGCAGCTTCTTCGTCACGGCGCCCGACGGCCTGGGCAGCATCGCCGTGCACGGCACCACGCTCACGCCGGCGCAGCTGGCCGCGCTCGGCGCGAGCCCGGTCACCATCGCCACCGACCGCGGGCGCATCACGCTCACCGGCTTCGACGCGGCCACGGGCACCGTGCGCTACACCTACGTGCTGGGCGCCGCGCAGAGCCACGCGGGCGGGCAGGTCACCGACGACATCGCGCTGCAGGTGACCGACCGCGACGGCGACACCACGCAGGGCACGCTGCGCGTGCTGGTGATCGACGACGTGCCCACGGCACGCAACGACGCCACCTCGATCGGCACCGCGCGGCCCGGCGCCACGGCCACCGGCAACGTGTTCGGCGGCAGCGGCATGGGCGCGAACGACGTGGCCGACCGCCTCGGCGCGGACGGCACGCCGACGCCGGTCACGGGCGTTTCGTTCGAAGGCGTGGCCGGCACCATCGGCGGATCGACGGCGGGCCGCTACGGCAACCTGCGCCTGAACGCCGATGGCAGCTACAGCTATTCGGTGAACGCCAGCAACGTGCGCGTGGCCTCGCTGGGCGACGGCCAGACGCTGACCGAGGTGTTCGACTACGTCATCACCGATGCCGACGGCAGCACCAGCACGGCGAAGCTGGTCGTCACGATCCACGGCACCTCGCAGCACCGGCCGCTCACGGGCGACCAGGTGTTCCCGGCGGACTTCGGCGACCCCAGCCGCCGCATCGACCAGTCGATGACGCCGGCGCTGTTCGTGCAGATCGCGGTGCAGGAATCGCAGCGCCTGAGCCAGATGCTGTCGGGCGCGATCGCCGCGCGCGCGCTGGGCGGCGACCGCCTCTTCGGCGAGGACCGTCCCACCGACCTGTGGGGGGAGCCGCAGGGCGTGGACTACGCCGAACACGTGAGCCGCGACGGCGTGGCCTTCTCGCTGCGCATGGTGCGCGACGTGGAGCAGACGCTCGCGCTGCGCGGTGTCACGGCCGGCAAGCTGGTCGACGGCGCGAGCCCGCTCTTCGGCGATTTCGACAGCTTCTCGGCGCCGCAACAGCCGCCGCCGCCGGAAGCACCCGCGCGCGACGGCGGGCGCATCGTGGTGCCGCGTGCCGATGCGGCGCATCCGTCCACCGAG
>NZ_BCUS01000249.1 GCF_001591345.1 Variovorax boronicumulans NBRC 103145 | reverse complement strand
CGAGCAGGCTTCGGCGTAGGCGCGCGCGGTGCCGGCCGCGACGTTCACGCGCACGAGGTCGAGCGCGGCTTCGGCGGCCTGGCTGCTGGCGGCCGAGGCCTCGATGGCGCGGCGGATCTGGCCGAACAGGTCGACCTGGTACGACAGCGACGCGCCCGCGCTGTAGTTGAAGGTGTTCGGCGGCTCGTAGCCCTTCTGCAGCAGCGACAGGCCCGAGACGTGGCCGAACGACGGCCCGCCGTTCACGCCGATCGTCGGGTACTTGGCGCCGGCCACTTCGGTTTCGATGGCGCGTTCGCGCTCGAGGTTGGCGACGGCCTGGCGCAGGTCGGTGTTGTGCGCGAGCGCTTGCGTGACGAGCCGGTCGAGCAGCGGGTCGTGGTACAGGCGCCACCAGTGCGCGGGCAGCGGCGCGGCATGGGCCGGTGCTTCGGCGAACGGCTTGCCGGCAGCGGGCTGGCTGGCCAGTGCCTCGGGCGGCTGCCGGTAGTCGGGGCCGACCGCCGCGCAGGCCGCGAGCCCGGCCGCGACCGCGAGCGAAGCCATGCGAAAGGCGAAGCGGGTCATGGCGGTCATCCCTTCTTCGGTGCGGCGGCAGCGTGGGCCGCGTCGTGTTCGAGGACCTGCACCGTGACGGTCTGGCCGGCCACGAGGCGCGCGCCTTCGGGCAGCGGGTCGAGCTTGACGCGCACCGGGATGCGCTGCGCCAGCCGCACCCAGTTGAAGGTCGGGTTCACGCTGGGCAGCAGGTTGGCGCTGGTGGAGCGGTCGCGGTCGGCGATGCCGGCGGCCACGCTGTCGACCGCGCCTTCGAGCACCGCGCCGCCGCCCATCGGCGTCACGCGCACGCGGTCGCCCAGGTGGATGCGCGGCAGTTTGGTTTCTTCGAAGTAGCCCTCGACGTAGAACGACTGCGCATCGACCAGCGCGAGCACCGGCCGGCCGGCGGCGGCATAGCTGCCCTGGCGCAGGTCGAGGTTGGTGACGAGGCCGTCGGCCGGCGCGCGCACTTCGGCGCGCTGCAGATTGAGGCGCGCCGAGTCGAGCGCCACCTCGGCCTGCGCGACGGCGGCCTGCGCCTGCTCGACGCGGGCGCGGGTCTGTTCGCGCGACTCTTTGGACACCAGCTCGTCGAGCCCCGTGTTGCGCGCGTTCTCGCGCTGGGCCTGGGCGCTCACGGCGCGCTGCGCGGCGAGCACGGCCTGCGCCTGGCGCACGGCCAGGTCGTAGCGCGCGCGGTCCACCTCGAACAGCAGCGTGCCGGCGGCGACCGGCTGGTTGTCGCGGATCGGCACGGCGGTGACGAGGCCCGAGACGTCGGGCGCGATCTGGACCACGTTGGCACGCACGCGGCCGTCGCGCGTCCACGGCGCGAGCTCGTAGTGGTCCCACAGGCGAAAGCCCGCCCAGACGGCGGCGGCCACCACGGCCACGGTGAGGAGAACGCGCAGCAGGCTCTGCGCCCGGGGGTTGTCTGCGAAGGGATTGGCTTTCATGGAAATCTCTGTGTTGTTTGAGTTGTCGTGGCGGGCGTCATTGCAGGTGCGCCGTGAGGCGGCTCAGGCCGTACAGCAGCAGCAGGTACAGCGCCATGTCGAACAGCGCCGGGTGCCACACCCAGCGGTACAGGCCGGTGGCGGCGAGCAGCCGGCGCACGCCCCACAGGGCGAGTAGCGCGGCGCCGGCCAGCAGCATGAGCCAGGGCACGTAGAGCCCGTAGAAACTGGCTTCGCCGATCATGCGGAAGCTCCTTGCGGTGAAGAAGAAGACACGCCTGCCAGCGAAGGCGGTGCGTCGGGGAACAGGTTGCGGCGCAGGCCGACCAGCGCGGTGACGGCGGCGCGCGAGGCGGTGGAGGTGTCGCGCGCGGCGAGCACCGCCGCCAGCGCTTCATCGATCTGCGGCAGCAGCGCCGCCGGGCGCGGCGCCATGCGGCCTTCGCCGCGCTGGCGGAAGAAGCGCGCGATGCCGCCGAGCAGCGCGGCCGAGGTGGCCATCGGCAGCTGGGCGCGCACGCGCTGCAGCACGGCGATGTC
>NZ_BCUS01000248.1 GCF_001591345.1 Variovorax boronicumulans NBRC 103145 | reverse complement strand
GGCGAGGATGGCGCGGCTGAAGGCCAGCATGTCGGCGGCGGTCGAGCGCAGCGCGCTGGCGGGCGCGTAGGCATGCATGTCGAAGCGGCGCTGGCGCTGGTCGCCCGCGAACGGCGGCGCCATGCGCGAGGCCTTGTCGCCGAGCGGGATCACGGTGTCGTTCATGCCCAGCGGCTCGGTGATGCGCGCGCGCACCAGTTCGCCCCACGAGGTGCCGTAGCGCAATGCCAGCAGCTGCCCGAGCAGCGCCATGCCGAAGTTGCTGTAGCGCGCCTCGCACGGCGCCGCGGCGGCCGTGAGGTGGATGCGCGCGAGCGCGGCCCAGAACATCGGCAGGTCGAAGCTGCGGAACTGCTCGGCCAGCGCGGCGCCGCCAGTCACGCCGTCGGCCATCACGGGCAGGCAGCCGGTGTGCGTGACGAGCTGCCGCAGCGTGATCGACGCCACGGCGGGCGGCACGCCCTCGGCATGGCCGGCGAGCAGCTTGCCCACGCTGTCGTCGAGCGCCACGTCGCCGCGCTCCACGGCCTGCGCCAGCAACAGGCCGGTGAAGACCTTGGTGACCGAGCCGATCTCGAACATCGGCTGCTCCGCGCTGGCCGGCGCAATAGCGCGCGCCACCAGCGGCTCGGGGTTGTGGGCGATGCCGTAGGCGGCCTTGTCGCCGCGCAGCACGCCGACCACCAGCGTGCCGCGCTCGGCGCCGAGCGCGGTGCGGGCCAACACGGCCGGATCGCTGGCGAGCGAGAGCGGTGCGGACGGTGGTGCGAGTTGCGCACTCGCTGCGCCCGCCAGCCAGGGCACGAGAAGCCAGGGCGCCAGCCAGCGGCGGCACCAGGCGGAGGGCAGAAGCCGCATCGTCGGAATCCTCGGGCGTGAAGTCGTCATCGTCGAACAGACGCCATCCTGCCACGGCGGCCACAATGACCCCATGCGTGCATTGCTTTCGACTTTCTCCTGGCAGGAACTGCGCCACCACCCCTGGCGCAACGCGGCGGCCGTGCTGGCCGTGATGCTGGGCGTGGCGCTGGCGTTTTCGGTGCAGCTCATCAACGCGTCGGCGCTCGACGAGTTCTCCAGCGCGGTTCGCTCGGTGAACGGCCAGCCCGACCTCGAGGTGCGCGCCGCGCAGGGCAGCTTCGACGAGGCCGTGTTCGGCCGGCTCGCGCGCCGGCCCGAGGTGGCGCTGGCGAGCCCGGTGCTCGAGTTCCAGGGCCTTGCGCTGAGCGGCGACGGACGCCAGGTGCCGCTGCGCGTGATCGGCGTCGATGCGCTCGCGCTGCCCACCATCGCGCCCGCGCTGATGCCGCAGTCGGCGGCGGGTGCCGACCGCTTCGCGCTGTTCGCGCCCGGCCATGTGTTCCTCAACGCGGCGGCACGCCAGGCACTGCAGCTGCCATTACAGCCCGCGACCGGTGAAAGCCTGCAGCTGCGCAGCGGCGCCGCGTGGCAGCGCCTCGTAGTTTCGGGCCATGTGACGGCCGGCGGCGCGGCGCTGGCGGTGATGGACATCGCGGTCGCGCAGGAGCTGTTCGGCCCGCTCGGCCAGTTGAGCCGCATCGACCTGCGGCTGGCGCCGGGCACCGACCGCGCGGCCTTCGTGGCCGCGCTCGAGAAGTCGCCCGATTGGCCCGCGGGCCTGAAGTTCGCCGAGCCCGGCGATGCGGCCGAGCGCGTGAGCAACCTGTCGCGCGCCTACCGCGTCAACCTCACGGTGCTGGCGCTGGTGGCGCTGTTCACGGGGGCGTTCCTTGTGTTCTCGGTGCTCGCGCTCAGCGTGGCCAAGCGCGCGCAGCAGTTCGCGCTGCTCGGCGTGCTGGGCCTCACGCCGCGCGGACGGCTGCGGCTGGTGCTGGCCGAATCGCTGGTGCTCGGGCTGATCGGCAGCGCGGCCGGCCTGGCGCTCGGCACCGCGCTCGCGGCCTTCGCGCTGCGCGTGCTGGGCGGTGACCTCGGCGGCGGCTACTTCGAAGGCGTGGCGCCCCGGTTGCACTGGAGCAGTGGCGCCGCGCTGTTGTACGGCGGGCTCGGCGTGGTGGCCGCGCTGGTGGGCGGCTGG
>NZ_BCUS01000247.1 GCF_001591345.1 Variovorax boronicumulans NBRC 103145 | reverse complement strand
GGTCGCGGGGTCGGCCGTGGTGGGCGCGGCGGCGGCCGTGCCCGTGGCAGACGGCGGCGTGTTGGCGCAGGCGGCCAGCAACACCAGCGCGACCACGGCGGCCGTTCGGCAAAGGGGAAGCGCGAAGTGCGGCGACGGTGACGTGTGCATGAAAGTCTCCTGGTCGTGGTCGTGGAAAGGGGGCCGAAAGCGGCCGACGCTCTACAGACGATTACTTCTCGACGATTTTGAAATTCGCGACGCCATAGACGTCGTTGCACGGCGGGGCGCCCGGCGCGCAGACCGGTTTGCCCAACAGCGGCGACGGCCCCGTGCCGCGTGTGGCTTCGAGTGCCGCGAGCACCGGCAGCGGGAACTGCGGGAACACACCTTCGTTCTGCACGCCCGAGGCGCCGAAGTCGCGCTCGTGCTCGCTCACGAGCACCGCGAACTGGTTGGTGCCGGCCGGCCCGCCGGCGTCCATCGGCCAGGAGGCGCGTGGCAGCGCGAGCGCGGCGTTGGCGGTGATCTTGTTGTACTTGTCGAGCAGGTTCGGGAACAGCAGGAACATCTCGCCGCCGCTGGACAGCAGGAACACGTAGACGAAACCGTCGCGCTTGCTGCGCACCTCGAAGGCCAGCTTGTCCTTGCCGATCGCGACCTCGGCCTTCTTCGGCGTGGCCGTGACTTCGAAGCCCGGGGCGGCGCCGGCGGCGAGGGATTGCAGGGATTCGGCGGGGGTGCGCGGCTTGGGCGGTGGCGGAGGGGGTGGCGGTGGGGCCTCGGCGACCTGGGTGGGGGTGTCGGGTGGGGGCGCGGGTGTGGCGGTTTGCGCCGTCTTGCCCGCATCGCCTTCACCGCCTGTGCGGCCCAGGAACCACCATCCGCCGCCCGCTGCGGCGACCAGCACGGCGGCGGCGACGGCGCCGAGGACGGCCTTGTTGCTGCCGCTGCTGCCCTTGCTGTTGTTGTTCGCGGCAGGTGCCTTGGCGGCGATGGGCTTCGGCATGTGGGCCGTGCCGATCACGGTGGGTGCATCGGCACCCGACTGACTGCTTCGCGCACCCGACGGCGGCACGGTGCGCGGCGTGGGCGCGATGCTGTGGCCGACTTCGAGACCCAATGCCGCACGCAGCTCGGCCATCGACTGCGGTCGCGCCTCGGGCCGCACGCCCAGGCCCGCATCGATCGCCGCGAGCAGCCGGTCGCTGTAGCGCTGGCGCAGGATGTCGTTGCCCGCCAGCGGCACGTAGCTGTCGGACAGCAGCCGTGCCACCGAGGGCGGCGGTGCGCGCCCGCACACGGCGACGTGCATCACGGCGGCGAGCGCGTAGACGTCGGTCCAGGCGCCTTGGGACATGTCAGGCATCTCGGCGTACTGCTCGATGGGCGCGTAGCCGGGCTTGAGGATGACGGTGATCGCCTGCGTCTTGTCGGTGATCACGCGGCGCGCGGCGCCGAAGTCGAGCACCACGGGGCGGCCGGAGCCTTCGAGCAGGATGATGTTGTCGGGGGCGATGTCGCGGTGGTAGCAGTGGGCGTTGTGCATCACGGCGAGGGCTTGGGTGACGCCGTCCATGATGCGGGTGAGCCAGGCTTCGTCGACGCCTGCGGGGATCGCTACGAGTGCCTCTCGCAAGGTGTCGCCCTTGTAGAAGGGCATGACCATGTAGGTGGTGCCCTTTTCTTGCCAGAAGCGGTAGACCTTGAGTAGCGAGGGGTGGTCGAACTGGGCGAGGAGGCGGGCTTCGTTGATGAAGCTGCGCATGCCGAGGTCGAAGGTTTCTCTGTGTCTTTCTGAGAGGGGGACTACGGTGCCGTCTTGCTGTCTTGTCGATAGCGATGTCGGCAGGTATTCCTTGATGGCTACTACGCGCTCCAGCGTGTGGTCCCAGGCTTCGTAGACGACGCCGAAGCCGCCTTGGCCTACGACTCGGGTGATTTCGAATTCGGCGAGGCGGCTGCCTACGGGGAGGAGGCCGGCTTCGTGTGTGCCTGTGGCTGGGCTGGTGACGGGGGTGCCTGAGGGTGTGGTGAGGCCGCTGGCTGTGATGACGGTGGCGCCTGTGTCGGTGCCGCCTGTGGATGGCACGGGCCTTGAGACGACTCGGGTGCGGTCGTCTTCCGGGGGAAGGGCGTTGTCGGTCATTGACCTGCTCCTGCTGGGCGAACGCCGCTTGGGGCTTGC
>NZ_BCUS01000246.1 GCF_001591345.1 Variovorax boronicumulans NBRC 103145 | reverse complement strand
GTGGCCGCGGCCGCCGCGGAGCGCGACGCGGTGCGTGACCTGCTGCGGCATCCGCAGCGCGCCACGCCCACCGTGCGCGTGCCCACGAGCTGATCGACGCAAAAAGAAACGCCTGCCGGAGCCATCGAACCATGTCCTATCCATCGAGCACCATGACCGACATTCACAAGCAACCCGCGTCGACCTTCCGTTTCCCCCTGTCGTGGACTGCCGCCGCGGCCGCGCTGATGCTGGCCGGCTGCAGCATGACGCCGGTGCAGCTCACGCGCGACGAGATCGTGGTGCGCGTGCGCCACGACCAGAAGCAGCTCTACAAGGACCAGGCCGCGGTCGCCACGCCCATGACCTACTCCGAGGTGCTGGCGCGCGCGCTCAAGTACAACGCCGACTACCGCCTCAAGCTCATGGAGTCGGCCCTGGCGCGCGGCCTGCTCGACGTGTCGGCGGCCGACATGCTGCCCAAGCTGGTGGCGGATGCCGGCTACAACGACCGCAGCAACGACTCGGGCGGCACCAGCATCGGCATCGAGGACCGCGTGGTGAGCCTGCGGCCCTCGACCTCGGAGCAGCGTTCGCACTACTACGGCCGCGCCACGCTGTCGTGGAACGCGCTCGACTTCGGCATCAGCTACTTCCGCGCCAAGCAGGCGGCCGACGAAGTCAACATCGCGGAGGAGCGCCGCCGGAAGATCCTGCAGAACATCGCGCAGGACGTGCGCAGCGCCTACTGGCGCGCCATCGGCGCGCAGCAACTCATCGGCGACGCCGACCGGCTGGCCGTGCGCATCGAGGACGCGTTGAAGAAATCGCGCGAGGCCGAGCGCGCCGGCGTGCTACCGCCGGCGCAGGGGCTGGCCTACCAGCGTGCGCTGCTCGACGCGATGTCGCTGGTCAACGCCAAGCGCCAGGAAATGCAGTTCGCCAAGCGCGAGCTGGCCGCGCTCATGAGCCTGCCGCCGGGCGTCGACTTCACGCTGGTCGAAGGGCCGCAGGACGGGCGCGCGCCGGTCACGCTGGACATCGACAAGCTGGAGGTCGCCGCGCTGGAAAACCGTGCCGAGCTGCGCGAGGAGGACTACAAGGCGCGCATCGGCATCGCCGAGACCAAGAAGCAGATCGCCTCGCTGTTCCCCAGCCTGAACCTGTACGCCGGGGCGCGCTACGACTCCAACTCCTTCCTCTACAACAGCAACTGGAGCGACGCGGGCGTGAGCCTGTCGATGGACCTGTTCCGGCTGGCGGCCATCCCGGCCATCAACCGCACCAACGACGCGCGCAAGAAGACCGACGAGGCCCGCCGCCTGGCGCTGACCATGGCGGTGGTCACGCAGGTGCGCGTGTCGGCCGAGCGCTACAAGCTGGCGGTGGTCGACCAGGAGCTGGCGGCCGAATCCAGCCGCGTCGACCAGCGCATGGCCAGCGTGGCGCGCGCGGGTGCCAGCAACCAGCTCGAGAGCGAACTCGAGGCGCTGCGCGTCGATGCGCGCGCGCTGGTGTCGCGTTTCCAGCTCGCCACGGCCTATGCGGCCACGCAGACCTCGTACGGCCGGGTGCTCAACTCGGTCGGCATCGACCTGATGCCGGCCACGGTGGCCAGCACCGACATCAAGACCGTCGCCAGGGCCATCGAGCAGAGCATGGCCGAAGGCGAGAAGGCGGTGTTCCTCGAAGCGGCGCTGATCCCGGTGCGCAACCGGCCGGTGACCGTGCGCGTGCGCGACCTGCCATCGGGCGTGAGCGAAGCGGCGGTGCGCGGCGCGGTCGAGCGCATCGTCACGCGCAACGAGCTGGTGGCCTCGGGGTCGGCCGATGCGCTCGTGCTCACGCTGGCCTTCCAGCGCAATGTGCCGCAGCAGCGCGGCACCACGCGCGCCCAGTGGCGGCTCACGCTGGCCGAGCCGGGCGGGCGCGAGCTGCTGTCGCAGAACTACGCGAGCTACGTGCCGGCCGTGACGACCGAAAGCGCCGTGAGCGCTTTTGCCGAGGCGGCGACGCTGTCGGTGATCACGGATGTGCGGCGCCTCGCGCGCACGGGCGCCACGGTGACGCAGAAGTGAAAGCGAGCCCGCCCTTGAAACCGTCGTCCTTCTCCGTGCTTCGCATCGGCGTGCTCCTGGTCTGCGCCATGGGCGGCGCCCTGCAGGCCGGCGCCCAGCCGGCACCCGCGCCGCG
>NZ_BCUS01000245.1 GCF_001591345.1 Variovorax boronicumulans NBRC 103145 | reverse complement strand
GGTCGGCGGCGCGCCCGAGCCTGCGCCGGCTGCCTCCGCACCGGCCGTGGCTGCCGCGCCGGCAGCCGACAGCGGCCCGGCGCCGGTCATCAACTTCGGTCCGATGAGCCTGGTCAACGGCAAGATCGACTTCACTGACCTGTTCGTCAAGCCCAACTACTCGGCCGACCTGAGCGAGCTGACCGGCAAGCTCAGTTCCTTCTCGTCGAACCCGCCGAACGGGCAGGGCGGTCGACCGGCGCTGGCCGACCTCGAGTTGCGCGGCAAGGCGCAGCAGACCGCGGCGCTGGAAATCACCGGCAAGCTCAATCCGCTGGCCAAGCCGCTCGAACTCGACATCACGGCCAAGATGCGCGACCTCGACCTCGCGCCGCTGTCGCCGTACTCGGTGCGCTACGCGGGCCACGGCATCGAGCGCGGCAAGATGAGCATGGACGTCAACTACAAGATCGCGCCCGACGGCCAGCTCACCGCCACCAACAAGCTGGTGCTCAATCAGCTGAAGTTCGGCGACGAGGTCGCTGGTGCGCCCAACAGCCTGCCCGTGCGCCTGGCCGTGACGCTGCTGGCCGATCGCAACGGCGTGATCGATGTCGACCTGCCGCTGCGCGGCTCGCTCAACGACCCGCAGTTCAGCATCGGCCCGTTGATCTTCAAGGCGGTGGTCAACCTGATCGTCAAGGCTGTGACCGCGCCGTTCAGCCTGCTGACCGGCGGCCTGGGCGGTGGCGGCAGCGGCGACTCGAGCGCCATCACCTTCGAGCCCGGCAGTTCCACGCTCAGCAGCGGCGCCAAGGAAAGCCTGGACAAGGTCGTGAAGGCCCTGACCGAGCGGCCGACGCTGCAGATGACGGTGGTGGGTACCTCCAGCCTCGAGAAGGAGCGCGACGCCTACCAGCGCCAGCGCCTGCGCCAGCTGACCCAGGCCGAGAAGCGCCGCGTCGCGGTGCGCGGCGGCCAGACCGGCACCGAGGTGGCGCCGGTGACCGATGCCGAATACCCGGAGCTGCTCACGGCCGTCTACAAGCGCTCCGACATCACCAAGCCGCGCAACATGGTCGGCCTGGCCAAGGACCTGCCGGTGAAGGAAATGGAAAACCTGCTGCTGGCCAGCGTGCCGGTCGACGAGGAATCGATGCGCCAGCTCGCCGTCGAGCGTGGCGCCGTGGTGCGCGACTACCTGCTGGCGCAGAAGCTGCCGAGCGAGCGCCTGTTCCTGGGGGCCGTGCGCACCACGGCCAGCGGCAACGACTGGAAGCCCGGCGCCGAGCTGAGCCTGACCATGAAATAGCCGGCGGGGCCTGGCTTTTCGCCTCGCCTTGCCATATATCCTGCGGGCCTTTTTCAGCCCGCTGAACGGTGCGCGCCGCAGTTCCGACACGGAATTCGGCGGGCTGTTCGCCAACTGGGTGAAAATGTCGATGTGCGCCGGCCTTTGCCGGCGCCTTCGCTTTCTCTACCAAGACAACGATTTCGCGCAGTGACCTCTACTTCTTCCAAGCCACACGACCTCCAGGCCCTCGACACGCTCACCGGCGGCGCCTTCACCGCGCCAACCTCGGGCGAGCGCGCCGCGCGCATCCGCGACTGGCTCGCGGGCAACCCTTCGTCCGAGCAGATGCAAGAGGTCTTCAAGGAGTTGAGCGGCCGCGACAAGGGCGCCGCGCGCCTGCTGCGCGAAAAGCTCGACGAAATCAAACGCGCCAAGGGCCAGGAAGCCATCGCCGCCGAATGGGCGCAGAAGGCCGAAACGCTGCTGGCGCAGTCCAAGCTCAACATCGCCGACGCACTGGCCTGGCAGCGTGACGCCGCCAAGGCCGGCGCGCCGCTGTCGCGCGAACCGCTGGCCGGGCTGAAGGCCCAGTTGGCCGAGCGCGTCAAGGGCATCGAAGACCTGCAGCACCGCGCGCAGGTCCACCGCGAAGCCGCCGTCTTGCTGGCGCAGCGCTTCGAAGTGCTGTCCACCAAGGGCTGGAAGGACGCCCAGGCCGCCGAGGAATCGCTGCGCGCCGACGTGACCCACTGGCAGCAGCAGGCCGCCGACATCGTGGCCGATGCCAACTGGAACAGCCTCGACGCCAAGTTCGCCCCCCAGCTCGAAGCTTCCAAGTCGCAGCTGCTCGTGGTGTCCGATTCGTTCCACGGCGCGCTGGCGCAGGCCGTTGCCGCCGCGGCCGATGCCGCCGCGCCGCTGCCGCCGGTGCCCGTCTGGGC
>NZ_BCUS01000244.1 GCF_001591345.1 Variovorax boronicumulans NBRC 103145 | reverse complement strand
GCAGCGCGCGGATGAGCGCGGGCGGCGCGGGCCGGCCGTCGTCGCGCCAGGACGGCACCACCACGATCTGCGCGCGGCGGATCGCCTCCAGGCCGTGCGGCACCACGAGCGTGAAGCCCGCGTTGGTGGCCAGCGGCCCGGGCTCGGGCGCGCAGACCTGCACGCGAAAGCGCGGCGCGCCGGTGTCGGTGCGGTCTTCGCCGAACACCATGCAGGGCACGGAGAGGTGGAAGGGGCTGATGCCGTCGAAGGCCACGACAGCGATGGTTTCAACGGCAGAGGAGCGCATGGCCCGATCTTATCGATGAATGGCTTTCGGGCCACTGTCGCAAAACCCGTGGTGCGCGAAGAATCGAGCCATTCCAGACACACACAACCACCGAAGGAGATACCCCATGAGCCAGTCCGCACCGCGCCGCGCCCTCGTCGTCATCGACGTGCAGAACGAATACTTCGAAGGCGGCGGCCTGCCCATCGAATACCCGCCGGTCGAAAGCTCGCTGCCGAAGATCGCGCAGGCCATGGACGCGGCCCGCGCGGCCGGCGTGCCGGTGGTGGTGGTGCAGCACCACGCGCCGAAGGGCGCGCCGGTGTTCCAGGCCGACAACTTCCACGGCCAGCTGCACCCCGAGATCGCCAACCGCCCGCGCGACCATCTGGTCACCAAGGCCTTCCCGAGCGTCTTCACCGGCACCGACTTCGCCGACTGGCTCGCGCGCCACGAGATCGACACGCTGAGCGTGACCGGCTACATGACGCAGAACTGCGACGCCTCCACCGTGTTCGAGGCCATGCACCGCGGGCTGAACGTGGAGTTCCTGTCGGACGCCACCGGCGCGCTGCCTTATGAGAACGCGGCAGGCCGCGTGAGCGCCGAAGAGATCCACCGCGTCTTCAGCGTCGTGTTCCACAGCAACTTCGCCGCCGTGGCGACGACCGATGCGTGGATTGCTGCGCTGAAGAGCGGCACGGCGATCGAGAAGGACAACGTGGTCATGTCCAACCGCCGCGCGCGCGGCGTCTGAACTTCACAAGAGCTCAGGCCAGGTTCAGCGGCTGCAGCACGGGCTGCCAGCGCTGAACCGCGATCTTCTTGAAGCCGCGGCCGTTGGGATGCAGCTCGTTGGCCCAGTCGGTCGGGCCCAGCGTGCCCCGGCTGTCCACCACGTGCAGGTGCTGCGGGTCGCCCGCGGCGATGTTCTGCAGCATGCCGTGGAAGCCGTCGATCAGGTGGTCGACGCAGGGCTTGAACAGCTCGGGCGCCACGCCCGCGTCGACCAGCGCCGGACGCAGCCAGCCTTCGCGCCCGAACAGCGCCTTGCCCGTGGGCGGGGCGTAGTCGTAGCTGTGCATGACGATGTGGCAGTCGACGCTCGTTCGGGTGTAGATGAGGCCGATGAGCGCACGGTACTGCTCGTCCATGTCGACAAGGAACTGGTCGAAGCCGCCCTTGCCGTTGCGAAAGCACTGCGCAGCCTGGGTCTCGCCCGTGCAATCGGACTTGAGCAGCGGGCGCAGGTCGTTGAAGCCCGCGAAGTCGTTGCCGCCGCCGCTGATGAACACCGCCGACAGCGTCGGCCCGTACAGGCGCAGCGACTCGCGCACGGCGTTGCGGTACTTGCCTTCGACGTAATCCTGGGCTTCCGCGCCGTTCATGCCCTTGGCCAGGATCACGTGGCCGCGCGCGCCGACCACGTCGCCCAGGAAGTTCAGCAGGCTGCCGCCCGGCAGCGGGTACCAGAACCACGAATCGCCGAAGGCAAGGATGGTCGCGGTGCCGTGCGGACCCATCTGCATCTTGGTCTCGTCCCAGTAGACAGCCATGGCGAACTCCTCGTGTAGAGGGCGCCATGGTTCTCGCAACCGCCGCGCGGCGCCATCCCCCGTTCGCAGTAGAACCTGCTGCTCAGTCCCGCAGCGACTGCACCAGCAGCACCAGTTCCGCCTGCCGGTGGCAGTCGGTCTTGCGCATCACGTTGCGCAGGTGGCTGCGCGCCGTGTGTTCGGAGCAGTGCTGCGCGGCGGCGAAGTCCTTCACGGTCTTGCCGCTCGCCAGGAGCAGCGCGAGCCGCGCTTCGGTCGGGCTCAGGCCGAGCAGGCTTTCCAGCTGCCGCGGCTCCACGGGCGCCGCCTCGGCCGGATGGGCGAAGACCACGAGCGCGCGGTGGCGCTGGCGCAGCACGGCCAGCGGGTGCGAAGGTTTGAGCGGCAGCACCGTGATGCGGACCACGCTGCCGGCCACGGGCAGG
>NZ_BCUS01000243.1 GCF_001591345.1 Variovorax boronicumulans NBRC 103145 | reverse complement strand
TGGCGGGCGGCGTGACGCGGGTGCGCGCGGTGCCGGCGGCGCGCCTGCGCGACTTCCTGGACGCCCACGGCATCGCCTACGCGCACAGCCGCGAACCGCAGCTCGGTCCTCAACAGTCGCCCGCCGCGCGGGCCTCGACCCTGTCGGTCGGCGTGCTGTGCGGCTGAGCGTCCTTCTTCGACTTTTCATTGGAACTCCCATGACCTCTTCTTCCGGCAAGACCCGCGGCTGGCGCCGCCTGCGCCTGGCGCTCGGCGGGCTCGGCCTCGGGCTGTCCGCCGCCGCCGCGCCCCTGGCCGCATCGGCGCAGGCCCAGCCGCAGGTGCCGCAGCACTGGATCAGCTACGCCAACCTCGCCAGCAACCAGCTGCAGTCGTCGCTCAGCGACCCGGCCAGCGACACCGTGGTGCGGCTGCACACGTGGATGCAGGACCGCATGCTGAAAGAGGGCCAGCCCGTGCCGCCCGCGCCGGTGGTGGTGCGCGTGTGGGTCGCGGGCAGCGGCAAGGTCGAGCGCGTGGCCTTCGAGTCGCTGGGCGATGCGCAGGCCGACACCGACCTGCGCGCGCTGCTCACCGCGCAGCCGCTGGCCGAGCCGCCGCCGCGCGACATGCGCCAGCCGATGGTGCTGCAACTCACGCTGAGCTTTGTCGCGCGCACCTGACCGATCGCGCCGCCTCTGCGTGGCGCTGCTGGGCCTTGCGGCTGCAGTGCCGCTGCACGCCGCCATGCCCTGGCCCGTGCCGGGGCTCGCGGCGCTGGTGAAGGCCTTCGGGCCGGCCGTGGTCCACATCGGCGTGGAGCGGCCGTCGGCGCCGGCGCGCCGTTTCAGCGACCGCTGGCTGCTGCGCGCACCGCCGGCCGAGGCCGACGAGAGCAGCCTGGGCAGCGGCTTCCTCGTGAGCGCCGACGGGCTCATCCTCACCAACGCGCACGTGGTCGCGCACGGCACGCAGATCCGCGTGAAGCTGCCCGACCGGCGCGAGTTCCGGGCGCGGCTCATCGGCCTGGACGCACTGGCCGACGTGGCCTTGCTGAAGATCGACGCGACCGGCTTGCCCACGGTGCGCATCGGCGACCCGGCGGACGTGGAGCCCGGCGACGGCGTGGCCGCCATCGGCTCGCCCTACGGCTTCGGCAACTCGGTGACGGCCGGCATCGTCAGCGCCAAGGGGCGGTTGCTGCCGGGCGCGGAGTCGATGCAGTTTTTACAGACCGACGTGCCGATCAACCCCGGCAATTCGGGCGGGCCGCTGTTCAACCTGCGCGGCGAGGTGATCGGCATCAACTCGCGCATCTACAGCCGAAGCGGCGGTTACCAGGGGCTGTCGTTCGCCATTCCCATCGACGCCGCCATGCGCATCAAGGACCAGCTGCTGGCCACCGGCACCGTCACGCGCGGGCGCATCGGCGTGTCCGTGCAGGAGGTGGGGCAGGCGCTGGCCGACACCTTCCGCCTGCCGCGCCCGGCCGGCGCGCTGGTCACCGACGTGGAGTCGCGCGGCGCGGCGGCGCGGGGCGGGCTGAAGACCGGCGACGTGATCCTGTCGGTGCAGGGCCGCGAGGTGGTGCAGGCGGCCGACGCGCTGGGCTTCATCGCCGAGCAGGTGCCGGGGCAGCGCGCGCGGCTCATGGTGTGGCGCGACCGCGCCGAGCACGTGGTCGAGGTGAAGGTGGAGGGCTACGACACGCCGCGCCTGCAGGGCGAGGCGGCGACGGCGGCCTCGGTGCCTTCGCGCCTGGGCTTCGCGGTGCGCCCGCTGGCGCCGGCCGAGCGGCAGTTCCTGCGCGTGGAGGGCGGGCTGCTGGTGCAGCGCGTGAACGTCGCGGCGTCGCGCGCGGGCGTGCAGCCGGGCGACGTCATTCTGGCGCTCAACGGCCAGCCGATCGACAGCGCCGAAGCCCTGGCCCAGGCGCTGGAGGGGGCCGACGGCACGGCGGCGTTGCTGGTGCAGCGCGCGGGGGCGCGGATCTTCGTGCCGATCTGCGCGCAGGCCGGGTCGCCGAAGTGCTGAGAAGGCCTCGCGCTGACCGGCCAAGTCATCCGAACGTCATGCAGCGAACCTAGCATCCGCTTCGACATGCCCCCCGGGCCGTGGCTTTCGCCGGGCGTATCGAACTCATGCGGCATGCACCTCCTTCCTTTCCTCTCGTCTCCCTGGCCGGCATCGCGCTGGTCGCCTGCATGACCGGGCCGTGGATGAGCGCCCGCGCGCAGTCCGACGCGGCGCCGCTTCGGCCGCAGGCCGCGCGCATCGCCTTCGACATCGCGGCCCAGCCGCTGGC
>NZ_BCUS01000242.1 GCF_001591345.1 Variovorax boronicumulans NBRC 103145 | reverse complement strand
CGACGCTGCAGATCGCCAAGGCCTGGGGCGCGAACAGCATCGCCGGCAACGTGGCGAGCCTGGGCGCGAGCACGGGCGGCGCGAACAACACCGCCGCCTTCACGGCGACGGCGCCCACGGGCGCCAACAGCGGCGCGGCCGTGACCGTGGTCGCCGGCAACACCATCACCTTCCCCGCGGAAACGATGCCCACGGGCACGCTGGCGAACTACAACACGGTGCTGGCCTGTACGGCCGGCGGCGGCGCTACGGCCAACGCGCTCAGCGGCACCAACGGGCAGGCCACCAACACCTTGCTGATCGGCCCGGCCGATGCGGGCAAGGCGATCCTGTGTACCTACACCAACACGCCGAAGACGGCCACGCTGCAACTGACCAAATCCTGGGGCGCCGGCGCCATCAGCGGCAACGTCGCGAGCATCGGCGCGAGCACGGGCGGCGCGAGCAACACCACGGCGTTCACGGCGACCGCGCCCACGGCGGGCAACAGCAGCACGGTGAACGTGGTGGCAGGCAACACCATCACGCTGCCCGCCGAGACGATGCCCACGGGTTCGCTCGCGAGCTACAACACGGTGCTGTCGTGTACGGCAGGGGGTGGCGCCACGGCCAACGCGCTGAGTGGAACCAACGGCCAGAACAGCAACACGCTGCTGATCGGCGCGACCGACGCGGGCAAGGCCATCGTCTGTACCTACACCAACACCGGCAAGCCCGCGACCCTGACCCTCGCCAAGCGTTCGCTCGGCGGCGTGGCCGGCTTCGACTTCACGGGCACCAACGGCGTGGCCGCGCACACCATCACCACCACCGTGGCCGGCACGGCCGTCAACGGGCCGGTGCAGACGCTGACCGCGACGGGCACGGCGACCACCTTCACCGAAACCTACACGCCGGCCACGGGCGTGCCCGACTACGTGATCACCGACGTCACCTGCACCGGCATGGGCAGCGGCGGCACGGTGACGCGCGGCACCGCGCAGAACACGAACCAGTTCACGCTGAACGCCGCGGCGACGGTGGCGGGCTCGAACATCGTCTGTACCGTCACCAACGCCAAGGCGCCGACGGTGCAGCTGCGCAAGAAGTGGGTCAACGCGCTGGTCAACGACGCCTTCACGCTGACCGCCTCGGGCACGGTGCACCCGAACCACAACATCGGCTACGCCTTCAACCTGCAGGCCACGGCCAACACGCCCAACGAGACCGACACCGGCGGCGCGCAGCGCGTGGCGGTGGGCGACACCGTGACGCTGTCGGAGACGCCCTTCGGCACCAACGCCGGCTCGTACACCGCCAGCGCCTGGAGCTGCACCGGCGGCGGTTCGCTCAGCGGCAACCTGCTGACCCTGGGCAACGCCGACGCGGGCCTGCCGATCATTTGCGAGATCACCAACACCGCGAAGACGGCGACCGTCACGCTGGCCAAGACCTGGTCGGGCGCGATCGTCAACGACGCGGTGAGCGTCACCGGCACGGGCCTGACCACGTTGGCCTCGGTGGCCAACACGGCCGCCGAGACCGACACCGGCACCGCGCAGGCCGTGCCCGTGGGCAGCGTCATCACGCTGGCCGAGAGCTTCACCACCGGCAGCGCCGCCAACTACACCAGCGCGCTGAGCTGCACCGGCACCAGCGGCCTGTCGGGCAACACGCTGACGGTGGGCGCGGCCGACACGGCCATCGTCTGTACCTACGCCAACACGCGCAAGACGGCGGCAGTGACCTTGTCCAAGAGCTGGAGCGGCGCCATCGCCGGCGACAAGGTCAACCTGACGGTCAGCGGCAACGCCGCCGAAGTGACGGGCGCGACCGCCGGCACGTCCACCGCGCCGGCCACCACCACCAACGCCACGGCCACCGCGGCGAGCGGCGCCACGGTGACGCTGGCCGAGGCCTTCACCACCGGCAATGCCGCCAACTACACCACGACGCTGGCCTGTACCAAGGTGTCGGACGGCAGCGCGGTGACGGTGAGCGGCAGCGGCCTGAGCCGCACCTTCACCATGCCGTCGGACAGCGCGGTGAACTGCGCCTACACCAACACGCGCAGGACCGCGACGCTGCAACTGGCCAAGGCCTGGAGCGCCGGCAGCACCACCGGCAACGTGGCGAGCATCGGCGCGACCACGGGCGGCGCGAGCAACACCGCCGCGTTCACGGCGACGGCGCCGACGGCGGGCACCAGCGGCACCGCGGTGTCGGTGGCCGCGGGTGACACGCTCACCTTCCCGGCCGAGACGATGTCGCCGGGCACACTGGCCAACTACACCACCGTGCTGTCATGTACCGCCGATGCCGGCGCCACGGCCAACACGCTGAGCGGCACCAACGGCCAGGCCAGCAACACGCTGGT
>NZ_BCUS01000241.1 GCF_001591345.1 Variovorax boronicumulans NBRC 103145 | reverse complement strand
CCCGCACGCGCTCCGGCCCCGGTGTGCGACGCGCCACGATGGGCGGCAGGAGCGGCAGCTGCAGCGCGCGCAACACCACGATCAGCGCCGCGCAGCTCCACAGCCAGCCCAGGCCGAAGCCCACGAGCGCGAGCGACGTCACCAGCGACAGGCTCACGAGCAGGCGCTCGGCGCCGAAGTGCTCCGCCATGCGCCCGCCCACCGGCCCGAGAAAGATTTCCGCAAGGTAGCGCAGCGCCATCAGCACACCGGCCACGATCACCGCGCCGCCGGGCAGCAGGTCCTTGCCGAGGTACGACAGGCCCACGATGAACAGGCCGTCGAGCGCCAGCCCTTCCATGAACGACCAGCCGTCCAGCGCATTCGGCCGCGAGAAGCGCCGTGTCGGCGCGGCACTGTGGTGCGGCCTCGACGGCAGCCGCCGCGTGACGAACAGCGCGAGCAACGACACCACCGCCAGCACACCGAAGATCGCGCGCGGACCGACCGTGTACGCCAGCAGCGCACCGAGCGGCAGCGCGAGCACCGGCCCGGTCGCGATGAGGGCGCGCGAACGCCCGCTGCGCCGCGCGGCACCGATCGGGTCGGCCGTGGCCAGGGCCTGCGTCGACAGGTTGAGCGCCGCGAAGCACAGGCCCCAGGTCAGCCGCAGCGGCAACAGCGCCCAGAAACCCGAGAGCGTGGCGTAGCCCAGCCCGCAGCATGCGGCGGCCACCACGGCCAGCGTGCAGCTCGCCCGGTCGCCGTGGCGTGCATAGAAACGCGCCACCCAGCCGTAGCCCGCGATGCGCACCAGCCGGTTGGCCGCCAGCAGCAACCCGACCTCGGCCAGCGAGACGCCGAACTGCGACGCGTACATGGGCAGCAGCAGGTACAGCACCACGTCGGCCGGCAGCGACAGGCCAAGTGCCATGGCGGCGTGGCGGGAATCCAGGTCGGTGGAACGGACAGGAGCGGCGGGAGAAAGCGGTGGTGCGGCGGACATCGAGCCCGTATCGTGCCCGCTCGCGACGCCCGCCGACAAACGACATTCCCGCGCGGCATGCGTGAGAAAATCGCACGCATGCCGCTTCGCGAACCGCCCCTCCATGCCGTGCGCGCCTTCGTGGCGGCGGCCCGCCACCTGAGCTTCACGCGTGCCGCGGTCGAACTGCACGTGACGCACAGTGCGGTGAGCCGGCAGATCAAGAGCCTCGAGGCCTGCCTGGGCGTGGCGCTGTTCGAGCGTCGCATCCGGCAGGTCACGCTGACGCCCGAAGGCCAGCAGTTCTTTGCGGAGACCGAACCCGCGCTCGCGCAGATCCACGCGGCGGCCCGCGCGCTGCAACTGCAGGGCTCGGCGCGCGCGGTGCGCATCAACGTGCGGCCGTCGTTCGCGGTGCGCTGGCTCATTCCCCGGCTGCCATCGTTCGTGGAACGCCATCCCGATATCGAGCCGCAGGTCGTCACCAGCACCGTGATACCCGAGCAGGCCACCGACAGCTTCGACATCGCCGTGCGCCGCGGCCTCGAGGGCTGGCCGTCGTCGATCCAGGTGCGGCCTTTCCTCGAAGACGAAGTGCTGGTGGTCGGCGCGCCCGCGCTGTTCAAGGCGCAGCCGCTGCCCGACCTGCGCGCCCTCGCCTCGCACGTGCTGCTGTCGGCGCGCACGCGCAAGGACGACTGGGACGACTGGAAGAAGCAGGTCGGCGCACCGCGCGCCCGGCCGGCTGGGCGGCTGCAGTTCGATCACCTGCACTTCGTGCTGCAGGCCGCGGTCGACGGCCTGGGCATCGCGCTGGCGCCGACCTCGCTGGTGGCGCACGACCTGGCCTCGGGGCGGCTGCAATCGCCGTTGCCTGCGTTGCGGATGACGCTGGAGCGCTACTACTACGGCCTTGCGCCTGATGCGGCGCCCGAGGCGGTGTGTGTGGCCGAGTGGTTCGAGCAGATGAACGCGGGCTGAGGCTTTCACGTCCGTAAACGGCCAGCGGCGAAGGGGCGCGGCCCCGAGGATGCGGTCTTTCTCTTCGTGTGCCGCCCCATGCCCTCGCCGCTTCCCCGTTCTTTCTCCCATCTTGCCTGGGCCAATCTGGCGGCGCAGTCCGCCGAACAACTGAGCCTCGCGGCCGTGCCGCTGGTGGCCGTGCTCGCGCTCGGCGCCGGGCCGGGCGAGATCGGCTTTCTCGCGGCGGTGCAGACGCTGCCCTTCCTGCTGGTCTCGCTGCCGATGGGCCTGCTCGCGGACCGCATGTCGCGCCGTCGCCTGATGGTGTGGGCCGAGAGCCTGCGCGCGGTGTCGCTGCTGGCCTTGCTCGGCATGGTGCTGTCGTCGACGCTGGGCATCGGCGGGCTGGCCGTGCTCGGGTTCCTCGGTGCGGTCGGCACCGTGGGCTTCAGCGTCGCGGCGCCCGCGCTGGTG
>NZ_BCUS01000240.1 GCF_001591345.1 Variovorax boronicumulans NBRC 103145 | reverse complement strand
CGACGTCGGCTGCCGCCCCTGGCCCGGCCAGCCCACGGTGATCGCGGCCGAGCTGCTGGGCGCCGACGCCGTGCAGCGCGGCGAGCTGCACCGCCTGCTGTTCGCCAAGGACTACCTCGGCTTCCTGCTGACCGGCGAAATCGCCACCGACGCGAGCGACGCCAGCACCGCCGGCCTGCTCTCGCTGGCCACCGGCGACTGGTCGCCCCTGGCCTTCGAGGTCGCGGGCATCGACGGCCTCGGGCCGCGTGCCTTCGGCCCGCTGGTGCCCAGCGGCCAGACCATGGGCCGGCTGCGCGCGGCCGAGGCGGCGCTGTGCGGCCTGCCCGCCGGCATTCCGGTGGCGATGGGCGCCATCGACCTGCTCGCCTCGATGACCGCCATCGGCGCCGAAGACCGCGGCCGCGCCGTGTCGGTGCTGGGCACGTGGTGCGTCAATGCGGTCATCGGTCCGGTGATCGCGCCGCAGCCGGAGGTCGCCGCGCTCGTCAACTTCGGCCGCACCCGCGAGCGCCTGTACATGGAGAACAGCCCCTCGTCGATGGCCAACATCGCATGGCTGGCCGGCGCGCTCGGGCTGCCCGATGCGCGCGCCGTGGTCGACCTGGCCATGGGCGTGCCGCTCGGCGCGAACGGGCTGCGCTTTCTTCCCTTCATCAACGGCGGGGGCGGCATCACGGCCGGCTTCGTCGGGCTCAAGAGCCACCACACGCCGGCCGACATGGCGCGCGCCGTGGTCGATGCCGTGGCCGCGCTGCATGCGCGCCACACCGCGCGCCTCGCGTCGCAGGGTCTGCCGGTGTCGGCCTCCAGCGTGCTGGGCGGCGGTGCCAGCGATGCGCGCCTGGTGCGCCTGCTCGCGGCGCTGCTGGGCCACCCGGTCGAGCGCTGCGCCGACGACGAAACCGGCGCGCGCGGCGCCGCCCTGTATGCCGCGATGTCGCAGGACCTCGACGACGCGGGGCCTGCCAGCCCGCTGCGCGCGCCCTGCGAACTCATCGAACCCGACGCGCGCGACGCGCGGGCCCATGCCGATTTCAACGCCGAATTCAACGAACTGATCGATCGCATGTCTCCTGTCTTCAACCATCTTTCGGGCGGTGCGTCATGAGCGCGTGGCAACTGCCTTTTGTCCGGCCAGCCTCTCTTGAGGGCCGCCACTTTTCGACGGTGATCGTCGGCGCCGGCATCAACGGCGTGGGCGTGTTCCGCGACCTGTCGCTGCAGCGCGTCGATTGCCTCATCGTCGACAAGGGCGACTTCGGCGCGGGCGCCAGCAGCGCGCCTTCGCGCATGATCCACGGCGGCCTGCGCTACCTGGAAAACGGCAGTTTCTCGCTGGTGGCCGAGGCCACGCGCGAGCGCAACCTGCTGCTGCGCAACGCGCCGCACCTGGTGCAGCCGCTGAAGACCGTGGTGCCGCTGTCGAGCTTCTTCGGCGGGCTGCTGAGCAGCGCGCTCAAGTTCTTCGGGCGCACGCCACCGCAGCGCACGCGCGGCCTGCTGGCCGTGGCCGCGGGCCTGCGCCTGTACGACCTGCTGGGCCGCCGCCAGCGCGTGATGCCGGGCCACCGCATCAGCCGCGTGCCCACCAACGACCGCCGCCTGTTCCGCGCCGCGATCCGCTGGACCGCCACCTTCTTCGACGCCTGGATCAGCCATCCCGAGTGGCTGATCCTCGAGCTCATCGGCGACGCCTGCCGCGACCAGCCGCGCTCGGCCGCCGCCAACTACTGCCGCGTGACGGGCTGCGCGGGCAACATCCTCACGCTGCGCGACGAGATCACCGGCGCGCTGGTGCGCGTCACGGCCGACACCGTGGTGAACGCCACCGGCGCCTGGCTCGACCGCAGCGCGGCCGTGCTCGGCGGCGCCGGCCCGCGCGTGATGGGCACCAAGGGCTCGCACCTCGTGCTCGACCACCCGGCGCTGCGCGACGCGCTCGAAGGCCGCATGGCCTACTTCGAGGCGGTGGACGGGCGCGTGTGCATCGTCTATCCCTTCCTCGACCGCGTGCTGGTGGGCTCCACCGACATCCCGGTGGAAGACCCCGACCAGATCGTCACCGAGCCGGCCGAGATCGACTACCTGATCGACGTGCTGCGCGAGGTGTTCCCCAACATGGCCTTCGACCGCAACCACGTGATCTACACCTATGTCGGCGTGCGCCCGCTGGCGCGCTCCGACGCCGACAAGCCGGGCCAGATCTCGCGCGACCACTCGGTGGTGGTCGACCCGCCGAGCGCCACGCGCGACGTGCCCATCGTGGGCCTCGTGGGCGGCAAGTGGACCACCTTCCGCGCCCTGGCCGAAGAAGCCACCGACCACGTGTTGCGCCACCTGGGCCGCTCGCGCACCGCCTCGACCGAGTCGCTGCCCATCGGCGGCGGCGCCGAGCTGCCGGCC
>NZ_BCUS01000239.1 GCF_001591345.1 Variovorax boronicumulans NBRC 103145 | reverse complement strand
GGCCCCGACGGCCAGCCCGCGCCGCGCGAGGTGCGCATCGGCGTGCGCGACCGGCTCTCGGGTGAGGTGCTCGAAGGCCTCGCCGAAGGCGAGCGCCTGATCACCGGCGAGCGCGCGGCCGGCAGCGGCACGCGGAAGTTCCAGCTGTGAGTGCGGCCGAGACGAAGACGACCCCGCTGATCGCGCTGCACGACCTGCGCAAGTCCTACGGCGGCCACGACGGCGCGCCGGCCGTCGAGGTGCTGCGCGGCATCACGCTGGAGCTGCATGCGGGGGAGTTCGTCGCCATCGTCGGCAGCTCGGGCTCGGGCAAGTCGACGCTGATGCACCTGCTGGGCTGCCTCGACCGCCCGACCGGCGGGCGTTACCTGTTCGCCGGCCAGGACGTGGCCGGCATGGACGCCGACGCGCTCGCGCGGCTGCGACGCGAGGCCTTCGGCTTCGTGTTCCAGGGCTACCACCTGATCTCCACCGAGTCGGCGCAGGAGAACGTCGAGATGCCCGCCATCTACGCCGGCGCGGCGCCCGCCGAGCGCGCCGCGCGCGCACGCGCGTTGCTCACGCGCCTGGGCCTGGGCGATCGGCTGGGCCACCGGCCGCACCAGCTGTCGGGCGGCCAGCAGCAGCGCGTGTCGATCGCGCGTGCGCTCATGAACGGCGGGCGCATCGTGCTGGCCGACGAGCCCACGGGCGCGCTCGACTCGCGCAGCGGCGAAGAGGTGATGGCGCTGCTCGACGAGATGGCCGCCGCCGGCCACACCGTGATCCTCATCACGCACGACCGCGAGGTGGCGCAGCGCGCGCGCCGCGTGATCGAGATCCGCGACGGCTGCATCGTGTCGGACAGCGGGCGTGCGCCCGTCGCAGCGCCGCCAGAGCCGCTTCCCTTGCCCTCGCCTGCCACCACAGCCGACGCCGCCGACACGCCGCGCGCCCTGCTCTCCGAACTGCACGAGGCGCTGCGCGCGGCCTGGCGCGTGATGTGGATCCACCGCTTTCGCACCGGCCTCACGCTGCTGGGCATCGTGATCGGCGTGGCCTCGGTCATCGTGATGCTCGCGGTCGGCACCGGCTCGCAGGAGGCGGTGATGAAGCAGATCTCGCTGTTCGGCGCCGACAAGATGTACGTGGCCGCCATTCCCGACAGCGCGCGCGGGCGCGGCGGCAAGCTCACGCTGGCCGACGTCGACACCATCCGCCGCCTGCCCAACGTGCGTGTGGCCATGCCCTACATCGAGGGCTTCGTGGTCGCGCGGCGCGGCAACGTGGACCACCGCACCGAGGGCGGCGGCGCCACCACCGACTTCGAGCAGGCGCTGAAGTGGCCGACCGCGCGCGGCATCTTCTTCGACGAGAGCGACGAGCAAAGCCTGGCCAAGGTCGCGGTGATCGGCGAGCGCGTGCAGGCCGCGCTGTTCGCCGACGGCACCAACCCGGTGGGCCAGCGCATCCTGCTGGACAACGTGCCCTTCGACGTGCTGGGCGTGCTCGCCGCCAAGGGCGCGGGCGGCGGCCAGGCCAGCGAGGACGAGCGCGTGATCGTGCCCTTCTCCACCGCCGCCGCGCGGCTGTACGGCAGCAACCACCCGACCTGGGTGGCGGTGGCCGTGCACGACGTCGACAAGGCCTCGGAGACGGCGGCCGAGATCGTCGAGGTGCTGGCCGCGCAGCGCCACGTGCGCGACGTGCAGGTGTTCAACCAGACCGAGTCGATCAAGGCGCGCGCGCAGACCCAGCGCACCATGACCGTGATGCTCGGGCTGATCGCGGCGGTGTCGCTCGTGGTCGGCGGCATCGGCGTGATGAACGTGATGCTCATGACCGTGCGCGAGCGCACGCGCGAGATCGGCATCCGCATGGCCACCGGCGCACGCCAGCGCGACATCCTGCGGCAGTTCCTCGTCGAGGCGGTGCTGGTCACGGTGACCGGCGGCGTCGCGGGCGTGGTGGGCGGGCTGCTCGTGGGCGCCGCGCTCATCGTGTGGAGCGTGCCGGTGATCTTTTCCCTCACGGCCATCGCGGGCGCCTTCGGCTGCGCCGTGCTCACCGGCCTGGTGTTCGGCTTCATGCCGGCCCGCAAGGCCGCCGCGCTCGACCCGGTCGCGGCCCTGTCTTCCGAATGACGACTGCCATGACGCGCCTTTTCTTCTCTCCCGCCGCGCTGGCCCTGGCGGCGCTGTTGCTGCTCGCGGGCTGCGCGACGCCATCGGCCGATGCGCCCGCCACTGCAGCCCCCGTCGCAGACCCGTGGTGGGGCGGCTTCGGCAGCACCGAGCTGCCGGCCTTCGTCGCCGCGGTCGATGCCGGCAACCCCGACGGCGACGCCGCCGAAGCGCGCCTGCGCCAGGCCGAGGCCCAGGAGCGCATCACCGGCGCCTCGGCCTGGCCCGAGCTGTCGGCCACCGCCGATGTGCAGCGCCAGGGCCGGCTCGGCGGCGATGCGAATGTGAGCGACAACCGGCGCGCGCTCGGGCTTGATGCGCGCTACGAGGTCGACCTGTGGGGCCGCCTGCGCGCGCAGCGCGACAGCGCCGGCGCCTCG
>NZ_BCUS01000238.1 GCF_001591345.1 Variovorax boronicumulans NBRC 103145 | reverse complement strand
AAGCGGGCGCCTGCCCGCCCGGGCTGCCGTGCACCGCCGCCGTGATGGGCCGCATCGCGCACCGTCTCGCGCCCGCGCTCGATGCGTGCGGCGCAGAAGAACTGCGTCAGCTGTCGCGCGCACTGCAAGGCCGCTTCGTGCCGCCGGGCCCGAGCGGCTCGCCTTCGCGCGGCCGGCCCGACGTGCTGCCGACCGGGCGCAACTTCTACGCGGTCGACACGCGCGCCATCCCCACGCCCACGGCCTGGATGCTCGGGCTCAAGTCGGCCGCGCAGCTGGTCGAACGCCATCTGCAGGAGCACGGCGACTACCCCGTGGCGCTGGGCCTGTCGGTCTGGGGCACGGCCACCATGCGCACCGGCGGCGACGACCTGGCGCAGGCCTTCGCGCTCATCGGCGTGCGGCCCAAGTGGGCACCAGGCAGCCAGCGCGTGGTCGATTTCGAAGTGCTGCCAACGGTCGGCATCGGCCGTCCGCGCATCGATGTCACGCTGCGCATCTCGGGCTTCTTCCGTGACGCCTTTCCCAACGCCGTGCAGATGTTCGACGCGGCCGTGCAGGCCGTGGCCGCGCAGGAGGACGAAGACGCCGAGCGCAACCCGATCCGCGCCCGCATCCTGCGCGAGGCCGCCGCGCTCGAAGCGCAGGGCGTGGCGCCCGGCGAGGCGCGCACGCAGGCCGGCTGGCGCGTGTTCGGTTCCGCGCCCGGCAGCTACGGCTCGGGCCTGCAGCCGCTGTTCGACCACGGCGACTGGCAGACCGACGACGACCTGTCGAAGGCCTACGTCGGCGGCAGCGCCCATGCCTACGGCCAGGGCAGCGACGGCGTGCCCGCCGGCGATGCGCTGGTGCGCCGGCTGCGCGCCATGAACGTCGTGCTGCAGAACCAGGACAGCCGCGAGCACGACCTGCTCGACTCCAACGACTACTACCAGTTCCAGGGCGGCATGGCCGCCGCCGTGCGCCACCTGAGCGGGCAGCAGCCCGCGATGTACCACGGCGATCATGGCAACCCGCAGGCCCCGCGCGTGCGCACGCTGAAGGAAGAAATCAGCCGCGTGATCCGCGCGCGCGTGGTCAACCCCAAGTGGATCGACGGCGTGAAGCGCCACGGCTACAAGGGCGCCTTCGAGATGGCTGCCACGGTCGACTACCTCTTCGGCTTCGACGCCACCGCGCGCGTGGTGGGCGACCACCAGTACGCGATGGTGGCCGACGCCTACGTGCTCGACGCCGCCACCCGCGACTTCGTGAACGCGCACAATCCGCGCGCGCTGCAGGACATGCTCAACCGCCTGCTCGAAGCCATGCAGCGCGGCCTTTGGCAGTCGCCTGGCGACTACAAGGACCAATTGGAAAGCCTGCTGCTCGACCACGAGCAGCAGATGGAAGGAAGCCCCCGATGACCACAGCCGCCCCGATGCCGGTGCCGTTCCCCTTTGCCGCGATCGCCGGCCAGCCGCAACTGCGCCAGGCGCTCTTGCTGGCCGCGGTCGATCCCGCGCTGGGCGGCGTGCTCATCGAAGGCCCGCGCGGCACCGCCAAGACCACGGCCGCGCGCGCGCTCGCCGAGCTGCTGCCCGGCGCGCCCTTCGTCACGCTGCCGCTGGGCGCGAGCCTCGAAAGCCTCGTGGGCACGCTCGACTTGGGGCAGGCGCTGGCCGGCCACGAACTGAAATTTGCGCCCGGCCTGCTGGCGCGCGCGCACGGCGGCGTGCTGTACGTCGACGAGATCAACCTGCTGCCCGACGCGCTCATCGACTCGCTGCTCGACGCGGCGGCCAGCGGCGTCAACGTGGTGGAGCGCGACGGCATCTCGCACCGGCATGCTGCGCGCTTCGTGCTCGTGGGCACCATGAACCCGGAAGAGGGCACGCTGCGCCCGCAGCTGCTTGATCGCTTCGGCCTGTGCGTGCGGCTGCGCAACCTGCAGGATGCGGCCGAGCGCCAGGCCATCGTGCGTGCGCGGTTGGCCTTCGACGCGGACCCGCAAGGCTTTCGCGCGGCGCATGCGAAGGAAGAGGCCGAACTCGCGGCAGCGCTGGGGCGTGCGCGCGCGCGCGTGGCGGACGCGGCGGCCTTGCCGTATGGCGATGCGGTGCACGAAGCCGTCGGCGCGCTGTGCATCGCGGCCGGCGTGGATGGCCTGCGTGCCGACCTCGTGATGCTGCGCTCGGCGCGTGCGCTGGCGGCGTGGGAAGGCGCGGCATCGATCACCGACGACCATGTGCAGCGCGTGGCCGAAGCGGTGCTGCTGCATCGGCGCCATCCGGCGGCCGACGCGGCCGTGGCGCCTCCGATGGCGCCACCCGCACCTCATCGCAACCCGGGTGACACGCCTGCACGCGATGCCGGCGATGGCGACTGGGGTGCGATGCCGCCCGAGCCCGTCGGCATCGAGCGCGTGAAGCCGCTGCGCCCGCTGATCTCCGCGCAGCAGGCCGCCCCAAAAAAAGCCTGAGCCTCCGGGACGCCGCACCCGCTGGCGCACGCCAGGGTGACCGGAGGCAGGGCACGCAACGGGACGCCTGGCACGGCGCCGCCG
>NZ_BCUS01000237.1 GCF_001591345.1 Variovorax boronicumulans NBRC 103145 | reverse complement strand
GACGCGGCCAGCCGGCCACGGCGACGCGCGCGCCCTCGGCCGCGAAGCGCGCGGCCACGGCGGCGCCGATACCGGTCGCTGCACCGACGACGAGGCAGGCCTTGCCTTGCAGGCGCGCGGTCATTCCGATGCCTCCGCGAAGAACGGGCTTTCAGGCAAGGTCGAGCCGCCATCGACCACGATCGTCTGCCCCGTGATGTAGCGCGCCGCCGGGCTCGCCAGGAAGCGCATCGCGTAGGCGATGTCCTCGGGCCGCCCCAGTTCGCCGGCCGGAATGTGGCGCGCGATGCGCGCGGCCTTCGCCGGGTCGGACAGCAGCGAGCCGCCCTGCTTGGCGATATAGCCCGGCTCCACGCCGTTCACGGTGATGCCCTCGCGCGCGTACTCCAGCGCTGCGGTGCGGATGAAACCGTTCACGCCGGCCTTGCTGGCCGCGTAGTGCGCGCTGCCCGGCATGGCCACGCGCGGCCCGGTCACCGACGAGGTGACGAGCAGCCGCCCGCCGCCGCGCGCACGCAGGTGCGGCACAGCGGCCTGCGTGAGCCAGAAGCAGGCCTTGAGGTTGACGGCCAGCGTGTGCTCCAACTGCTCGTCGGTCATCGCGTCGATGGCGGCCCACGGATTCACGGCCGCGTTGTGGACCACGATGTCGAGCGCGCCGAACACGCGCACCGCCTCAGCCACCGCGCGCTCGGCCTCGTCGCGCCGGCCGATGTCGCAGGCCATCGCCTGCGCCGCAAAGCCACGCGCACGCAACTCGGCCGCCACGGCTTCGCCCGCACTGCCGGTGCGGTTGGCGATGAGCACCGAGGCACCGGCTTCGGCGAACACCTGCGCGATGGCCGCGCCGATGCCGCGCCCGCCACCGGTGATCAGCGCGACCTTGCCCTGCAGGCCGAAGAGATCGGGCGTGCTCATCCCTTGCACTCCCGCACGAACTCGGCGAAGGCCGCGTTGTGCTCGTCGACCTCGCACTCGGTGGTGCCGGGGCAGCACAGCATCATGTTGTGGAAGGGCGTGATGAGCACGCCGCGGTTCATCATGTACAGGTGCAGCAGCGCTTCGAGCTCGCCGTCGCGCGTGCGGCGCACGTCGCTCGCATTGCGCGGCGCGTCGGCGCAAAAGAGCGTCTCCACGCGCGCGCCAACCTGCGTGGCATGCCACGGCAATCCCGCGGCGGCGATGCTGGCGTTGACGCCTTCGGCCAGGCGCTGCGCGAGCGCCAGCATGCGATCGAAGGCCTCGGGCGTGAGCACCTGCGAGAGCACCGCACGCATCACGGCCACGGTGAGCGCGTTGCCCGCCAGCGTGCCGCCGAAGCCGGCGTGCGCCGATTGGCGCTTCGTCGGATGCAGCTTGGGCAGCACCTGCCAGACGCGCTCGGCGGTCTCGGCGCTGAGGCCGAAGGCGGCGGCGGGAATGCCGCCGGCGATGGCCTTGCCGATCACGAACATGTCGGGGTCGAGCCCATGCTCGCGCGTGTAGCCGCCGGGCCCGCTGGAGATGGTGTGCGTCTCGTCGATGACCAGCAGCGTGCCGGTCTCGCGCGTGAGGCGGCGCAGCGCGTCGTGAAAGCCCGGCGCGGGCGCGATCATTCCGTAGTTGGTCATGGCCGGCTCGGCCAGCACGCAGGCCACGTCGCCGGCGCGCAGCGCGCGCTCCAGCGCGGGCACGTCGTTGAACTCGACCACGGCCGACAGCTGGTCGTGCGGAAAGCCGTTGGGGTGGATGTCGTTGCGCATCGCGACGGCGCCGTCGCGCAGCTCCACATGCGCCTCTTCCACCGAGCCGTGGTAGCAGCCCGAGAACACCAGCACGCGCGGCCGGCCCGTGACCATGCGCGCCAGGCGGATGCAGGCGCGGTTGGCGTCCGAGGCCGAGGTCGTGAGGTTCCAGTACGGCAGGCCGAAGCGGCGCGACAGCTCTTCGCCGACCCAGGCCGCATCGTCGGTCGGCAGCATCAGCGAGCTGCCCACGCGCGCCTGCCGCGCCAGCGCCTCGACCACCGCCGGGTGGCCGTGGCCGCACATGCCGCCGGTGTCGCCGAGGCAGAAGTCGGCATAGCCGTTGCCGTCCACGTCGACAAAGCGCGCGCCGTAGGGCAGCTGCGCGTCCTGGACGTACAGCGGCCAGCCGCCGATCCAGCGGCGCATCCAGTGCGAGGGCGCGCCGTAGAGCCAGGCCTGCTGGCCCTGCGCGAAGCGTTCGCCGCTGCGCGCGTGGGTGCGCGCATAGCGCGCCTGTTCGGCCTGCATCAGGGCCTGCACGCGCTCGCGCGGCACGGTGGGTTCGAAGGTCGGGGTCATCGCAAACTCGGTCAAAGGGAAGAAGAAGGAGAAACGCCCAGCATCGAGAGCGCCTGCGCATAGCTCGCACCCGGATGCATCACGTCGAAGTGCACCGTGCGCAGGCCCACGCGCTGCGCGCCGGCGATGTTGCGCAGCTGGTCGTCGACGAACACGCAGGCGTCGGCGGGCAGGCCGAGCTGGTCCAGGCACTGCTGGTAGGCGCGCCCATCGGGCTTGAGGATGCCGGTGTGCGTGGCGTCCACCACGACGTCGAAGGCGCTCATGAAGGGAAGACGCTGGCGAAAGCCTGCGCCGTAGAACAGGTCGAGCTCGTTCGACAAGATCGCGAGCCGGCAGCCGGCGCGCCGCGCCGCCTCGATGGCCGCGAGCGCCTCGGGGCGGATCGCGGCCTCGGGGTCGGCGCCGCGCGCGCGCT
>NZ_BCUS01000236.1 GCF_001591345.1 Variovorax boronicumulans NBRC 103145 | reverse complement strand
GGCGGGCGCGGTCGCGCCGAGCGAAGACCCGCGCCTGGTGACGGTGCAGCTGCTGCCACCCGGGGCGAAGGCCGCAGGCATTGCCGCCGATTGCGTGGCCGATTCACCGGCCGCGTGGGAGGCACTGGCGCTCATCGCGGGCACCGACCAGCTCGCGGGCATGCAGCTGATCGCCGACCGCGACGGCTGGCTGCGCGTGCGCGGCCAGCCGGGACAGGCCGGCTGGTCCGACGACGACCTGCTGTGCCGCAGCGACAGCCCGCCGGCCGTCTCGGCGAAAGGCGCCGTGCTGCCACCCGATGGCCTGGGCGCGCTCATCGCCCGCATGGACGCCGAGCCGGTGCGCTTCGTCAAGGGCGGCTTCATCCACTGATTTCTCTTTTTTTCATCGCTTCCTACGGAGAACGAACCCATGACCTCACACCTCAATCGATCGCGCCGCCAGCTGCTTGCCGGCGGCCTCGCCGCTGCCACGACCGCCACCTTGCCCGCCTTCGTCCGCGCGCAGGGCCGCCCGGTGCTCAAGGCCGGCGACCAGAAGGGCGGGCTGCGCGCGCTGCTCGAAGCGGCGGGCGGGCTCGAAGGGCTGGGCTACGACATCCAGTGGTCGGAGTTCCCGGCCGCCGCGCCGCTGGCCGAAGCGCTCAACGCGGGCGCGGTCGATTCGGGTCCGATCGGCGATGCGCCGCTGATCTTCGCGCTCGCGGCCGGCACGCGCGTCAAGGCCATCGGCGCGAACCGCTCGGACGCCTACGGCACGGCGGTACTGGTGCGGCCCGATTCGCCGCTCAAGAGCGCTGCCGAACTCAAGGGCAAGAGCATCGCCACCAACCGCGGCTCCATCGGCCACTACGTCACGCTCAAGGCGATCACGGCGGCGGGGCTGAAGCCCGAGGACGTGAACATCCGCTTCCTCGCGCCGGCCGATGCCAAGCTCGCGCTCACGCAAGGCTCGGTCGATGCCTGGGCCACCTGGGAGCCCTACACCGCGCTGGCCGAAATCAGTCGCCATGCGCGCGTGCTGGTCAGCGGACGCGGCCTGCTGCCGGGGCTGAGCTACCTCGCCGCGACCGACGCCGCCATTGCCGCCAAGCGGCCGGTGCTGCAGGACTTTCTGCAGCGCGTGGTGAAGGCGCAGCGCTGGTCGTACCGCAATGTCGATGCGTTCTCGGCCACGCTGGCACGCATCATCGGCATTCCGCCCGAGGCGGCGAAGCTGCAGTTCGAGCGCCGCCAGCAGCAGTGGATTCCCATCGACGCGCAGGTCATCGCCGACCAGCAGGGCACGGCCGATTTCTACCGGCAGGTGGGGCTCATCAAGCAGCCGCTCGACGTGAAGGGCACGTTCGACACCGGCTTCGGCACGGCGGCCTAGAACCGCCGTTCGAGCGCCTGCACGCGGAAGTCCTGCGGCGCGATGCCGTAGGCGCGGCGAAAGGCGCGGCTGAAGTCCGAGGCGCTGCGAAAGCCGGCGCCGTAGGCGATGTCGGTCACCATCACATGCGGGTAGCGCGCCAGGTCGCTCGCCGCCTGGCGCAGCCGCAGGCTGCGGATGTAGCTGCCCAGTCCGCCTTCATGCTGGAACATGCGGTACAGCGTGGGGCGCGGCAGCTGCAGCGCGGCCAGCACGCTCTCGGGCGTGAGGTCGGCGCGGTGCAGGTGCGTCTGCACATGGCGGCGCACGCGGTCGAACATGGCGGCGCGTGCCGCCGCGCGCGCGTTGCCGTCGAAGCCGGCCTGCTTGCCGAAGGCCGACACCACCAGCTGCGCGCCCGTGCGCACCGCGCTCTGGGCCGCCGCCGGCGTCATGCCGCCGATGTGGCGCGCCAGCGAGATCGCGTGCCCCGCCGCCAGCCGCGCCAGCGGCGTGGTGCAGGCCAGCGTGCGCCCGTGCAGGGCCTCGGGGTCGGGGAAGCTCTCCTGCACCAGCGCGCCGGGCACGAAGAAGGTGTGGACCCGGCAGTCGTGGCGCCGCATGCGCACCGGCTGGTTCATGTCCAGCGCAAGGATCGTGGGCGTGCCGGCGGGGGCGGGCGGCGCTTCGCCCTTGCGGCGTGCACCCGGCGTGGCCCGCACCCGCAGGTCGTCCACGCCGCCTTCCTCGAACACATGGAACACGAAGTCGCGCACGCTGTCGGTCGACACGCGGGCCAGCGAGCGCTCCAGCACCAGCGTGTCGGAGCGGCATTCGGTGAAGACCAGGCCGCCCACGTCGTAGCGGTCGATCGCGGCGTGGAAGGGGCGCTCGAGCGCGTCGCGCGAGGGCAGCGCGTCCATCACATGGCCGACGCGTGCGCGCCAGGCCAGGAACTGCCGGTCGGGCGGCTCTGCGTGCACGTCGAAATGGCTGTGCGCCACGCCCGGGGGACAGAGGGGGCGTTCGGGGGCCGTGGCGGCGCTGTGCGTCATAGGGCGAGGTCGGAGCGGCGCCAAGGGGCTGGAGGGTCCATGCCCGACAAATAGTACTAACTAAGCGTTAAAAATCACAGATTTTGCGAAATTCTCCCAAGAACTGAGACGGAAGGTCAAGGCTGTTTACAAAGCGACCTCAGGCTCGCAGCAGGCGTCCTGCATGGCAATTTCATTGCACAGGGACACTAGGTTTACTTTTCTCCCAGCGTTGATCGACCGAGCGAGCATTGACATGTCCAAAGGAAGCGCCGAGCTGCGTGCCATTTCGGAACTGGACGACGCACCGCCCTTGAGCCCCGCCGTGGCCGCGAATGCCGCGGCGCGGCTTTTTGCCCAGGCCAACCAGCTGGAGCTGGCCAACCTGATGGCGGCGGTCGAGCGCGGCGACGTGTGGGCGGCTGCGCGTACGGCGCGGCAGATCCTGTGCGACATCGAGGAGGCGGCCCTGGCGGCGCACGGGCTCGACCGGACGCAAGAAGAAACCGGCGACGAGGGCTTGCTCTCGCCGCGCGAACTCAAGGTGCTGGAACTCGTGGCCCAGGGCTGGAGCAACCGGCGCGTGGCCGAGGCGCTGCACCGCTCCGACAGCACGGTCGCCAGCCAGATCAAGAGCATCTACCGCAAGCTGTCGGTCCATTCGCGCACGCAGGCCGTGCACGAGGCCACGCGGCGCGGGCTGCTGCGCCCCTCGGGCGCGGCGCAGCGCCGGGTGATCAGTTTCCCGGGGTCCGGGCCCGCGCGCGGCTGAGCTCAGGCGGCCTTGCG
>NZ_BCUS01000235.1 GCF_001591345.1 Variovorax boronicumulans NBRC 103145 | reverse complement strand
GGCGGGCGGTAGCGCGACAGCAGCCGCGGCGGCGCGCTGCCCGGGCCCGCCGCGGTGACGAGCTCGACCGGCTCGGGCCGCACGCCGTACACCTCGCCCGGCAGGCGCTCCCAGTCGCGCTGCGGCGAGTCGGGCGGCGGCACGAAGTGCAACAGGTGAACCTGCAGCACGATGCGCAGCACCCACAGCGCCAGCTCGGCCAGGTCGGCCAGCTGGTTGGGCATGTCCTGCTGGTGCTCGACGCGCAGCAGGGGTTGCAACGTCTCGACGAAGTAGGAAGGGTCCAGCACCAGCCAGCCCAGCGGCTTCGGCGCATCGGGGCCGAGCAGCTGCAGTTCGCCCTCGCTCAGCTGCCGCCACGGGTTGCCGCCTTCGACGAACGCGATGCGCTTGGTGAGCCGCAGCCGGTCGCCCTCCTTCAGTGGCGCACCATGCGCGATGCGCGCCACCGTCCAGTCGTACTCGATGAGGCGCACCTGCCCCAGGTGCGAGCACAGCGCCAGCAGGTCGGCCATCGCGGGGCCCTCGAAGACGGCATCGTCCTCATCGATCGCGGCGCCGGCCGAAGCGGCGCGCGCGTCCAACAGGCTTTGCACCAGCGCCAGCAGCTTCTTGCGTGCCAACCCGTGGCTGCGCAGGATACGTTCGATGCTGTCGCTCTTCTCGCGCACGAGCATCGATGCGGTGCCGGTGCAATGCGCAACGGGCGCATCGTCGCCCTTGCCGAAGCGCAGGACGACCACGGGCTGGGACAGCACGCGCGGCGTCACGCGCAGGGACGGCACGTCGAACGGCTCGAATTCCACTTCGGCGCTCAACGCGAAGGCCTGGCCGTCGATGTGCACGCGGCCCGTCATGCGCTCGCGCAGCGAGACGCGCGTGGGCGCGGGCGCGCGAGGACGGGTCAGGTCGCGGCGCAACGGGCGCTGCGACGGCTGCGGCTGCGGCTGCGGCGAACCGGCCAGCGCCAGGCCCCAGTCCTCGGCCAGCACGGGCACCGCGCGCTCGGCCAACGCGGCGATGGTGAGCGAGGGGTTGATGCCGAGCGACACCGGCACGATCGAGCCGTCGAGCACCGCCAGGCCTGGCAGCAGCGACGGCACAGCAGAAGCACCCGCAGCGCCGTCGTAGACGCGGCCCCAGCTGTCGACCACGCCGCCCTCGCACCCGTCGGCCATGCGGCAACCGCCCAGCGGGTGCACCGTCAGCACCGAGCCCACGCCCTCCAGTTGGCCGACCAGGTCGGCGAGGCTGCCGAACGGCGGTATCGGTTTCCACAGCGGGTTGGCCAGCACGCGCCCGCCGAGTCCGCCCGCGCCATCGTGGGCCGCATGCAGGGCGCGCATCTGCGCCTCGAACACGGGCAGTGCGGCCACCTTCGGCCACGCCACACGCACCTGCGCGTCGGCCAGCACGGCGCCCTCGCCGCCATGACCGACGAAGCCGATCTGGCCGGCCGCCCCGTCGTCGCCCATCATTCCGTAGACCGGCGTGCGGCGCAGCATGTCGTCGTCCACGGCCAGTGGATCGCGCCCTTCGTCTGGCGCGTGCAGGTCGAGGTCCATGTGCGCGAGCGCCTGCAGCGCGTCGGTGGTGGTCACCACCTCGGCCAGCAGGCGGCGCAGCGGCGCGGGAATGGCGAACTCCTCGATCACCAGCGGGCGCTCGCCCGGCGTCGCGCAGGTCCGCAGCAGCCCGGTGATGGTCGGCCCGATGCCGCGCTGTGCCGGCGCCTCGCCTTCGGGCGCGCTGGACAGCGCTTCGTCGTTCTGTGCCGCCGCCACCGCGATCATGTCGCCGTTGGCCGAGAAGCCGCGGCCCATAGCCTGCGAGATGGGCAGGCCCGGGCCCCTGGAGCGCAGCAGCAGCTCGGTGGAGCCCAGCGTGCCGGCGGCCACCACCACCCGCCGCGCGCGCACCACGTAGGGCCGGGCGTTGTCGGTGCGTGCCTTGCGCCGGTCGGTGAAGAAGAACTCAACCGCATAGCCGCCGCCCGGCAAGGCCGCGATGCGGTGCGCGGTGCCGCCGGTGAACAGGCGCGCGCCCCGCGCATGGGCCAGCGCCAGGTAGTTGGTGTCCAGCGATTTCTTGGCGCGGTGGTTGCAGCCGCTCACGCAGTCGCCGCAGCGCAGGCAGCGGTGCATCGCCACCTGAGCCGGCGTGCGCGTGCCGTCGTCGAAGGCGATGGCGACATGGGCCTTGCCGCTCGCCGCATGCAGCCGCGCGCCGGCCTTCAGCAGGGAGTCGAGCTTCGACACGCTCTCGGGGATCTGCTCCAGGCCCAGCATGGCCTCGGCCTTGCCGTAGCCTTGCGCCAGCGCGGCAAGGTCGAGGCCCCCGGGCCAGGCGCCGCCCTCGAAGGCATCGGGCGTGGCGCGCTCCATCACCGCCGCATTGATGAGCGACCCGCCGCCCAGCCCGTTGCCGAGCAGCGCGTTCACCTCGCCGCCCAGGCGCAGATCGAACAGCCCCGAGGCATTGCCGCGCGCAGGCTTGCCGTCCTGCATGCTGAAGCGCACATGCCCCGGCAGCTCGGCGAAGGTGGCCGGGAATTCGCCCGGCAGGTATTCGCTGCCGCGCTCCAGCACGTAGACCTTGATCGGCACGGCGCCCGGTGCGATGCCGGGCGCCGCGTCCAGCGACAGCGCGCCCGCCAGCCGTGCCGCCGCCACCGCGCCGCCGTAGCCGCTGCCGATAACCAGCACATCGCAGTGCAGCGCGTCGGGCGGCGCCGCTGCGATCTCGCGCACCAGCACCTCGGCGCCCTGCGAGAGCAGGCGGTCTCCGGGGGCATCGTCATCGTCGCGGCCACCGTCGTTCATGTTCGGCTCCTCGCGGAAGGGATCGCGGATTCAGGAATGCCCGATGGCCGCGGCCAGCGCGCGGCCGAGCGTCTGGTCGTCGACAGGTTTGCGCAGCAGCGGCAGCGCCTGCCGCCGCGCCGCCTCGACCACCGCGGGGTCGGTGTCGGCCGTGACCATGACGATGGGCAGCGTCGGCTGTGCGGAGCGCTGTGCGCGCAGGCGCCCGGCGGCATCGAAGCCCGAGACGCCGCCGCCGAGCCGGCAGTCGAGCACCACCGCGTCGGGCTCCTCGACCTGCGCCAGCGCCTCGTCGAGCGTGGCGGCGGACAGCACGCGGCAGCCCATCGCGCCCAGCGCGTTGAGGTAGGCGCCGCGCACCATCGGGTCGTCCTCCAGCACCAGCACGCAGCGCCCGGCCAGGCTCCACGGCGCGCCGGC
>NZ_BCUS01000234.1 GCF_001591345.1 Variovorax boronicumulans NBRC 103145 | reverse complement strand
GGCTGCACAAGGCCAGGCCGCCCGCGCAGGCGTGGGCCAGCGCGCGCGGCGTGACCCGCCCATCGGCGGGCGCAACGAACGGGAGCGGCATGCGCAGCACCGCTCAGCCTTCCGTGCGCGGCGGCACCAGCGCGCGGATGCGGGCAAGGCCCTCGGGCGTGCGCGGCCGCATCGGCCGCACGCCGCCCGCTGGCATGGGCCCCTTGCCGAGCGACGGCGGGCGCTCGGTCACCGGGCGCGCGGTGGGGTCGACCACCAGCGTGAGCAGCGCAACATAGCGCCGGCCCTCCTCGCGCACCGCGCCCAGCACCGTGTCGCCGGCCCGCAGCGCGATGCCGTCGGCGCTGTTGAGCGTGTCGCGCAGCCGCGCGCGCTGGTAGCTGGAGACCTGCGTGTAGAGGAACTCGCTGAGCGCATCGGGCAGGAAGAACTGCGTCGTGAGCACGGCGCGCTCGCGGTGGTGCACCTTGACGTGGATGTGCGTGGTGCGCCCCGCGTACCAGCCCGGGTAGAGCGTGGCGAACACGGCCTGGCCGTCGCGGTCGGTGCGCTGGCTGCCGCGCAGGAAGGCCTGGCCTTCGAAGCCGCGCGTGCGGTCGTCGCCCTGCCCGCCGAAGCCGGAGTAGTTGCCCTGCGCGTCGCAGTGCCACAGGTCGGTGCGCAGGCCGCGCAGCGGCCGCCCGGCGGCATCGAGCACGCGCAGGCGCACATCGAGCGGCACGCCCTCGCGGCCGTCGGTCAGGTCGGTGCGGAAATTCGCGAGGTCCAGGTAGTACGGGCCCTCGGTGGTCTGGGCGGTCAGCGGGAGCCTCTGCGGTGCGGCAGCCGCTGGTGCTGACGCTGCCAGACCCGTCGCGCCGATCGCGGCCAGCAGGCCCCGGCGCCCGATCGCTTCACCGGCCATGGGCCACCTCCCGCGTCTTCGCCGGAGCCTGCGCGCCCGAAGCCCGGGCCTCGGCCCAGACCACGAACAGCGTCCACACATGCGCGACGCCCCAGAACAGCGCCGCCAGCAGGAACAGCAGCAGGTCGATGTCGGTGTCGCCCGGGGGCGTGGACGGCGGGGCGGCGTGCCCCGGCGGGGCCCAGGCGAGCGCGGCGACGGCCAGTGCGCGGAAGGCGGAGGTGGGAGGGGCGCGGTGCGTGTCCGGTGTCATGGCGGGCATCGTGCGATCCGAATCGGGAGAAATGTGGGAGAGGCGCGGGAGAGCGCGTCTCCCAGATTCCTCCCCAATCGGGCGCCATGATCGGCGGCTTGCCCATGCCATCCCCGCCCCCGAAACGCATGCCGCAGAATGCGGCCATGCCCCCGCCGCCGAGCCCATGCCGCGCCTGACCCTCTCCCGCAAGATCTTCCTGGCCCTGGCCGCCCTGCTGATCGTGCTGCTGCTGAGCTTCGTGGGCTTCTCGATCGTCGCGCTGCAACGGGGCCTGGGCGCCTACGTGGCCGAGATCGAGATCCGCCGCATGGACTGGCTCTCGCAGCTGCTGCTGAAGCACTACACCGCCAACGGCGACTGGAAGAAACTGCGCGACAACGACGACGCTTGGCACCGCCTGCAGCTGGGCCAGTCGGCGATGGTGATCGACGGCGCCGCCACGCCCGACGACCGGCGGCTGCCGCCCTGGTACGAACGCCGTGCGCTAGGCGCGCCGGGAGACGGCGCGCCGCAGCCAGAACCGTCCAGCGGGCTCTCGCCCACCGCCTCGCCCACGCCGCCGCAGCTCGACCTGCTGCCCCGCCGCTTCCTGATGCCGCCCCCGGGCTTCTTCCCCGGCCTGGCCGGCCCGCCCGACTCGATCTTTCGCCGCCTCGCCGTGCTCGATGCCCACGGCGCGCTCGTGGTCGGCGCGACCATCGACCCGGAGAACGCCGCGCGCCGGCCGATCCGCCACGGGCGCACCGTCGTCGGCTACCTCGCGCTCGCGCCGATGCAGGGCCTGGAGAGTGAGGCCGACCGCGCCTTTCTCGCGCGGCAGTCCGGCGTGATCGCGCTCACCGGGCTGTGCGGCCTGGCCTTTGCGCTGGTGCTGTCGTGGCTGCTGGCGCGCCGCTGGTTCCAGCCGATCGACGCGCTCACGCAGGCCGCGCAGGACGTGGCGCGCGGGCGGCTCTCGACGCGCGTCGCGGTCCACGGCTCGGACGAGCTCGCGCTGCTGGGCAAGACCTTCAACGACATGGCGCAGCGCCTGGACACGGCCGAGGCCTCGCGCCGCGCCTGGCTGGCCGACGCGGCGCACGAGCTGCGCACGCCGCTGGCCGCCATGCGCGCGGAGATCGAGGCGCTGCAGGACGGCGTGCGCAGCTTCGACGAACGCACCGCGCTGCGCATGCACCGGCAGGTGATCCGCCTCGGCCAGCTGGTCGACGACCTGCGCAGCAGCATGCGCGAGCCCCAGAGCGACCTGCTGAAGGCGCCGGTGTACCCGCTGTCGCTGCTGAAGGAGGCGCTCGACCACACGCGCGACCGCTTCGCGCAGCGCGGCATCGCGCTCGACCGCGACGCCCTCGACCGCATCGCCGCCTCGGCCCAGCCGGTGATCGACGGCGACGCGCACCGGCTGCACCAGGTCTTCATGAACCTGCTGGAGAACACGCTGGCCTACACCGACGCCGGCGGCCAGCTGCGCATCGGCGTGAGCGTCGAAGGCGCATGGACCGGCAATTGCCTCACGCTGGTGTTCGACGACAGCGCACCGGGCGTGCCCGAGGAAGAGATTCCGCGCCTCTTCGACCGCCTGTTCCGCGGCGAGACCTCGCGCAGCCGCGCGCTGGGCGGCTCGGGCCTGGGCCTGTCGATCTGCCGCGCGACCCTCGAGGCGCACGGCGGCAGCATCGAGGCGGCGCCTTCGCCGCTGGGCGGGCTGCGCATGACGATCACCCTTCCGCTGGCGGCTTCCACATGACACGCATCGTGATCGTCGAGGACGAACTCGACATCGCCTCCGTGGTGCAGGACTACCTGCGCCACGCCGGCTACGACACCGAACATTTCGCCGACGGGCGGAGCGCACTCGAACGCATCGTCACCGCACCGCCCGACCTCACGCTGCTCGACATCATGCTGCCGCGCCTCGATGGCATCGAGGTGCTGCGCCGCGCGCGGGAGCACACGGCGCATCCGATCATCATGCTCACCGCGCGCATCGAAGAGGTCGACCGCCTGCTCGGACTGGAGCTGGGCGCCGACGATTACGTGTGCAAGCCCTTCTCGCCGCGCGAGCTGGTGGCGCGCGTGCGCGCGGTGCTGCGCCGCACCGCGCCGGCACCGGCCGTGGC
>NZ_BCUS01000233.1 GCF_001591345.1 Variovorax boronicumulans NBRC 103145 | reverse complement strand
GGCCGAGGACGTGAGCGCCACCAGCTGCATGCGCCCGCGCAGGTTGCGCGCCACGCGCTGGCCGACATCGCCGCAGCCGACGATCAGCAGGCGCTCGCGCCGGAACCGGGCCGGCAGTGCGCCGGAGGGACTATTGATTGAAGGCAAAATCCGGGTTTCCTGTCTCAATTCAGTTGTCCCGGCCGCATGCAGCCGGGAAAGTTCACCCCCGAAGAATACCGATGACTGCTACAGCGCCGCACGAAGCGGGCTTTTCCATCACCGTCGAACCCAGCGGGCGCCACTTCGTGGTCCAGGGCGACGAAACCATCCTCGCGGCCGGCATCCGCCAGGGCATCGGCCTCCCCTACGGTTGCAAGGACGGCGCCTGCGGTTCCTGCAAGTGCAAGAAGCTGTCGGGCGAGGTCACGCTCGGCCCGCACCAGAGCAAGGCGCTGAGCGCCGAGGAGCAACTGGCCGGCTACGTGCTGACCTGCTGCGCCCATCCGACGAGCGACGTGGTGCTGGAGTCGCGCCAGGTCACCGAGGCCGGCGCGCTGCCGATCCGCAAGATGCCGGTGCGCGTGATGGCGCTCACGCGCCAGTCGCACGACGTGATGATGCTGCGCCTGCAACTGCCGGCCGGCGAGCCGCTGCAGTTCTATGCAGGCCAGTACGTCGAATTCATCCTGCGCGACGGCGCGCGCCGCAGCTACTCGATGGCCAACGCGCCGCACACGGTGGCCGTGCCGGGCACGGGTCTCGAACTGCACCTGCGGCACCTGCCGGGCGGCAAGTTCACCGACCACGTCTTCGGCGCGATGAAGGAAAAAGAGATTCTGCGCATCGAAGGCCCGTTCGGCAGCTTCTTTCTGCGCGAAGACTCCGACAAGCCGATGATCCTGCTGGCCTCGGGCACGGGCTTCGCACCGATCAAGGCGCTGCTCGAGCACATGAAGTTCAAGGGCATCGAGCGGCCCGCCGCGATCTACTGGGGCGGGCGCCGCCCCGAAGACCTGTACATGGACGCCTGGCTGCGCGAGCAGCTGGCCGCGATGCCGAACCTGCGCTACGTGCCCGTGGTGTCGAACGCCACGCCGGAAGACAACTGGACCGGCCGCACGGGCTTCGTGCACCAGGCGGTGCTGGAAGACTTCACGGACCTGTCGGGCCACCAGGTGTATGCCTGCGGCGCGCCGATCGTGGTCGATTCGGCCAAGCGCGACTACGTGGCATTGGCTGGCCTGCCCGAAGAAGAGTTCTTCGCCGACGCCTTCACCACCGAAGCCGACAAAGCCCTGCCCTGAGCCTTCGCGCTCCCCTTCCCTTTCCGTAGAACAACATGAAGACGAGACACTTCCTCCTGACCCTGATCGCCGGCGCCACGGTGTTTGCCACCAGCCACGCGGTCGCACAACAACACCGCCCGATCCGCCTCGTCGTGCCCTACGCGGCCGGCGGCCCGATCGACAACACGGCGCGCATCCTGGCCGAGCAGGTGAAAGACACGCTGGGCGGCCCCGTCATCATCGACAACAAGCCCGGCGCGGGCGGCAACATCGGCGCCGACTTCGTCGCCAAGGCGCCGGCGGACGGCCTCACGATCGGCATCGCGGCCACGGCCACGAACGCGGTGAACCCGTGGCTGTACAGCAAGATGCCGTTCAACGCCGCGACCGACTTCGCGCCGATCACGCAGATGGTGCGCGTGCCCAACGTGCTCGTGATGAATGCCGAGACGGCCAACCGCCTGAACATCCGCACGCTGACCGACCTGATCCGCTACGCCAAGGCCAACCCGGCCAAGCTCAACTACGCCAGCGGCGGCAACGGCAGCGCCGGCCACCTGGCGGGCGAGCTGTTCAAGAAGGAAGCGGGCATCTTCGCGGTGCACATTCCGTACAACGGCGGCAACCCGGCGCAGCTGGCGCTGCTGTCGGGCCAGGTCGACTTCAACTTCGACAACCTCGCCACGGCCGCGCCGAACATCCGCTCGGGCAAGCTGAAGGCGATCGCGGTCACGACGCTCAAGCGCAGCAGCGCCCTGCCCGACGTGCCGCCCGTGGCCGACACGCTCAAGGGCTTCTCGATCGACACCTGGTGGGGCCTGGTCGCGCCGGCCGGCACGCCGCCCGAGGTGGTTGCGAAACTGAATCAGGCCTTCGTCGCCGCGCTGAACGCGCCGGAAACGAAGACCCGCTTCGCCTCGATGCTGGCCGAGCCGGTCGGCAACTCGTCCGAGCAGTTCGGCGCCTTCATGAAGAGCGAACTGGCCAAGTACGAGAAGGTGGTCAAGGCCACCGGGGCGAAGGTGGACTGACGAGGTCGTCAAGGGGCGCGCTCGCTTCTGTGTCGGTGGCCGCGGCCATGGCCGCCGCCGCTTCGGCCGCCCCGCTCTGGTAGGTGCGCAGGCCCGCGAGGTCAAGCACCTCCACGCCGCCATGTTCGATGCGCAACAGGCCGTCGCGCTGCAGCGCATGCAGCGCGCGGTTGGCACGCTGGCGCGACACCGCCGACAAGAGGCCGATCTCGTCCTGACTCAGCCGCACGAAACGGGTGGCGCGCGGATAGAGGATGGGGTCGAACAGGCTGGCCAGGCAGCGCGCCACGCGCGCGTCGGGGCCGAGCAGGCGATCGAATTCCATGAGGCCGATGAACAGGCTCAGTCGCGCATTGATGTGTAACAACAGAAACCGATTGAAGTCGATGCTGGTGGACATCAGCCGCTCGAAGCTGTGTCGCGGCACGCAGGCCACGCGCGTGGGCCGCAGCGCCACGCCGTCGTAGCGCCAGCATCCGGGGGTGAGCAGCGAGCCTTCGCCACCCCAGCCGCCGGCGGTCACGCCGGTGAAGGTGGACACGCGTCCGTCGGGCAGCGACACCGACATCTTCATGAGGCCGTCGATCACGCCGATCCAGTGATCGGCGGGTTCGCCGCGCCGCACGACGAAGCCGCCGGCCGGCACCACGCGCTCGTGCGACTCCTGGACGACGCGGTCGAGTTCGTCGTCCGTGAGCGCGCGCGCCCACAAGCTCTCGCGAAGCATGTTCTCCAACGCGTTCGACATCGCGCCTCCTGCTGTCGTCCCTCGTGACATCGCATCGGCCGATCCGTCGCAGGCGCCGGTCGGCGGGGACCGTAAGAAATGTCGTTGCAACGACATCTTCGGCGCGGCGATGGTGCCACAGTCATCCGCGTTCGCCAAACAACAAGGAGACAACGATGAAGCGTTCGAACAAGGACCCGCGCCCCGCGCGCGGGCCGGACGGCGGGGATGCGCACGGCCTGCGCCGGCGCGACGTGCTCGGCTACGCCAC
>NZ_BCUS01000232.1 GCF_001591345.1 Variovorax boronicumulans NBRC 103145 | reverse complement strand
CCCACCGGCGGCAGCGTGGCGGGGCAGGCGCGCACCTTCTCGACCCAGCTCGCAACCTACACCTCGGTCGGCTTCGACGCCGTGCCGGGCTGGGCGCGCGACGACTTCTCGGAAAGCTGGCCGGCGTTCCTGGGCAGCTGCAAGGTGCTCAACGGCCGAGGCGCCGAGTGGAAAGAGGTGTGCGAGCGCGCGCTGAAGGTCGACGGCAAGAGCACGCAGGCCATTCGCGGCTTCTTCGAGAGCGAGTTCTCGGCGTATCAGATCCGCGACGACGACCGCAAGCCCGACGGCGTGGTCACCGGCTACTTCGAGCCCGAGATCGCGGGCAGCCGCACCTACGTCGCACCGTTCATCTACCCGGTCTACGGCCAGCCCGAGGACATGCTGTTCGTCGACGCGCGCAAGCTCCCGGCCGGCAGCGGCACGGTGGCCGCGAAGGTCGAAGGCCGCAACGTGATCGTGCAAAGCGGCCTGAGCACGCGCGACATGGGCGCGCCGGGCCTGTACGCGCTCGACCTCTCGGCCATCACCCGTGACACGCTCGACCGCAAGGTGCGCCTGCGCATCGACGGCAAGCGCCTGCTGCCGTACTACACGCGCGAAGAGATCGAGACCAAGGGCGCACCCAACGCCAAGGTGCTGGCCTTCGTGAGCAGCGCCACGGCGCTGTACGAGATGCAGATCCAGGGCTCGGGCCGCATCAAGCTGCCCAGCGGCGAAGTCGTGCGCGTGGCCTACGCCGAGCAGAACGGCCAGCCCTTCCGCCCGACCATCGCGCAGGCCGCCAACGGCAAGCCGCGCAGCGCCGTGAAGGTGCGCGGCGGATCGCTCGAGCTGACGCTGGACGACGGCGACGACGAAGACACGGGCGCCGTCGACAACAGCGTGATCCGCACGCGCGGCTTCACGCTGGCACGGCCGACGGCCAGCGGCGCGGTGGTGGTGCCGGGCCGGCGCACGGCAGGCGCGGTGACCGGCTCCGGCATCAAGGACCCGAGCTACGTGTTCTTCAAGGAATCGACCTCGCCCGCGGGCGGCCCGGTGGGCGCGTTCGGCGTGCCGCTGTCGGCCGGCCGCTCGATCGCGGTCGATCCGCGCAGCACGCCGCTGGGCTACCCGGTGTTCGTGTCGACGCGCACGCCCGGCAGCGGCGCACCCATGCAGCGCCTGACCATCGCGCAGGACACCGGCGGCGCGATCCGCGGCGCGGTGCGAGCCGACTACTTCTTCGGCAACGGCCAGCAGGCCGCCACCAACGCGCGCCGCATGAAGGAGCGCGGACAGCTGTGGATTCTTCTGCCGCGCGGCCTGGCCGTGGCGCAGGCGGCGGTGTCGGGGGCAATCCGCACGCGCGGCGGCCCGGTCGGCGCGAATCTTCCGCAGTGCCTCGTGCCCACGGAAGGCGTCTGCGTCGACGACTGACCTTTTTTCTTTCGACCCCTTGGCCCTTCATGCAGGAAACCCTCTCGTCCGCGGAAAGCTCTGAACTCGTCCGCCTCTGGCGGCGCCGGCAGACGCTGTCCTCGGACGACATGGGCACCATGTACCGCATCGTGGGCGATGCGCTCGTGGCCTGCAACCCGCCCGAGCTGCAGGTGCTGGGCGAGGGCCGGCAGGAGCTGGTGGCGCAGTTCATCTATGTGAAGGTGCTGCGGCTCGATGCCGACCCCGACGAGTCGGAAGAGCGCGCCGGCCACAGCGCGCCGTCCACCGCCTTCGCGCTGTGCGCGTACTTCCGCCGCTACCTCATCGACTGCACGCGCGCCAGTTCGTTTCGCCGCAAGGTCTCCATCGGCGACCAGATCACCGAGGCCCAGCTCGAAGACGAGCTAGGCCCCGGCGAAGACCTCGACGGCTGCCTGGCCGAGCACGGCCTCAGCGCGCAGGCCGTGCAGCTGGCGGCGCGCGCCTTCATCGCCGGGCTGCCGGAGCCCGAGCGCATCCTGCTGTGCGAGGGCTTCGGGCAGGAGGCCGAGGGCGGGTTGTCGGGCGTGGCCTCGCGCCACGCCATCGCCTCGTACCACTACCGCGCCGGCCGGCTGGGCCTCGTGCACAAGCGCGAAGGGCTGGGCGCCGGCTATGCGCAGACCCGCATCGGCAGCTGGATCGGCCAGACCCTGGGCATCGCCATCGAGGCCGACAACATGGCGGCGATCCTGCAGGTTTTCAAAATCCTCGGGGCTGAAGCGTCTTATGTCTGAAGACATAGCCATTCAGGAACAGACGCCATGACCACCGACCTCTGGCCCCCGCTCAGCGTGATCCGCCATGCGTTCGAAACCGGCGCGCCGCCCGGCGATGCCGCGCCGGACGCCGCACCCGTCGCGATGCCGCACGGCAACAGCGCGGGCGCGGGCACGCCGGTGGTGTCGGACCTGCTGCTCCCTTTGACCGAATTGGCCCGGCGCCGCGAGGCTGTCGCCCGGCGCGCCTTCACCGCGCGCTGGGCGCCGGGCCGCCTCGTGAGCGTGGTGCACGACGGGCGCCTGCTCGGCGTGCTGCTCGACCGCTGCATCCACGGCGACCTCTGGCAGGGCTGGATGGCCGCCGGCGAGCCCGACTGGGCCGGCCCCTTCGACGTGCTGCTGGAGCCCGACGACGAGCCTTTCGAGCCCATGTTCGGCGTGGTCCAGGCCTGGAACGTGCTCACGCTCGAGCCCAGCCCGCAGCTGGCCGCGCGCGTGCTCGGCGAGGTGTCGGCCACGCGGCTCGCCGCGATCCGCGCGGTGCACGACGAATGGGCCGCGCACGCGGCGCCCGACATCGCGCCCGAGCCCGGGCGCATCGCACTGCGCGGCGTGGCCGGCGCGTTCTCGGTGCTCTCGGGCACGCCGCTGGGCCCGCAGGACCCGCGCACCGACTACCAGGCGCTGTACCGCGATGCCGGCCTGCAACTGGGCCGCGCGCTGGCGCAACCGCAGGACGAGGCGCCGAAGGCTGCGCCGCCGCCATCGCCCGCCCGGCCGCTGCCGCGGCCGGAAGACGGCTGGTGGGGCAGCATCCGCCGCTGGTTCGGCGCCGAAGGCTGGGCGCGCCCGGCGTTTGCGGCGGTGGCGCTGTTCGCGGTGATCCAGAACGTCGGGCTCATCGGTGGGCGCAGCACCACCGAAGACGACGACGTGCGTTTCCGCTCGGTGCCGACTGCACCGGTCGCGGCGCAGGCGAACCTGGTCGTGCGCTGGAAGGACGGCGTGCGCATCGATGAAGCGGATCGCCTGCTGCGCACGATGTCGGCTGAAGTGGTCGGCGGGCCGGGGCCCAATGGCGTGTGGCGCCTGCGCGTGACCGATCCGGTCGGCGGCTTGTCGGTGCTTGCGGCGTCGCCGTTGGTTGCATCAGCCGGGCCGGCTTCGGAGCAGCGATGACACGCGCCGCGCGGCCCCCGTCTTTCTCCCTCCCCCGCTGGGGGAGGGCAGGGGTGGGGGCAAGCGGCGCATCCATCGGGCGCTCTGCCTGCCCCC
>NZ_BCUS01000231.1 GCF_001591345.1 Variovorax boronicumulans NBRC 103145 | reverse complement strand
CGCCCCTCGCTCCCGCCGTGCCGCCTGCGCCCGCGCCTGCGGCCCCCGCATCGCCCGGCGCCGTGCTCACGCCCAAGGAGGGCGAGGTGCTGGTGCTGCTGGCGCGCAACCTGTCGAACAAGGAAATCGGGCGCGCCATGCAGGTGGGCGAAACCACCGTCAAGTGGCATGTGAAGAACCTGTTCGCCAAGCTCGACGCCGGCACGCGCACGCAGGTGGTGCAGCGCGCGCGCATCCTGGGGCTGCTCGCCGCCGGGCACTGAGGGTTTCTCCCTCCCCTCCAGGGCCGCCTCCCCCTCCTGCGAGGAGGGGGCGCGCGCAGGGGCCCCGACCTATTCTTGCTTCCAGCACGGTCACCGCCGCACAGCGGCACCCCACGACCGGCACAGGAGACAAGACACATGGGTTCCACGATCCAGCCAGGCCTCTCGAACGGGGCCCCCGCCGTGCACGCGCGCGGCCTCCAGGTCCACCCCGTGACCTGCGCCATCGGCGCCGAGCTGCGCCACGTGTCGCTGGCCGAGGCCTCGCGCGACGCCGGCCTGGCGGCCGAGATCCGCGCGCTGCTGGTCCAGCACAAGGTGCTGTTCTTCCGCCAGCAGGAACTCACGCGCGCCGAGCACGTCACGTTTGCCCGCCACTTCGGCGAGCTGGAAGACCACCCCGTGGTCGGCAGCGACCCCGAGCACCCGGGCCTGGTGCGCATCTACAAGAACCCCGAGACGCCGGTCGACCGCTACGAGAACAGCTGGCACACCGACGCCACCTGGCGCGAGAAGCCGCCCTTCGGCTGCGTGCTGCGCTGCGTCGAGTGCCCGCCGGTGGGCGGCGACACCATGTGGGCCAACATGGCACTGGCCTTCGAGAAGCTGCCCGCGCACATCCAGCAGCAGATCGCCGGGCTGCGCGCGCGCCACAGCATCGAGGCCACCTTCGGCGCCGCGATGCCGATCGAGAAGCGCCTGGCGCTGAAGGCCCAGTTTCCCGACGCCGAGCACCCGGTGGTGCGCACGCACCCCGACACGGGCGAGAAGATTTTGTTCGTCAACGGCTTCACGACCCACTTCACCAACTTCCACACGCCGGCCAACGTGCGCTACGGGCAGGACTACCAGCCCGGCGCCGCCCTGCTGCTGGCCTACCTCGTGAGCCAGGTGCAGATTCCCGAGTACCAGGTGCGCTGGCGCTGGCAGCCGGGCGACGTGGCCATGTGGGACAACCGTTCGACCCAGCACTACGCGGTCATGGACTACCCGCCCTGCCATCGAAAGATGGAACGCGCCGGCATCGTCGGCGAAGCGGTCTTCTGAGCGGGCACGTCCTGCGCCCTCTCCCTTCCTTCTTCCCTTCTCCCGAGGTCCTGCCATGAACTTTCTCGACGGCCATCTGTTCCCCGAAAACCAGCAGCCGCTGGTCATCACCGCCGCGCCCTACGCACCGTCGTGGGTGCCCGCCGACTTTCCGGAAGACATTCCCGTCACGATGGAACAGCAGATCCAGAAGGCGGTCGATTGCTACAACGCCGGCGCCACGGTGCTGCACCTGCACGTGCGCGAGCTCGACGGCAAGGGCAGCAAGCGGCTGTCGAAGTTCAACGAGCTGATCGCCGGCGTGCGCAAGGCCGTGCCCGAAATGATCATCCAGGTCGGCGGCTCGATCAGCTTCGCGCCCGAGAGCGAAGGCGCCGCCGCCAAGTGGCTGAGCGACGACACGCGCCACATGCTGGCCGAGCTGGAGCCCACGCCCGACCAGGTGACGGTGACCATCAACACCTCGCAGATGAACGTGGTCGAGCACTGGGACGACGCCGATACCCGGGGCACCTCGATGGAAGACCCCGAGGTCTACCGCGCCTACAAGGAAATGACCGTGCCCGCGCAGCCGGGCTGGGCCGAAGAGCACATCCGCCGCCTCACCAAGGCCGGCATCCAGAGCGCCTTCCAGTGCTACAACATCAACAGCTTCGACTCGGTCGAGCGGCTGATGCGCCGCGGCGTCTACAAGGGCCCGCTGGTCATGAACTGGGTGGCCATCGGCGGCGGCATGGACGTGCCCAACATCTACAGCCTCGCCAACTTCGTGCGCGCCGTGCCCGACGGCGCGGTGCTCACGGTGGAAAGCTCCATGCGCAACGTGCTGCCGGTCAACATGATGGGCATCGCCATGGGCCTGCACGTGCGCTGCGGCATCGAGGACAACCTCTGGAACCAGTCGCGCTCCGCCAAGATGGGCACGGTGGCGCAGGTCGAGCAGCTGGTGGCCATCTCGCGCCAGTTCGGCCGCCCCATCGCCACCGCGAAGCAGGCGCGCGAGATTTCCAAGATCGGCGTGTTCTACGACACCGTCGAGGAATCGCTGGCGGCCAACGGCTTCGCGCCGAACCGCAACGGCGCGCAGCAGGGCTTCCTGCGCAAGGCGGCCTGAGCACCCCCCACCACCGGCACCAGAACACCTGGAGACATCGCGATGAAAAAAACCCACAACATCCTTCGCCGCCTGAAGCCCTGGGCAGCCGCCCTGGCCGCCGCGCCCCTGCTCGCCCATGCCTGGACCACCAAGCCGGTGCGGATCGTGGTGCCGGCGCCCGCGGGCGGCACCATGGACGTCGTGGCCCGCGTGTTGTCCGACGCCATTTCGGCCGAGATCGGGCAACCGGTGATCGTCGACAACAAGCCGGGCGCCGGTGGCGCCATCGGGGTGCAGGCACTCAACAGCGCGCCGCCCGACGGGCAGACCATCATGTTCATGGTCAGCAACATCCTGACCGAGATTCCCCTGGTGATGAAGACCAGCTTCGACCCGGTCAAGGACGTGAAGCCGGTGACCATGGTGGCGCGCTCGGCGATGGTGCTGGTGAGCGCGCCGTCCGTGCCGGCCAACGACCTGAAGGGACTCATCGCCTACCTGAAGACCGGCAAGGGCAGCCCGGGCAGCTACGCCTCGTACTCCGCGGGCACCAGCTCGCACTACGCCGGCGCCATCTTTGCCCGGAAGGCGGGGCTGGACCTGCAGCACGTGCCGTTCCCGGGCTCGCCGCCGGCGCTGCAGAACCTGATGGGCAGCCAGGTCGACATCCTGTTCGACGGCATCGTCACGTCGCTGCCACTGATCAAGGCTGGCAAGGTGAAGGTCTTCGGGGTCGGGGCCAAGACCCGGCTGGCCCAGCTGCCGGATGTGCCCACGATGGCCGAGCAGGGCTTCGACGAGATCGACTTCTCGAACTGGGCCGGCGCCATCGTGTCGGCCAGGATGCCCGACGACCTCGTCAAGCGGATCAATGCGGTCCTCACGAAGGCCGCCTCCTCGCCGAAGGTGCGGGAGCGGCTCATCGCGCAGAACTTCGTGCCGATGACCAGCGAGAGCCCCGAGCAGCTCGCGAAGATCACGCACGACGAGTACGAGCGCAACGCGCGGATCGTCAAGACCTACAACATCCAGCTCAACCAGTGAGGGTGCAGGCCGACATGACTGCTGCCACCGTCCTCATCGTTCCCGGCCTGCGCGACGCCGTCGCCAGCCACTGGCAGACCCTGCTCGCCGCACGCCTGCCGCGTGTGCGCGCGGTGCCGCCCATGGGCCGCGACGACCTCGACTGC
>NZ_BCUS01000230.1 GCF_001591345.1 Variovorax boronicumulans NBRC 103145 | reverse complement strand
GTCGCCGCCGAGCAGGCCGCCGATGGGGCCGGCATCGCCGAGCAGGCCACCGACCAGGCCGTCGTCACCCAGCAGGCTACCCAACGGGCCGTCGCTGCCGAGCACACCGCCCAGCAGGCCGTCGTCGCTCAGCAGGCCGCCGACCAGGCCGTCGTTGCCGAGCAGGCCGCCGATGGGGCCGCCTTCGCCGATGACACCGCCGAGCAAGCCGCCCAGCAGGCCGTCGTCGCCGCCGAGCAGGCCGCCCAGCGGGCTGTCGGCGAGCAGGCCGGAGATCGCGCCGTCCTGGCCAAGCAGGTTGTCGATGAGGCCACCCTGGCCGAGCAGTTCGCCGGTGAGGCCTTCCGAGCCGGCCAGGCCGGCCAGCACGCCGTCGCCGCCGAGCAGGCCGCCCACGAGGCCGTCGTCACCCAGCAGGCCGCCCAGTGCGCTGTCGTCGCCGAGCAGGCCACCCAGCAGGCCCTCTGCACCGAGCAGGCCGCCAGTGAGGTTGCCGAGGGCGCCGTCGCCGAGCAGGCCGCCGACCAGGCCGTCCTCGCCGAGCACGGTGTCGAGCAGGCCGCCGACGGCGGTGTCTTCACCCAGCAGGCCGCCGACCAGGCCGTCCGGTGCCAGCAGGCCACCGACCAGACCGTCTTCGGCCAGCACGCCGGCCACGAGGCTGCCTTCGCCGAGCACGTTCTCGAGCAGGCCGCCCAGCGCGCCGTCGTCGCCCAGCAGCTGGTCGGTGACACCGCCCAGGCCGAGCGCGTCGGTGAGGCCGCTGACGATGCCGTTGTCGCCGACGAGGTTGCCCAGCGCGTTGTCGAGCGCGTCGGTCACGTAGTCGACCTGGTTGAGCAGGCCGTCCATGATGGCGCCGGCCGCACCCGCGCCGAGCAGCGGATCGAGCAGCGGGCTCAGCGTTTCGCCGAGCGGGTCGGTGATGCTGCCGACGGTGTCGTCCACCGGGTCGAACTGGTTCGGGTTGTTGGCCTGGAACTCTTCGCCAAGCAGCGGAGCGAGCACGTCGTCGACGACGTCGGTGAGGTTGTCGACCGTCTCCGACACCGGCGTGAGCGAGCCGCCGAGGCCCAGTGCGTCGTCGATGCCGTCGAGGGCGCCGCCCAGGATGCCGTCGGCGGGGTCGAGCAGGTGGTCGCCGTCTGCGTCGGAGTCGGAATCGCTGTCCGAGTCCGAATCGCTGTCGGAGTCCGAATCGGAGTCGCTATCCGAGTCACTGTCGGAGTCGGAATCCGAGTCGCTGTCCGAGTCCGAGTCCGAATCAGAGTCGGAGTCGCTGTCCGAATCGGAGTCGGAATCCGAGTCACTGTCGGAGTCGGAGTCGGAGTCGGAGTCGCTGTCGGAGTCAGAGTCGGAGTCGCTGTCGGAGTCAGAGTCGGAGTCGCTGTCGGAGTCAGAGTCGCTGTCGCTGTCCGAGTCGGAGTCCGAATCGCTGTCCGAGTCAGCATCGGAATCCGAGTCGCTATCCGAATCCGAGTCGCTATCCGAATCCGAGTCGCTATCCGAATCCGAATCCGAATCCGAATCCGAGTCAGAGTCGCTGTCCGAATCCGAGTCGCTGTCAGAGTCCGAGTCGGAATCCGAATCCGAGTCCGAATCAGCGTCCGCATCGGACTCACCGCCCGGGCCGCCCACGAACAGCGGGAAGCCGGTGGTGCCACCGTCGCCGCCACCGCCGCTCAGTGCAGCGCCCAGCGCCGCGGCGCCCAGGGCGCCCAGTGCGAATTCACCGAGGCCGATACCGCTGCCGGCCGCGGTCTTCTTGGTCACTGCCAGAGCGGCCGCATCGGCGTCGCTGTCCGGCGGGGTCACCTGCAGGTCGCCCGAGGCGACGTCCACATTCACTTGTTCGAGGCCGCCGGGCAGCTTGGTCGAGCCGATGGTCGCATCGGTGCCGCCGGTGAAGACGCCGGCCAGCGGCGCCTTGTTGGAGGCCGATCCGGGGAACAGCACGTTGGCCTGGCCGCCGTCCGGCACGATCACGCGGTCGCCGGCCATCAGGGTCTGATTGCCGTCCACCGGAATGCGGACACCCTCGCGCATCACTGCAACGCCGGGCGTAGCATTGGACAATGTGCCCACGCTGGGCGACGCCACGGCCGCAGGCGCGGCGGAGGCGCCGGCGCTGATGCCCGGCGTGCCGAGCGGCGTGACGGTGGCTTGGGCGAGAACCACGGGCGCGCCAGTGGCGGCGAGCCCTTCGGTCGAAACGGTCGATGCTTGTGGAGCGGTCATGGCAGCCTCTGTGACAAAAGATGCATCTACAGGGGCAACTTGCGTGCCGCTTTTCCGCCGCCGTGCCAACGCCGCGCCATCGGCGCTTCAAGTGATTGATTTGTATGGATATTTTTCTGAAAACTGCGCAACACACCGACCTCCGAAACAGCCCGTAAGGAGGTCAATTCGCGATTCGTTACGTAACGATGTAACGCCTCGTACCCGGAACGCCGGGCGTGTCGCGCGCACTTTCCACAGCCCTGGCGCCCACGCCGCGCCACCCGCTTTTTCTCTTTCCTTCTTCTCTCTTCTATATATGTTCAATCCCTCCCAGGAAGACGTGCGCCGCTTCTTCTGCGACGTGTACGCCAAGCACCGGCAGGGCCTGCCGATGGAGCCGCTGGAGACCATCGCGGCCGGCTGGATCGACGAGCACCCCGAGTACCACGAGGACCTGATCGACGCCGACGCGGCCGTGGCGCGGGTCTACGACGGATCGAACGGCCGCGAGAACCCGTTCCTGCATCTGTCGATGCACCTGTCGATCAGCGAGCAGTGCTCCATCGACCAGCCGCGCGGCATCCGCCAGGCGGTCGAGCTGCTGGCCGCGCGCCGCGGCTCGCTGCTGCATGCGCACCACGAGGCGATGGATTGCCTGGGCCAGATGATGTGGGAGAGCCAGCGCGCAGGGCGTCCCCCAGATGGCGATGGCTACGTAGCGTGCGTGCAGCGCCGGGCAACCAAGGACTGAGCGATCAGCCGGCGGCGCGCGGCGTTCCCTTTCGCGCCGGCAACGCGCCTTGCGCCTTCGCCGCTTCGCGCAGCAGCCCCGCCATCGCGGCGCGCAGCGGCGACGGCTCGGCCTCGCTGCGTTGCAGCAGGCCGACCGGCTCCTCGGTGCCGGTGGTATCGATGGGCAAGCGCACCAGGCGGCCATCGGCCAGCTCGCTGCGGGCGGCGCCCAGGGGCGTGATCCACACCGCGTCCGACACCGCCACCAGCGCGCGCGCTACCGCCACGTCGAGCGTCTGCAGGGCATTGCGCGGCAGCGCCAGGCCGCGCGCCGACAGGAAGCTCTCGGTGTTGTGGCGCGGGATCGTGCCCTCGCCGTACACCACCAGCGGATAGTCGAGCACCGCCTGCACCGGCGCCGGCTTGAGCGCGAGCGGATGGCCGGCGCGCACGGCGAACACCAGCGGCTCGGTGTGCAGCAGCTCGAAGCTCAGGCCGCCCATGAGGCGCGGGTCGCTCATGCGGCCCACCACGAGGTCGAGCTCGCCGGCGCGCAGCTCGTCGAGCAGCACGGCATTGGCCGCGCTCTTCACCAAGATCTGCACCGCCGGCCAGCCCTCGCGCAGCCGTGCCAGCGCCACCGGCAGCAGCGCGGGCGCCACGCTGGGCAAGGCGCCGATGCGCAGGCGCTCGATGCGCCC
>NZ_BCUS01000229.1 GCF_001591345.1 Variovorax boronicumulans NBRC 103145 | reverse complement strand
CCGCCGCCGCGCCATCGTGCTGGCCGCGCGCGTCGACGAGATGCCGCACAAGGACATCGCGGCGCGCTACGGCGTGTCGGCGCGCACCGTCGAGAAGGAATTGCGCGCCGGCCTGGAACATTGCTGCGAGCGGCTCGGCCGGGATTTCATCCAGCGCTTCGGTCTTGGCGCCGGAAAACAGTCTCCCCATGATGACCGCTGAAGAAACCCAGGCGACCGAGGCCATGAAGCAGACCCTGCAACGCGAAGCGCAAGCCTGGGTGGTGCGGCTCGGCTCGCAACAGGCCACCGAAGACGACGCCCAGGCCTTCCGGCGCTGGTGCGCGCGCAGCCGCGACCACGCGCAGGCCTTCGTGCAGGCACGCCACGTGTGGCAGGCCATGGCGCCGGCCGCGCAGCGCGTGCGCCAGCAGGAAGCGCGCGAGGCGGCCCACCGCCGTCTGCCGGTGCCCGGACGCCGTGCCTTCCTGGGCGGTGCGGTCGCGGCGTCGGTCGCCTACCTCGCGGTGTCGCCGCCGCTGGCGCTGTGGCCCTCGGTCGCCGAATGGGGCGACGACTACCGCACCGCCACCGGCGAGCAGCGCGAGGTCGCCATGGGTGAGGGCGTGGTGCTGCAGATGAACACGCAGACGCGCATCAACCTGCGGCACGGCACAACGGAGAGCGCGGGCGAAGCCATCGAGTTGGTGTCCGGCGAGGCCGAGGTGCTGGCCGGCGGCCCGGCCTCGGCGCGCGTCACGGTCGCGGCGGGCGGCGGCACGGTGTCGGCGACGCGCGCGCGCTTCAACATCCGCCACCTCGACGGCGAAGTCTGCGTGACCTGCCTGGCGGGCCAGGTCGACGTGGCGCAGGGCACGCAGCAGGCGCGGATCGACGAAGGCCGGCAGCTGCGCTACGGCCCCGCGGGGCTCGGCGTCGTGACGGGCGTGGACACCGGCCCCGTCGTCGCCTGGCGCCGCCGCCAGCTGGTGTTCGACCAGGTGCCGCTGTCGCAGGTGGTGGCCGAGGTCAACCGCTACCGCCACGGCCGGCTCATCCTCACGAACGAGGCGCTGGGCCGCAGCCGCGTGCAGGCCAGCTTCTCCATCGACCGGCTGGACGACGTGGCCTTCCTCGTGCGCGACGTGTACGGCGCCGAACTCACGCAGCTGCCCGGCGGCATCGTGCTGCTGGGCGCCGCCAGCGCCTGAAGTGCGTCGCAGCGTGCCGATCCGCGTGTTCGTGAAGATTTCGTGACATGGTGCAGTCGCGCCGGACCTTCGCTGTCATAGCTCGGTAGTCCACGGGCCCTTGCGCTTCGTGGCCCCGATCGAGCAACGAAACACGAACCCATGGAAGTCCGCATGCAACGCAGCAGCCGCCGCACGGTGTCCCGGCGCAATCCGCCGAACGCGTCCTCTTCTTCTTATTCGTCTGCCGCATTCGCGCAGGTCCGGCTCACGCCGCTGGTGCGCGCCATCGCGCTGCTGCTGGCCGGCGGCGCCGCGTTCGACGGCGCGCAGGCGCAGCAGGCGTTCAGCGGCGCGTGGATGGCGCAGAAGAACATGGCGCAGAGCACCGCGCTGGCCACCGGCCGCCTGCCCAACGGCCTGCCCGCCGCGATGCTCGCGGGGCCGCAGGCGCAGCAGCAGCGTGCGAACGAACAGCTGCAGCAGTCCCTCGGCAACCTGAACCTGGCGGCGCGCGCCATCGCGGCGCAGCAGTCGGCGCAGGCCGCGGCACGCGCGGCTGCGCAGCACGATCCGTCGGTGCCCGACGGCCTGGCCGAAGGCGGCCTGAAGGTCGACACGAACTCGCTCACCGCCGGCTGGCACAACGCGCGCCCGCTCACGCCCGATTCGCAGCGCCAGGCCGCGGGCCGCACCGTGGTCACGGTCGAGCAGACCGCCGACAAGGCGATCCTCAACTGGGAGACCTTCAACGTCGGGCGCAACACCACGGTGAAGTTCGACCAGCAGGCCAGCTGGTCGGTGCTCAACCGCGTGAACGACCCGAAGGCGCGGCCATCGCAGATCCAGGGGCAGATCCAGGCCGACGGCACGGTGATGGTCGTGAACCGCAACGGCATCGTGTTCAGCGGCAGCAGCCAGGTCGACACGCGCAACCTCGTGGCCGCGGCCGTGGGCATGAGCGACGCGCAGTTCAAGCGCGGCCTGTACAGCGAAACGCGCGGCAGCACGCAGGTGCCGGTGCTGGCCAACGACCTGGTGCTCCACGCCACCGGCGCCACGCACGGCGCGGCCACCGCCGACGTGGTGGTGGAGCCCGGCGCGCGCATCGCCACGCGCCGGCCCACCAGCGTGACCGAGGGCGGCGGCTACGTGCTGCTGGCCGGGCGCGAGGCGCACAACCACGGCAGCATCGCGACCGCCAACGGCCAGACCGTGCTGGCCGCCGGCGACGCCTTCGTGATCCGCAAGGGCATGGGCACCGACGGCAACAGCGACTCGAGCACGCGCGGCAACGAGGTCGATCCGCTGCGCCTGGCCGGCAGCGCCGCCGGCCGCGTGCGCAACACCGGCCTGATCGCCGCGCCGACCGGCGACGTGACCCTGGTCGGCAAGACCGTGGAGCAGCAGGGCGTGCTGCTGTCCAGCAGCTCGGTCAACACGCGCGGCACGCTGCACCTGCGGGCGGTGGGCGAGGCCGGCGAGGCGCGCGTCACGCTGGCGCCGCAGAGCACCAGCGCGATCGTGCTGGAGAACGACGGCGCGACCGCGCTCGACGTGCAGCGCGACACCCTGCTGAAGGACTCGATGCGCCTGAGCGACGGCGGCTACAACCGCCGCGACCAGTCGCTGGTGAAGATCGACTCGGCCGGCGACATCGACTTCGACGGCGGCTCGCTCACCCTGGCCACCGGCGGCCAGGTGCAGGCGCGCGCCGAGCGCCGCACGCGCGTGGCCAGCGGCGCCGCCATCGACGTGGCCGGCGCGGTCGGCGTCGGCGTGGCCATGGCGTCGAACAACGTGAAGATCAACGTGCAGGGCAACGAGCAGCGCGACGCGCCGCTCAACCGCGACGGCAAGCGGCTGAACAACCTGGACATGTGGATCGACCGCCGCGACCTCGTGCGCGTGGCGGCCGGCGTCAACGGCTACGCCGGCGAGCGCTGGTACACCGGCGGCGGCCTGCTGGAGGTCGGCGGCTACCTCAACACCGACGGCCACACGGTGGGCGAATGGGCCGCGTCGGGCGGCACGGTGGCCTTTGCCGGCGGCGAGCTGGTCACGCAGCGCGGCTCGCGCATCAACGTGGCCGGCGGCACGCTCGACGTGCAGACCGGCCGGCTGCAGCAGAGCTGGCTCAAGGGCCCCGACGGGCGCCTGTACAACCTGTCGACCGCGCCGGCCGACATCGTCTACACCGGCCTGTACCGCGGCTTCGAGGACGAACACGCGCGCTGGGGCAAGACCACCACCGGCTACTTCTACAACCCGCTGATCGCGCCGCGCGAGCGGCTGGAAAACGGCTACACCGTGGGCCGCGATGCCGGCCAGGTGCAGGTCGGCACGCGCGCCGCGGTGCTCGAAGGCGACATCGACGCGACCGTGTTCCAGGGCGAGCGCCAGCAGCGCAAGCGCGATGCCGGCCTGGACAGCTACCGCCAGCTGCAGACCGCGGCCCCGCTGGCCGGGCGCCTGGTCATCGGCGGCGTGGCGCCGGTGTACGA
>NZ_BCUS01000228.1 GCF_001591345.1 Variovorax boronicumulans NBRC 103145 | reverse complement strand
GCCCCCGGCCGCACCGCCGGCGCCCCCCGCGCCACCGGCCCCGCCGAAGGCGACCACCACCGACATCGCCGTGGCCTGCCCGCGGCAGGTCAAGCCCGAGATGCCGCGCAAGGCGATGGACGAAGGCATCGGCGGCGTGGTCAAGGCCGAGGTGCGCATCAAGGGCGGCCATGTGCAGGAGGTGCGCTTCCTGTCGGGGCCGCGCGTGTACCACTCGGCCGTGCGGGCCGCGGTGATGCGCTACGAATGCCAGACCACGGGCGACGCGGAGGTGCTGGCGACGCAGGAGTTCGTCTTCCGCATCGAGTAGGGGAAGGAGCCGATCTGTCTTCTTCAGACAGATCGGCCCATGGCGAGCGCGCGCATCACGGCGGCCGTGCGCGTCTCCACGCCCAGCTTCACGTAGACATGCTCCAGGTGCTTGTGCACGGTGCGGGGGCTGATCGTCAGCAGCGCGGCGATCTCGGCGTCGGTCTTGCCCTGCGAGAGCCAGTGCATGACATCGCCCTCGCGCGGCGTGAGGCCGGCCGGCTGCGCATCCGGCAACGGCGCCGGCGTTCGGCAGGCCAGCCGGTACAGGAAGGCTACGGCCATCGCATGCTCCAGCCCCACGCGCCGGCAGTAGTCGGCCTGCTGCGCGGCGCGGCGCAGTTCGCGCCGGCCCGGTGCCTTGGCGATGCGGCGGGTGGTGCGCGTGGGATGCGCGTCGGCGCTGCGATGCCGCACGGGCACATGGCCGGACTCCAGTTTGTCCAGCAGGCGAAGTGCGCTCGCCCAATCGTTGCGCGACAAGTGCGTCATGGCATGCCCTTTCACGGTGCATACGCATTGCTGCGTATGGCGCCCGCACGCATCGAGAGACAGGATGCTCGCAGGCCCTTTGCCTCGAATTCAGTATAGGCAGGCAGCGGGCGCGCCAGTCGCTTGTCGACGAAGGGGATACACATGGCCATCGACGAAACACGGCTTAACGCGTTCATGGGTAACTTCGTCCACGACATCGGGGCCGTGATGCATGCGGCCACCATCGTCGTCGGCGACCAGCTCGGCCTGTACAAGGCGCTGGCCGAAGGCCCCGCCACCGCGGAGCAGCTCGCCCGCCGCACCGAGACCGACCCGCGCTACCTGCGCGAATGGCTCTCGGCCCAGGCCGCCAGCGGCTACGTCGAGTACGACCCCAAAGGCGAGCTGTTCTCGCTGACCGAGGAACAGGCTTTCGCGCTGGCCGAGGAAGGCAGCCCGGCCTTCGTGCCCGGCGCGTTCCAGATCGCCGTGGCGCAGTTCAAGATCATTCCCAAGATGGTCCAGGCCATGCGCACGGGCCTGGGCATCGGCTGGCACGAGCACGACGTGGCCCTGTTCCATGGCACCGAGCGCTTCTTCCGGCCTGGCTACGCGGCCAACCTGGTGAGCCAGTGGATTCCGGCGCTCGAAGGCATCGAGCCCTTGCTGAAAAGCGGCGCGCGCGTGGCCGACGTGGGCTGCGGCCACGGCGCCTCGACGCTGCTGATGGCGCAGGCCTATCCCCAATCCAGCTTCGTCGGCTTCGACTATCACGCGCCGTCGATCGAGCGTGCGCGCGAAACCGCGCGCAAGGCCGGTGTCGACGATGAAAAGCGACTGCGCTTCGAGGTCGCCAGCGCCAAGGATTTCCCCGGCGAAGACTACGACCTGGTCGCCGTCTTCGACTGCCTGCACGACATGGGCGACCCCGTCGGCGCGGCGGCGCATGTGCGGCGCACCCTCAAGCCGCAGGGCACGTGGATGATCGTCGAGCCCTTTGCCAACGACCGGCTGGAGGACAACATCAACCCGGTGGGGCGCGTGTTCTATTCGGCCTCCAGCTTCATCTGCACGCCGGCCTCGCGTTCGCAGGAAGTGGGCCTGTGCCTGGGGGCGCAGGCCGGCGAAGCGCGCCTGCGCGACGTCGTCTCGCAGGGCGGCTTCTCGCACTTCCGCCGCGCCAGCGAAACGCCCTTCAACCTGATCTTCGAAGCACGTCCGTAAGGACAAAGGAGGCGCCATGTCCCGCCAATACATCGATTGCCGCGAGTACCCGAGCACGATGAACTGCAGTGTCGCGCTCTGCGCCGACTCCGAAGGCGAACTGCTCGATGCCGCCGTCCAGCACGCCGTGGCCGTGCACGGCCACACCGACACGCCCGAACTGCGCAAGCAGCTGGCGAGCATGTTCAAGGCCGGCACGCCGCCGGTGCAGCTGGAGGCTGCGAAGACACCCGCCTGAGGGTCGCGATGTTGCACGGCCACGGCCGCCGCAACGAACCTTGATGCAGATCAAACGCTTGCATCGGCCCGGCATTTAGCCTGCCCCGATGCAAGCTTCTGCCGCGCTCGCGCCGTTTCCGTCCGTTCCATCGTCCGCCGGGAGTGACGCCCGCGCCGAAGCCTGGCAGCTGCTCGACGACCCCGCCGAGTGGGCCGCGTTCGGCCGCCCGCTGGAGGCAGGCACGGGCCGCTGGGAATCGCAGGTGGCGGTCGAAGGCATGCACTGCGCGGGCTGCGCCTTCACCGTCGAGGCCGCGCTGGCGCAGGTGCCCGGCGTGACCGAGGTGCAGGTGAACGCCGCGAGCCGGCGCGCGCGCGTCGTGTGGTCGGCCACGGCCACACGGCCTTCGCGTTGGTTCGAGGCCAGCGCGCGCGCGGGCTACCCCTTGCTGCCGGCCGGCAGCCGCAGCGCGCGCGAGACGCGCACGCGCGAGTTGCGCATGGCGCTGTGGCGCTGGCTGGTCGCGGGCTTTTGCATGATGCAGGTGATGATGTACGCCTACCCGGCCTACGTCGCGCGCCCCGGCGACATGACGGCCGACGCGGCGCAGCTGCTGCGCTGGGCCTCGTGGGTGCTCAGCCTGCCCGTGGTGCTGTTCTCGTGCGGGCCCTTCTTTCGCAGCGCCTGGCGCGACCTGCGCATCGGGCGCGTGGGCATGGACCTGCCCGTGACCTTCGGCGTGCTCATCACCTTCGTGGTGAGCACCGCCGCCACCTTCGACCCCAAGGGGCCGCTGGGGCACGAGGTCTACTTCGACTCGCTGACGATGTTCGTCTTCTTCCTGCTCACCGGCCGCTGGCTCGAGGCGCGGCTGCGCGACCGCACGGCCGGCGCGCTCGAAGCGCTGATGCACCGGCTGCCCGACAGCGTCGAACGCCTCGGGCCCGACGGCGAATGGACGCGCGTGGCGGTGCGCCGGCTCGGCGCGGGCGACGTGGTGCGTGTGCGCCCCGGCGAGGCCTTCCCGGCCGACGGCACGGTGATCGACGGCGACACCACCGCCGACGAGGCGCTGCTCACCGGCGAGTCGCGCCCCGTGCCGCGCCCCCGCGGCGACCGCGTGCTCGCGGGCAGCCACAACCTCTCGGCCGTGGTGCAGGTGCGCATCGCGTCGGTGGGCGAGGGCACGCGCTTCGCGCAGATCGTGCGGCTCATGGAAAACGCCGCGCTCGACAAGCCGCGCCTGGCCCGGCTCGCCGACCGCGTGGCGCGGCCCTTTCTCATCGCGGTGCTGGCCTGCGCGTTCGGCGCGGGCGCGCTGTGGTGGGCGGTCGATCCCGGCAAGGCGCTGATGGTCGCGGTGGCGGTGCTGATCGTCACCTGCCCGTGTGCGTTGTCGCTGGCCACGCCCGCTGCGATGCTCGCGAGCGCGGGCGCCCTGGCGCGCGGCGGCGTGCTCACGTCGAACCTGCAGGCGCTCGAAGCGCTGGCCGGCGTCGACACCGTGGTGTTCGACAAGACCGGCACGCTCACGGGCGACACGCCGCGCCTGGAGCGCGTGTACTGCCGCCAGGGCCTGCGCCCGGGCGATGCGCTGGAGATCGGCGCGGC
>NZ_BCUS01000227.1 GCF_001591345.1 Variovorax boronicumulans NBRC 103145 | reverse complement strand
GAGCCACCTGCAGGCCGCGCGGCGCCATGCGCTGTACACCGAGGCCTTTGCCGACCGCGGCGGCTGCGTGGCCTGCGGCGCGCTCGAGCCCGCCGTGAGCGCGCTCATCAAGATCGAGACCGGCCTCACGCAGGTCAACGTGGCGAGCTACCTGGCGCAGGCCGAAGAGATCTGCGCCGCCCCCAACAACAAGGCGCTGCAGACGCGCGGCGTGAGCCACCCCGAGGTGTTCGTGCGCGCCCGCGCGCTGCGCCTGTGGGCCGGCCGCGAGCACGACGCCGACGAATGGCTGGCCGCCGCGCTCGAAGGTCCGCTCGACCTGGGCACGCTCGACATGCTCGGCCAGCAGCGCGTGAGTGCCCTCACGCGCGGCACCCTGGCGCAGCTGCTGCAGCGGCCCGTGCTGCAGTCGGACTCGCTGCTGGCGCATGCGCGCCGCTTCTTCCCCGACTTCGCGCCGCCCACGTCGGCGATGCCGCCGCCCGAGCCCGCGCCCGCCGGCCTGCACGACTACCTGGCCAGCGTGCTGGTCGACTTCGTCGCCGCCGATCCCGAAATGGACGACGTCACCCTCGCCGCCGCGCTGGGCCTGGCCGATGCGCTCGGCTGCGACACGCCCTTCGAACAGCGCGTGCTGAAAGACCTGGGTCTGTCCAAGCGCAACTTCACCCGCGTCAAGCGCGACGCCGCCGCCCTGCTCGACAAGGCCGCCACTTCTTCTTCGCAGGCTGCCGCCGCATGACCCTCGCTCCCGCCCCGCTCCTGCAACTGCTCGCCACCGCCGAGGCCCACGGCGGCCTGCAGACCGACGACGTGCTCAAGCTCGTGCTGCCGCTGCTGCGCGAGGTCTCGGCCCTGCACGAACTCGGCCACGTCGCCGCGCTCGGCAACGCCTTCGCCTACCGCGTGACCGACGCGCCCGCCGAACCCGCGCTGGCGCTCGTCCAGCCTGAAGGCACGGCACCACGTCGCCATCCCGAGGCCATCGCGCCACTCGAACAACCCGCCGCCTCCGTGCTGCGCGTGGTCGGCGAAACGCGCCTGACCGTCGATGCCGAAGCCGGCGTCGCGCTCGAGAACCTCGCGGTGATGCCCGAGGCCGGCCCCGACACCGTGCCCACGCGCCCCGTCTACCTGCCCGGCTACGCCGCGTGGGAACTGCGCTTGGGCCACCACGACGCGCTCGGCGACATCCTGTGCCTGGGCCAGGTGCTGGCCAGCCTGTCATGCGGGCTCGACTTCACCGACGGCGACGACCTGACCCGCTTTGCCACGCACCGCGGCAACCTGTTCGAGTTGAACCGCCGGCTGCACCCCGTGGTGGCCGCCGTGATCTTCGAGATGACCGCGCTCGACCGCCACGAGCGCGCACGCGACCTGCCCTCGGTCATCCGCCGCCTCGAGACCTACCGCGACCAGCCCGTCGACCTCGGCCTGGACCGCATCGCACCGGCAAGGGACGGCGCGGGCCAGCGCCGCCAGGCGATCCAGCTGCACCTGCGCGACCGCCTGTTCGACCTGTCGCGGCGCAACCGCCTGCTGTACTTCAAGCCGACGCAGGCGCATGTGAACCTCACCATCGCCAGCGTGCCGCTGGTGGTCGACCTGAACAGCATCCGCACCGACCAGCTGTGCGTGTGGGACGGCCGCTTTGCCGCCGACATCGCGAGCTGCGACCCCGTGCCGCTCGCGCGCTGGCTGCGCTTCGAAGACCAGCCTTACCTGCCCGGCGCGCTCGACCGCATCCTGCAGGAGGCGCGGCGTGACCGCGCCGAGTACGGCTTCTCGCAGCTGTCGCTGGTGATCGCCTTCCTGCGCTGGCACAACCTCAAGGAGGGCGAAGCCGAACGCGCCGAGCGCATCGCCTCGCCGCTCTTGATGCTGCCGGTGGAGCTCACGCGCAAGAAAGGCGTGCGCGACCAGTACCTGCTCGAAGCCTCGGCCAGCGAGGCGCAGGTGAACCCCACGCTGCGCCATCACCTGCGCCAGCTCTACGGCATCGCGCTGCCCGAGGCGGTGGACCTGCGCGAGACCTCGCTCGAACAGTTCCACGCCCAGCTGTCGGCGCAGATCGCGCAGAGCGAACCCGGCGTGCAACTGCGGCTGGTGAAGCAGCCCGAGATCGCCGTGATGCACCAGCGCGCGCGCCAGCGGCTCGAACAGTTCAAGCGCCGCACCCGCGTGCGCTCGCCCTCGGCGGTGCCGGTGGCCGCGCAAGACTTCAGCTACGCGCAGGACGACTTCCGCCCGCGCGGGCTGCAGCTGTTCCATGCTCGCGTGCGCCCCGTGCCGCTGCCGGTGCGCGAGGCCATCGGCGGCGCGCCGCAGCCGCGCGCGCCGCAGATGGCGGCCACGGCCACGACCGACACCAGCGACACCGAGCGCAAGACCTTCGCGCTGCGCGAGAGCAGCGGCAACCCTTACCAGTGGGACATCGACCTCACGGCCGTGACGCTGGGCAACTTCAACCACCGCAAGATGTCGCTGGTGCGCGACTACTCGGGGCTGGCCGAATCCGACCTGGCGAGCGAGGCCTTCGACCGCGTGTTCTCGCTGCAGCCGCGCCGCGTCGACGGCGAGACGCCGCCCGCGCTGCCGCTGGCCGACCAGTGGCCCGTGGTGCAGGCCGACGCCACGCAGACCGCCGCGGTGGCGCTGGCGCGCACCGGCACCAGCTACATCATCCAGGGCCCGCCGGGCACGGGGAAGTCGCAGACCATCACCAACCTGATCGCCGACTACGTGGGCCGCGGCCAGCGCGTGCTGTTCGTCTGCGAGAAGCGCGCCGCCATCGACGTCGTGTTCCACCGCCTGCGCCAGCAGGGGCTGGACGAGCTGTGCTGCATGATCCACGACTCGCAGGGCGACAAGAAGGCCTTCGTGCAGAACCTGCGCAAGACCTACGAGCTGTGGCTCGAAGCGCCCGGCACGCTGGCCCAGGAAAGCACCGAGCGCACGCAGGTGCTCGACGCCATGGACCTCGACCTGCGCGCGCTCGAACGCTTCGACACCGCCATGCACGACGTGCCCGAACACATCGCCGTGACGCTGCGCGAGCTGCTCTCGCGGCTGGTGGCGCTCAAGGCCGGTGATCCGTCGCTCACGCCGGTGCAGGCCGAGGCGCTGCCCGCCTTCGCGGCCTGGCGCCGGCACGCGGAGCTGGTGTCGCGCCTGCACCTGGCCGTGACCGAAAGCCTGGGCGCGCCCAGCTTCGCGCAGCATGTGTTCGCGCAGCTCGCGCCCTCGCTGCTGGCGCAGGAGAAACCGCTGGCCCGGCTGGTAGAGCGCAGCGAACGCGCCATCGACCTGAGCGCCCCCTGCCGCGATGCGCTGGTCGACGCCTGGCCGCCGCTGGCCGAGGCCGGCGTGCTGTGGCGCGATGCGCTGGCCGTGGTGGCCGATGCGCGCAGCGTCGCGGCGCTGGCCGCGCGCGGCCAGCTGGCGCTGCTCGACGCCGCGCACCCGAGCAGCCTCGCGCTCGGCAACGCCCTGAACGAAAGACGCACCCTGCAGCAGGCGCTCGACGCGCAGCTGCAGCGCACCGCCCACTGGCGCGACAAGCTCTCGCCCGGCGACACCGAAGCCGCGCTGGCGCAGGCCCGCGCGCAACAGGGCTCGCTGCTGCGCTGGCTGCAGCCCTCGTGGTGGCGCCTGTCGGGCGAACTCAAGCGCCGCTACGACTTCGCCGCCCATGCCGTGCGCCCGCAGCCCAGCCAGATCCTCGAAGACCTGCGCGCCGAACAGGCCGCGCGCACCGCGTTCGACCAGCAGGCGGCGCGCCTCGAGGCCGACTACGGCTGCACCGACGCCGAGGCTTTCGCGCAGCAGCTGCAGGCGATGCGCGGCATCGACGCCGGTGCCGG
>NZ_BCUS01000226.1 GCF_001591345.1 Variovorax boronicumulans NBRC 103145 | reverse complement strand
CCGCCCGCGCGCCGCGCGAAGGCCAGGTAGGCGGGCGCGAGCGCCGCGTGCCAGTCGTGCGCGTGCACGATGTCGGGCCGCCAGCCGGGGTCGAGCCCCTGCGCGAGCTGCGCCGCCGCCCACCCCAGCAGCGCGAAGCGCCGGTGGTTGTCGCTGTAAGGCTGGCGCGTCGTGTCTTCGTACGGATTGCCGGGCCGGTCGTAGAGCGCGGGCGCGTCGATCACGTAGGTGGGAATCGGCGGCGCGCCGGCGATGGCGACGTGCCCGGCGCGCAGGCCGAAGCGCTCGCCCCAGGGCGCGGTGAACTCGGCCACCGGCACCAGGTCGCGCACGCCGGCCACGATGGCGGGAAAGCCCGGCAGCAGCGCGCGCGCCTCCTGCCCCGCGGCCATGAGCGCCAGGGGCAGGGCGCCGGCGATGTCCGCCAGGCCGCCGGTCTTCAGGAGGGGAAACAGCTCGGCGCTGACCTGGAGGATGCGCATGGTGGTGCGGTCGATCAGGCGGCGGCTGCGGGCGCGGGGTCCGGCGCGAGTCGCTTGAGCATTTCGCGCGTGACCAGCACCACGCCCGTTTCCGTGCGCTCGAAGCGCGCGGCATCAGCCTCGGCGTCTTCGCCGATGACCGTGTCGTCGGGGATCACGCAGCCGCGGTCGATCACCACGCGGTTCAGCCGGCAGCCGCGGCCCACTTCCACATCGGGCAGCAGCACAGCTTCGTTGATCTCGCAGAAGGAGTGGATGCGCACGCCCGAGAACAGCACCGCGCTGCTGATCTTCGAGCCCGAGACGATGCAGCCGCCCGAGACGATGGTGTTGACCGTCATGCCGTGCTTGCCCTCGCGGTCGAGCACGAACTTGGCCGGCGGCAGCTGTCGCTGGTAGGTCCAGATGGGCCAGTCCGTGTCATAGATGTCGAGCTCCGGGGTGATCGAGGCCAGGTCGAGGTTGGCTGCCCAGAATGCATCAATCGTGCCCACGTCGCGCCAGTAGGCCTTGGCGTCGGGCCCGCGCGAGGCGCGCGTGACGCACGACATGCTGAACGGGTGCGCCAGCGCGCGGCCCTCGGCCACGGCGCGCGGAATGATGTCCTTGCCGAAGTCGTGGCTCGAGTCGGGGTTGGCGTTGTCTTCCTCGAGCAGCCGGTACAGGTAGGCCGAGTCGAAGATGTAGATGCCCATGCTGGCCAGCGCCAGGTCGGGGTGGCCGGGCATGGCGGGCGGGTCGGCGGGCTTTTCGAGGAAGCTGGTGATCTGGCGGCCGTCGTCCACCGCCATCACGCCGAAGGCCGTGGCCTCGTGGCGCGGCACCTCGATGCAGCCGACCGTGCAGCCCAGGCCGCGCTCGGCGTGGTCCTTGAGCATGATGGAGTAGTCCATCTTGTAGATGTGGTCGCCGGCCAGCACCACCACGTAGTCGTGCGGCGTGGAGCGGGTGCTGATGATGTCCAGGTTCTGGTACACCGCGTCGGCCGTGCCGCGGTACCAGTGCTCGTCGCCCATGCGCTGCTGCGCGGGCAGCACGTCGACCATCTCGTTGAGCTCGGCGCGCAAAAAGCTCCAGCCGCGCTGCAGGTGGCGCATGAGCGAGTGCGACTTGTACTGCGTAACCACCGCCATGCGCCGGATGCCGGAGTTCAGGCAGTTGGACAGCGCGAAATCGATGATGCGGAACTTGCCGCCGAAGTACACGGCCGGCTTGGCGCGCCGGTCGGTGAGCTGCTTGAGGCGGGAGCCCCGGCCGCCGGCCAGCACCAGCGCGATGGTGCGGCGGACCAGTTGATGGGCCTGCAGGGGCGCCTGCGGGGCTTGTGCGCCCTGGGTGTTGAGCTTGTCCATCTGTGTCTCCGTTCGTTCGTTCGCTTGTTGAGTTCGTCGTCGTCAGAGTGTCCGCACCGAGTCTGGCACTGCGCCGTGGGCTTGGCTCCTACGTTCTTGCAAGCCAGAGGCTCGAATCCGGCACCTGCGCCGTGCGGCCCAGCGGGCGGGGCGCGGCGCGCAGGGCGTCGGGGTCTTCGGCATCGGTGGCCAGGCAGCAGCGCCAGTCGCCCTGCGGCAACGTGAAGGCGATGGGGCCCGGGCCCGCATTCACCAGCACCAGCCAGGCGTCCTCGGCATTCCCGAACAGGATCGCAAGGGCCGTGCCCGCGTGCCAGTCGGCCGGCGCCATCGGCTGGCCGTCGGGGCGCAGCCAGCGGATGCCCGGCGGTGCGTCGGTCGGCGGTTCGGCCGGCCACCAGCGCGTGCTGCGCAGCACCGGCGCCTCGCGCCGCAGGGCGGTGAGCCGCGCGACGAAGGCCGTCAGGCGCGCGCGTTCGCTGGCCGGGTCGGACAGCCCGATCCAGCCGAGCCAGGTGGTCTCGTTGTCCTGGCAGTAGGCGTTGTTGTTGCCGCCCTGGCTGTGGCCGAGCTCGTCGCCGGCCAGCAGCATCGGCGTGCCCTGGGACAGCAGCAGCGTGGCGAGCAGCGTGCGCTGCAGGCGCGCGCGCATCGTGCGCACGGCGGGGTCGTCGCTCGGGCCTTCGACGCCGCAGTTGGTGCTCAGGTTGTGGGCGTGGCCGTCGCGGTTGTCTTCGCCGTTGGCGAGGTTGTGGCGCTGTTCGTAGCTCACGAGGTCGCGCAGCGTGAAGCCGTCGTGCGCGGTGATGAAGTTGACGCTCGCGGTCGGTGCGCGGCCGTCGTGCGCGAAGCTCGCGCTGGAGGCCGTGAAGCGGTGCGCGAAGTCGCCCAGGCCGGCGGCGCCCTCGCGCCCCTGGCGCAGCCAGAAGCCGCGTTGCGTGTCGCGGAAGCGGTCGTTCCATTCGAGCCAGCCGGGCGGAAACTCGCCGAGTCGGTAGCCGCCGGGGCCGAGGTCCCAGGGCTCGGCGATGCGCAGCGTGCGCGACAGCACCGGGTCTTGCGCCATCGCCGCGAAGAAGGGCGCGCGCGCCTCGAAGCCGCGCTGCGCGTCGCGGCCCAGCACCGGGGCGAGGTCGAAGCGGAAGCCGTCGACGCCCATCTCGCAGGCCCAGAAGCGCAGGCTGTCCATCACGAGCTGCAGCACGCGCGGCTCGCCGAGGTTCAGGCAGTTGCCGGTGCCGGCCCAGTTCTCGTACAGGGCGCGGTCGTCGGGGCGCAGGTGGTAGTACAGGGCGTTGTCGATGCCGCGCAGCGAGAGCGTCGGGCCGAGTTCGTCGCTTTCGGCGCTGTGGTTGTAGACCACGTCGATCACCAGCTCCATGCCGCGCGCATGCACCGCATCGGCCATGGCGCGGAACTCGCTGGCGGGCGTGGTGCCGGGGCGGCCGCTCCAGAAGCGCGCCTCGGGGGCGAACCAGCCGATGGTGTTGTAGCCCCAGTGGTTGGTCAGGCCTTTGGCGAGCAGGCGCTGTTCGTCGGCGCGGTGCTGCACGGGCATGAGGCTGAGGGTGGTGATGCCCAGGCGTTGCAGGTGGTCGAGGAGGGCGGGTTCGGCCAGGCCTGCGTAGGTGCCTCTTAGTGGTTCGGGAACGCCTGGGTGCTGGTGGGTGAGGCTGCGGATGTGGAGTTCGTAGAGGACGCGGTCTGTGGGGGGGATGTGGGCGCGGCCTGTTGTTTTGGGTGTGTTGCTGGGTGCTGTGACGCGGGCTTTGAGTGCTATCGGGGCGTTGTCTCGGGTGTCGCGTTGGGTCGGGTTTGTGGGGGCGTGGCCCAGGAAGAGGTCGCTGCCGTTGTAGTGGCCGAGGATTTCTCGGGCGTAAGGGTCGAGGAGGAGCTTGGCGGGGTTGAAGCGCTGTCCTTCTTTTGGGGACCAGGGGCCGTGGACTCGGTAGCCGTAAATCAGGCCGGGGCGGGCGGTGGGGAGGTGGCCGTGCCAGATGCCGTCTGTGCACTCTGGGAGCGGCAGGCGCTGTTGTTCGCTCTTGCCTGTGCTGTCGAAGAGGCAGAGTTCTACTTTGCTGGCTGATGGCGCTGTGAGGGCGAAGTTGACGCCTTGATTTGATGGGGTTGCGCCTAGTGGGAGGGGATGGCCTGGGCTCAGCATGCGTTGACTCCCCGGCGGTGTTTGCTTTCCGAGGCCGGGACTCGCCCCGGCGGGCGACTTACTTTCTTTGCTTCGCCAAAGAAAGTAAGCAAAGAAA
>NZ_BCUS01000225.1 GCF_001591345.1 Variovorax boronicumulans NBRC 103145 | reverse complement strand
CCGGGTTGGCCGGCGTGCAGCTGCCGGCGGTGGAGCCGATGATCGCCGCCTCGCTGCTGGTGTTGGGCCTGCTGGTCGCCACGCGTGTGCACCTGCCGGCCGGCGTCGCCATGGCCGTGGTGGGCCTGTTCGCTGTCTTCCACGGCGTGGCACACGGCCACGAGCTGGCGGGCGAGCACGGCGCCGCGCTCACGCTGGCCGGCATGGCCAGCGCCACGCTGCTGCTGCACGCGGCCGGCATCGCGCTGGGCTGGGCGCTGCGCCACGCCAACGCCTGGCTGCCGCGCGTGGCCGGCGCCGCCGTCGTCGCCCTGGGCGCCACGCTGCTGGCCCAGGCGGTCTGAGGCGGCCATGACGCCCGGCGAACTCCTCACCGACGACGGCGAGCACACGCTCAACCCCGGCCGCCGCGCCCTCACGCTGGTGGTGCGCAACACGGCCGACCGGCCGATCCAGGTCGGCTCGCACTACCACTTCGCCGAAACCAACGGCGCCCTCGACTTCGACCGCGCCGCCGCGCGCGGCATGCGGCTGAACATCGCCTCGGGCGCCGCGATGCGCTTCGAGCCGGGGCAACAGCGCACCGTCGAGCTGGTCGACTTCTCGGGCGATCGCATCGTCTACGGCTTTCGCGGCCTGGTTCAAGGAAAGCTCTAAAACATGGCCACCATCGGGCGACGCGCCTACGCAGAAATCTTCGGCCCCACCGTGGGCGACCGGGTCCGCCTTGCGGACACCGACCTGCTGATCGAAGTGGAAGCCGACTACACGCTGCGCGCCGGCGGCTACGGCGAAGAGGTGAAGTTCGGCGGCGGCAAGACGATCCGCGACGGCATGGCGCAGTCGCAGCGCACGCGCGCGCAGGGCGCGGTCGACACGGTGATGACCAACGCCCTCATCCTCGACCACTGGGGCATCGTGAAAGCCGACATCGGCCTGAAGGACGGCCGCATCGCCGCCATCGGCAAGGCCGGCAATCCCGACGTGCAACCGGGCGTGGACATCGTCATCGGCCCGGGCACCGAGATCATCAGCTGCGAGGGCACCATCGTCACCGCGGGCGGCATCGACAGCCACATCCACTTCATCTGCCCGCAGCAGATCGAGGAAGCGCTGGCTTCGGGCGTGACGACCATGCTCGGCGGCGGCACCGGCCCGGCCACCGGCACCTTCGCGACCACGGCCACGCCCGGCCCGTGGCACATCGAACGCATGCTGCAGGCGGCCGATGCGTTCCCGATGAACCTGGGTTTCCTCGGCAAGGGCAACGCCAGCCTGCCCGACGCGCTGCACGAGCAGATCGAGGCCGGCGTCATGGGCCTGAAGCTGCACGAAGACTGGGGCACCACGCCGTCGGCCATCAGCAACTGCCTGGACGTGGCCGACGCCACCGACACGCAGGTGGCGATCCACAGCGACACGCTGAATGAATCGGGCTTCGTCGAGAACACCATCGCCGCCGTGGGCGGGCGCGCCATCTGCGCCTTCCACACCGAGGGCGCGGGCGGCGGCCATGCGCCCGACATCCTGCGCGTGGTGGGCGAGGCGAACTTCCTGCCCTCGTCGACCAACCCGACGATGCCCTACACCGTGAACACGCTCGACGAGCACGTCGACATGCTCATGGTGTGCCACCACCTGGACGCCGGCATCGCCGAAGACCTGGCCTTTGCCGAGTCGCGCATCCGCAAGGAAACCATCGCCGCCGAAGACGTGCTGCACGACCTGGGCGCGATCAGCATGTTCAGCTCCGACAGCCAGGCCATGGGCCGCGTCGGCGAGGTGGTGATCCGCACCTGGCAGACCGCGCACAAGATGAAGCAGCAGCGCGGCACGCTGCCCGAGGACAGCGAGCGCAACGACAACTTCCGCGCGCGGCGCTACGTGGCCAAGTACACGATCAACCCGGCCCTCGCGCACGGCATCGCGCACGAGGTGGGCTCCATCGAGGTCGGCAAGTGGGCCGACCTCGTGGTCTGGAAGCCGGCCTTCTTCGGCGTGAAGCCCTTCACCATCATCAAGGGCGGCACCATCGCGATGGCCGCGATGGGCGACCCCAGCGCGTCGATCCCCACGCCGCAGCCGGTGCACTTCCGGCCGATGTTCGGCGCCTACGGCGGCTCGCTGGCGAAGAGCTCGCTGACCTTCGTCTCGCAGGCCGGGCTGGCCGCGGGCATCAAGGAGCGCTACGGCCTGAGCAAGCACCTGAGCGCGGTGAAGAACATCCGCAACGTGCGCAAGCAGGACCTGATCCACAACGGCTACACGCCGAAGATGGAGATCGACGCGCAGACCTACGCCGTGCGCGCCGACGGCCAGCTGCTGACCTGCGAGCCGGCCAAGGTGCTGCCGATGGCGCAGCGCTACTTCCTGTTCTGAAGGAGGCCGCGACGCGGCTTCTGCGGTGACTTACACGGCCGGGTGCCGGCGGTGCCAGTCGGTCGCGCGCTGGAACGCCCAGCCCGCGCGCACCAGCAGGTCTTCGCCGAAGTGCGGCGCCACGAACTGGAAGGCCACCGGCACGCCCGCCTCGGTGGCACCACCCGGCAAGGTGAGCGTGGGGCTGCCCGTGAGGTCGAACGGGCAGGTGTAGCGCAGCATGCCCGCCAGCAGCTCCGGGTCCACGCCGAGCTGGCCGGCACGCTCGAGCGTCGGCGCCGCGAAGGGAATGGCCGGGATCAGCAGCAGGTCGACCTGTTCGAAGAACGTGCGCACGCGACCGGTGAAATCGGCGCGGCGCAGCAGCAGCTTCTGGTAGTCGGTGGCGCTTTGCGAAAGCCCCAGGTCGATCAGCCCCGAGAGGCCCGGGCCGTACTCCGCACGCCGCGACGGGTACGTGGCCTCGTGCGCCACGGCGGTCTCGACCGCGCACAGCGGCGACCAGTCGAGCACGGCCTGCGCCGTGTCGGGAAACACCACCTCGCGCACCGAGGCGCCCAGCGATTCGACCGTGCGGATCGCGGCCGCCAGCGTGGCGCGCGTGGGGGCGTCCACGCGGTCCAGCGTCCACGCAGGGTCGATGCCCACGCGCAGGCCGGCCAGGCCGCGTGTCATCGTCGCCAGGTAGTCGGGCACCGGCAGCGTGCTGGCCGTCGGGTCACGCGGGTCGGCACCGGCGATGGCCGCCAGCATCGCACCCGCATCGGCGGCGCTGCGCGTCATCGGGCCGATGTGGTCGAGCGACGCGGCGAGTTCGAAGGCGCCGTGGCGGCTCACCCGCCCCCACGTCGGCTTCAGGCCCGTGATGCCGTTGGCCGCCGACGGAAAGCGGATCGATCCGCCCGTGTCGGTGCCCAGCGCGCCGAAGCACAGCCCCGCCGCCGTGGCCACGCCCGAGCCGCTGGACGACACGCCGGGCCACAGCGTGGCGTCCCACGGGTTGACCGGCGACGCGATCTGCGGATGGTGGTCGGCGAAGGCGCCTTCGGTCTGCTGCAGCTTGCCCAGGATCACCGCGCCGGCCTCGCGCAGGCGGTGGACCACGGTCGCATCTTCCGTCGGACGGAACGCTTTGTGGATCGTCATGCCGTGCGCGCTCGACACGCCCTCGGTCCACAGCAGATCTTTCACGGCCAGCGGCACGCCGTGCAGCGGCCCGCGCGCACGGCCGGCGGCGATCTCGGTGTCGGCGCGGCGCGCCTCGTCGAGCGCCTGCGCGTCCATGCGCGTCGCGTAGCTGCGCAAGCGGCCATCGACGGCCTCGATGCGCGCGAGCATGGCGCGCGTGACCTCTTCCGACGAGCGCTCGCGCGACTGGATCTGCCGGCCGACCTCCAGCAGTTCGAGATGATGCAATTCCTTGTCCGCCATGACTGACTCCCGCGTGTGTAGGGTTGAGAAAGAAGGTCCGAATCCAAGTGGCGACACTGCCACCCCGGGCGAACCTTATCGGCGCGCGGCGGCCCGCGCTGGTCTCTTCCGGACATGCACTTGTGCTGGGGCGGACACCCCGCACGCGGCGCTCAGCGCGGCTTCAGCAGCGTGTGCGGCGCGCAGCCGTAGGCCTTGCGGAAGACCCGGCTGAAATGCGACAGGTCGGAAAACCCGTGCTGGAACGCGACGTCGGTCACGCTGTGCGCGCGCCCGCCCACCAGCGCCTCGCGGCTGGCCGCCAGGCGCGCCTGCCAGACC
>NZ_BCUS01000224.1 GCF_001591345.1 Variovorax boronicumulans NBRC 103145 | reverse complement strand
CCCGGTGCCGGCGCGGGGGCCGGGGCGGCGCAGGCGGCCAGCAGGGCCGCGGTGGCCAACGTCAACAGCAGCGATTGGGTTTTCAAAGTTCTGTGCTCCCGAAAACCCAACAATATAAACAACTTTAAGCTTTGTGACTCAATGTATCCAACAGCCATCCAGCGATGGCGCGCGGATACAGCAGGTGCTCCTGGGACAGCACCCGGGCGGCCAGCGTGGCGGCCGTGTCGTCCGGCAGCACCGGCACCACGGCCTGCGCCAGGATCGGCCCGTGGTCGAGCTCGGCCGTGACCTGGTGCACCGTCACCCCGGCCACTTTGCAGCCCGCGTCGATGGCGCGCTGGTGCGTGTGCAGCCCCGGAAAGGCCGGCAGCAGCGAGGGGTGGATGTTCACCAGCCGCCCGGCGTAGCGGGCCACGAAGCCGGGCGTCAGGATGCGCATGAAGCCCGCCAGCACCACGAGCGCCGGCGCGTGGGCGTCGACCGCCTCGGCCAGCGCCGCGTCGAAGGCCTCGCGGCTGTCGAAGGCCTGGTGCGGCACCACGGCGGTCGCGATGCCGTGCGATGCGGCCAGCGCCAGCCCGCCGGCCTCCGCCTTGTTGCTGATGACGGCGGCGATGCGCGCGCCGAAGCGCTCGGCCCAGCGGTCGCGCTCGGCGGCGCGCACGATGGCCGCCATGTTCGAGCCGCCGCCGGAGATCAGGATCACGATGTTCTTCATGGGAGGCCGGGATTATCCGTGCCCCGCCAACACCCCGATCAGCCTCCCGTCGACCCGCACGCCGGCGGGCTTGTCGCGACGCGGACACCGGATCGCAGCACGACCGTGCTAAAACTCGCAGTTCCGGAGACACCCCGCGTCTGCGGTGGACCGATCAACACAGCGAGGCACGCATGGATTTGAGCTTCACACCCGAAGAACAGAAGTTCCGCGAAGAAGTTCGCGCATGGGTCAAGGACAACCTCCCCCAGGAGATTTCGCACAAGGTGCACAACGCGCTCGAACTGACGCGCGACGATCTGCAAGGCTGGGCCAAGATCCTCGGCAAGAAGGGCTGGCTGGGCTACGGCTGGCCCAAGGAATTCGGCGGCCCCGGCTGGACCGCCGTGCAGCGCCACCTGTTCGAGGAAGAAACCGCCCTGGCCGGCGCGCCGCGCATCATCCCGTTCGGCCCCGTCATGGTGGCCCCGGTGATCATGGCCTTCGGCAACGCCGAGCAGCAAAAGCGCTTCCTGCCCGGCATCGCCAGCGGCGAAGTCTGGTGGAGCCAGGGCTACAGCGAACCCGGCTCGGGTTCCGACCTGGCCTCGGTCAAGACCAAGGCCGAGCGCAAGGGTGACAAGTACATCGTCAACGGCCAGAAGACCTGGACCACGCTCGGCCAGCACGGCGACTGGATGTTCAACCTCGTGCGCACCAGCAACGAAGGCAAGCCCCAGACCGGCATCAGCTTCCTGCTGCTGGACATGAAGTCGCCCGGCGTCACCGTGCGCCCGATCAAGCTGATCGACGGCGGCGTCGAGGTGAACGAGGTGTTCTTCGACAACGTCGAAGTGCCCGCCGAGAACCTCATCGGCGAAGAGAACAAGGGCTGGACCTACGCCAAGCACCTGCTCTCGCACGAGCGCACCAACATCGCCGACGTGAACCGCGCCAAGCGCGAACTCGAGCGACTGAAGCGCATCGCCAAGAGCGAAGGCGTGTACGACGACCTGCGCTTCCGCGACGAGATCGCCAAGCTCGAAGTCGACATCGTCGCCCTCGAGATGATGGTGCTGCGCGTGCTGTCGGCCGCCACCTCGGGCAAGAACTCGCTGGACGTGGCCGGCCTGCTCAAGATCCGCGGCAGCGAGATCCAGCAGCGCTACGCCGAGCTGATGATGCTGGCCGGCGGCCCCTACTCGCTGCCACTGATCCGCGAAGCCATGGAAGCCGGCTGGCAGGGCAACTTCCCCGGCGGCAACCCGGCGCTGGCACCGCTGGCATCGACCTTCTTCAACATGCGCAAGACCACGATCTACGGCGGCTCGAACGAAGTCCAGCGCAACATCGTGGCGCAAACCGTCCTGGGCTGAGGAGACACCAACATGGATTTCAATTTTTCGGAAGACCAGGACCAACTGCGCGACGCCGTTCGCAAGTGGGTCGACAAGGGCTATGACTTCGAGCGCCGCCGCGGCATCGAGGCCAAGGGCGGCTTCTCGCGCGAGGCCTGGGACGAACTGGCCGAGCTCGGCCTGGGCGGCCTGTACATCAGCGAAGACGACGGCGGCCTGGGCATGGGCCCGGTGGCCGGCATGGTCGTGATGGAAGAACTGGGCCGCGGCATCGTGCTGGAGCCCTTCGCGCAGACGCTGATCGCCGGCGCCGTGCTCGGCGGCTACGCCGACGCGGCCACCAAGGAAAACTGGCTGCCGCGCATCGCCGGCGGCCAGGCCCTCGTGGTGCTGGCCTACCAGGAGCGCAAGGCACGCTACCGCCTGGACGTGTGCGAGGCCACGGCCGTCAAGTCGGGCAACGGCTACTCGCTGACCGGCGCCAAGAGCGTGGTGCCCGTGGGCGACGAGGCCGATGCCTTCATCGTGCCCGCCAAGGTCGACGGCAAGATCGCCCTCTTCCTGGTCGAGCGCAGCGCCAGCGGCGTCGAAGCCCGCGGCTACGGCACGCAGGACGGCGGCCGCGCGGCCGAAGTCGTGTTCGACAAGGCCGACGCCACGCTGGTCACGGCCGACGGCCTGGCCGCGCTCGAATACGCGGTGGATGTCGGCATTGCCGCCACCTGCGCCGAAGCGGTCGGCGTGCTCGACAAGACGCTCGACGTCACGATCGACTACATGAACCAGCGCAAGCAGTTCGGCGTGGTCATCTCCAGCTTCCAGGCGCTGCGCCACCGCGTCGCCGACATGAAGATGCAGCTGGAACTGGCACGTTCGATGAGCTACTACGCAACGCTCAAGCTCAACGCCCCGGCCGACGAGCGCCGCCAGGCGCTGGCCCGCGCCAAGTACCAGCTGGGCACGTCGATGCGCTACGTGGCCGCGAACTCGGTGCAGCTGCACGGCGGCATCGGCGTGACCGACGAATACATCGGCAGCCACTACTTCCGCAAGCTCACGCAGCTCGAGCTCACCTTCGGCGACACGCTGCACCACCTGGGCGAGGTCTCTGCCCGCATGCAGGACACGGCCGGCGTCTTCGCCTGACGGCTGTTTGTCGATAGCATCCAACGCCCGCCCGCCTTGCGCCGGCGGGCGTTTTCACTTGCGGGGCCCCAGCCCCCAGCCAGGAGAGAGACAGACATGCCTTCCCGCCGCACCCTGCTTGCCTTGGCCCTTGCCGGAAGCACCGCCGTCACCTGGCTGACCGGCTGCGCCACCTCCGCGCCCTCTTCCACCGAGCGCCCACCCATCGTCTTCATGCACGGCAACGGCGACTCGGCCGCGCTGTGGCAGACCACGATCTGGCGCTTCGAATCGAACGGCTGGCCGCGCGAGCGGCTTTTCGCCGTCGACCAGCCGAATCCCCTGGCCCGCGACGACGACGCCGTGGCCCAGCCGGGGCGCAGCTCCACCACCGAGTCGGCCGCGTTCCTGCGCGCCGAGGTCGAGAAGGTGCTGAAAGCCACGGGCGCGCCCAAGGTCGTGCTCATCGGCAATTCGCGCGGCGGCAACACCATCCGCAACTACGTGCAGAACGGCGGCGGCGCGGCCGTGGTGAGCCACGTGGTGCTGGGCGGCAACCCGGCGCACGGCATCTGGAAGGTGAAGGGCCTGCGCGAGAACAACGAGTTCTCGGGGCTCTCGGCCTTCATGCAGCAGCTCAATGCGCCCAAGGGACCCAACGGCGACGAGGTCACGCCCGGCGTGCAGTGGCTCACGCTGCGCTCGGACACCAACGACAAGTACGCCCAGCCCGACGGCCTGTGGATCGGCGCGCCGGGCCAGCCGACGAACATCGGCTTCGACGGGCCGGCGCTCAAGGGCGCCACCAACCTCGTGCTGCCGCGCGTGGACCACCGCGAGACCTCGTTTTCGCCCTCTGCCTTCGCGGCGACCTGGCGCTTCCTGACCGGCCATGCACCGGCCAGCACGGCGGTGGCGCCGGAATCGAAGGTCGTGCTCGACGGCCGCGCGACCGGCGCGGACAACCTGGCGCTGGCCGGCGCGCGCGTCACGG
>NZ_BCUS01000223.1 GCF_001591345.1 Variovorax boronicumulans NBRC 103145 | reverse complement strand
TGCTGCTGGGCGACCAGGCCACCGCCGCCGACATCGCCCGCGTGCAGAAGGACTACGGCCTGGACAAACCCCTGCCCGTGCAGTTCGGCTACTGGCTGCGCGAAGTGCTGCAGGGCAACCTGGGCACCTCGATCTTCCTGCAGCGCCCGGTGACGCAGGCGCTGTGGGAGCGCGCCGAGCCCACCACCTTGCTCGCGCTGCTGGCCGTGGCCATCGCGGCGCTCATCGGTGTGCCCTGCGGCATCGTCTCGGCGGTGTTCCGCGGCCGCGCGGTCGACCAGTTCTTCACCGGCATCGCGATGCTGGGCGCGAGCATTCCCAGCTTCTGGCTGGGCATCGTGCTGATCCAGATCTTCGCGGTGTCCTTCGGCTGGTTCCCGGTGTCGGGCTACGGCGCGCCCGATGCGCCGTTTGCCGAGAGATTGCACGCGCTGGTGCTGCCCGCCACCGTGCTGGGCCTCTTGAACTCCGCACTCATCATCCGCTTCACGCGCGCCTCCATGCTCGACGTGCTCGGCGAGGACTACGTGCGCACCGCCCGCTCCAAAGGCCTGAGCGAGAGCACCGTCGTCTTGAAGCACGCGCTGCGCAATGCCTTGGTGCCCATCGTCACGGTGATCGGCCTGACCGTCGCACTCATGATCGGCGGCGCCGTCATCACCGAGACCGTGTTCGGCCTGCCGGGCGTGGGCAACCTCGTGGTCAACGCCGTGCTGCGGCGCGACTACCCGGTCATCCAGGGTGCGCTGCTCGTGATTGCCGCGATCTACGTGCTCATCAATTTCTCGATCGACCTGCTGTACGCGGTGGTCGATCCGCGCGTGAAGGTCTGAACGATGCGCATGCCTCGAATGCTCCGCCAGCTGATGCACCGCCGCATCGTGATGGTCTCTGCCCTGGTGCTGCTGGTGATTGCCGTGCTCGCTGTCGGTGCACCGCTGTTCGCGTCCGCCGATCCCAACGACACGGCCGTGCTGCAGCGCCTGAAGGCGCCCAGCGCCGAACACCTGCTGGGTACCGATGAACTGGGTCGCGACATGTACGCGCGCATCGTGCACGGCGCACGTTACTCGCTAGCCATCGCGGCGCTCACGGCCCTGGGCGCGGTCATCGCCGGCACGGTGCTGGGCCTCATGGCCGGGTTCTTCCGCCGCCTCGATGCACCGCTGATGCGCGTGGTCGACGCCATGATGTCCTTCCCCGACATCCTGCTGGCCATCGCGCTGGTGGCCATCCTGGGGCCCTCGCTGATGAACACCGTGCTTGCATTGGTGCTGGTCTATACGCCGCGTGTCGCACGCGTGGTGCGGGCCTCGACCTTGGTGGTGCGCGAGCTGCTGTTCGTCGAAGCCGTGCGCGCCCTGGGCGTTCGCACCTCCCGCATCCTGTGGCGCCACATCCTGCCGAACCTGATGTCGCCGATCCTCGTGCAGGTGTCGTTCATCTTCGCCTACGCGATCCTGGCCGAAGCGGGCCTGTCGTTCCTCGGCGTCGGTGTGCCGCCCGAGATCCCCACCTGGGGCACCATGGTCGCGGGCAGCCAGCAGTACGCGCACCAGGCCTTCTGGGTCGTGCTGTTCCCGGGCCTGGCGATCATCTTCACGGCGCTGTCGCTGCAGCTGCTGGGTGATGGCGTGCGCGACCTGCTCGATCCGAAGCTGAAGAAGACCTCGTGATGACGAACGCGAACACCACCCCACGCCTCACGGTCACCAACCTGAGCACCAGCTTCCCCACTGAAGACGGATTGATCCGTTCGGTGGCCGATGTGAGTTTCTCGATCCAGCCCGGCAAGACCACCGCACTGGTGGGCGAGTCGGGCTCGGGCAAGTCGGTCACCAGCCTCACGCTGATGCGCCTCTTGCCCAAGACCGCGAACGCGCAGGTCAGCGGATCGGCATCTTTCGTCACCCGCGAAGGCAAGACGCTCGACCTGCTGCAGATCGGCGAACGCGAGATGCGCTCGCTGCGCGGCAACCAGCTGTCGATGATCTTCCAGGAGCCCATGACCAGCCTGAACCCGGTCTTCACCATCGGCGAGCAGATTGCCGAGAGCGTGCGCCTGCACAAGGGGCTCGATCGCAAGGCCGCGCTGGCCCATGCGCTGCGCATGCTGGAGCTGGTGGAGATCCCGGCTGCTGCCCAACGCATCCACGAGTACCCGCACCAGCTGTCGGGCGGCATGCGCCAGCGCGTGATGATCGCGCTGGCCATGGCCTGCGACCCGACGCTGCTGATCGCCGACGAGCCCACCACCGCGCTGGACGTGACCATCCAGGCGCAGATCCTGGAGCTGATGCGCCGGCTGCAGGCCGAGACGGGCATGAGCATCCTGTTCATCACGCACAACCTGGGCGTGGTGGCGCACCATGCCGACGACGTGGTGGTCATGTACTCGGGCCGTGTGGTCGAGCGTGCGCCGGTGCGGCCGTTGTTCGCGCAGCCCGAGCATCCGTACACGCAGGGCCTGCTGGCCTGCCTGCCGGGCAAGGCGCGGGTTCCCGGGCAACCGAAGCCCAAGCGGCTGTTCGCCATTCGCGGGCAGGTGTCGAGCCCGCTGGCGCCACCACCGGGCTGCGCCTTCGAGCCGCGCTGCGACCAGGCGCTGCCCGAATGCCGAAGCGCCATGCCGCCGCTGATCGACATCCGGCAAGACCGCCAGGCGCGCTGTGTGCGCGTGCAGCCCGACCAATCGCTCGCGAGGGCTGCATGATGACCACCGCCGTTTCTTCCCCTTCTTCCTCGCCCCTCATCGAAGTCCGTGGCCTCAAGAAGTACTTCGGCAGCAACGAGCGCCCCGTGCGCGCAGTCGACGACGTGTCCTTCGCGATCCAGCCCGGCGAGACGCTGGGCCTGGTGGGCGAGTCGGGCTCGGGCAAGAGCACCATCGGGCGCACCGTGCTGCGGCTCGTGGAGCGCACCGAGGGCCAGGTGCTGTACCGCGGCGACGACATCGGCGGCCTTTCCGGCGAGCGCATGCGCAAGCTGCGCAGCAAGCTGCAGATCATCTTCCAGGACCCGTACGCCAGCCTGAACCCGAAGATGCGCATCAGCGCCATCCTCGGTGAAGCGCTGTCCACGCACGGCCTGCACAAGGGCGCCGCCGCGCGCGACAAGCGCATCGCCGAGCTGCTCGAAACCGTGGGCTTGCGCCCCGAGCATGCGAGCCGCTTCCCGCACGAGTTCTCGGGCGGCCAGCGCCAGCGCATCGGCGTGGCGCGCGCGCTGGCCGTGGAGCCCGAGTTCATCGTGGCCGACGAGCCGCTGTCGGCGCTCGACGTGTCGATTCAATCGCAGGTCATCAACCTGCTGGCGGACCTGCGCGAGCGCCTGGGCCTGACCATGCTCTTCATCTCGCACGACCTCGACGTGGTCGAGTACCTGTGCGACCGCGTGGTGGTGCTGTACCTTGGCAAGGTGATGGAAGTCGCCACCACCGAGGAGCTGTTCGCGAACCCCTCGCACCCCTACACCCAGGCGCTGCTGGCCGCGAGCCCGAAGCCCGATCCCGAGATGGCCACCGAGCGCATTGCGCTCAAGGGCGACATTCCCAGCCCGATCTCGCCGCCCTCGGGCTGCGTGTTCCGCACGCGCTGCCCGCATGCCATCGAGGCCTGTGCGCAGACGGTACCCACGCTCGACGAACTTTCTCCCGGACACTACAGCGCCTGCATCCGCAAAGAACTGCTCTCCAACACCGCCGTTGCACGACCATGACCGACACCGTTTCTGCCACCCAAGACTTCATCGACCCGCTGCTGAGCGACCGTTTCAAGGGCTACCCGCGCACCCAGCAGCCACGCCGGCGCAGCGAAGTCGGCGCCGCCGGCTGGAATGTGCTGGCCGGCGACCTGCCGCTGCCGCTGGCCGTGCTCAAGCGCGAGGCGCTCGAACACAACCTCCAATGGATGCAATCGCGCGTGCGCGAATGGGGCATCGACCTCGCACCGCACGGCAAGACCACCATGTCGCCGCAGCTGTTCCAGCGCCAGCTCGACGCCGGCGCCTGGGGCCTGACCTTCGCCACCGTCACGCAACTGGCCGTGGGCGTGGCCGCCGGCGCGCGCCGCACGCTGATCGCCAACCAGGTCGTGAGCGACGAAGACCTCGCGGGCATCCAGCTGCTGCTGGCCGACCATGCGGACCTGCGCGTCGTGTTCCTGGTCGATTCGATCGCGCAGCTGGCGCTGATCGAAGACTGGTCGAAACGCCATCCTGCGAGCGTGCCTTTCGAGGTCATGCTCGAGATTGGCATCGACGGCGGACGCACCGG
>NZ_BCUS01000222.1 GCF_001591345.1 Variovorax boronicumulans NBRC 103145 | reverse complement strand
TGCACGCGCCCTGAACAGCGGCGAGGGCCACTGAAGATGGGCGCACTTCCTCTGTTCTTCCGCCTCATGGCCGCTTCCATCAGCGGCCAGGCCAGGTACCCCGCGTCAGCCTTGCTGCTGACCCTCGGCCAGTTCCTCGGCACAGGCATCGAGGTCGTCGCCGTCTGGGCGCTGTTCCATCGCTTCGGCGAGGTGCAGGGCTGGGGCATCGGCGAGGTCGCGCTGTTCTACGGCCTCGTGAACTGCATGTTCGCCCTTGCCGATGCACTGGGCCGCGGCTTCGACGTGCTGGGCACCGAGTTCCTGCGCACCGGCACCTTCGACCGGCTGCTGCTGCGCCCGCGCCCGCTTGCGCTGCAGCTCATGGGCCACGACGTGCGCATCAGCCGCTTGGGCCGTCTGCTGCAGGGCCTGCTCGTGCTGGCCTTTGCGACCGTGCAGGCCGACATCGCGTGGACCCCCAGCGCCGTGGCAATCGCAATGTTCGCCCTGGCCGGCGGCATCGCGCTGTTCCTCGGCATCCTCGTGCTGCAGGGCACGCTGTCGTTCTGGACCGTCGAGAGCCTGGAGATCGCCAACGTGCTCACCTACGGCGGCGTGCAGGCGGCGCAGTACCCGCTGGCGCTCTATGCGCAGTGGTTCCGCCGCGTGCTGACCTTCATCGTGCCGCTGGCCTGCGTGGCGTACTACCCGGTGCTGGCGATCCTGGGCAAGCCCGATCCGCTGGGCGCGCCGGCCTGGGTGGGGTGGGTGTCGCCGCTCGCGGGCTTCGTGTTCCTCGCGGCGGCGTTCGGTGCGTGGCGCCTCGGGCTGCGCCACTACACCTCGTCGGGCAGCTGATCAGCCGGCGCTCTGCAGCGCCAGCCCCGCGTGCTCGCGCAGCGGATGGAAGTGGATCTTCGGAAAACGCTCCTGCGCCAGCCGCACGTCGTACGGCGAGGTGCACAGGAAAGCCAGCGTGTCGGCCGCGTCCTTGGCCATGCGCACCGGGTAGGCGTGGACGAACTCGCGCAGCTCGGCCGGGGTGTCGGCCGTGATCCAGCGCGCGCCCGTGTACTGGCAGCCTTCGAGCCGCACGTCGGCGTCGTACTCGGCCTTCAGGCGGTGCTGCACCACTTCGAACTGCAGCTGGCCGACCGCGCCCAGCAGCATCGGGCCGCCGACCTCGGGGCGGAAGACCTGGATCGCGCCTTCTTCGCCCAGCTGGGCCAGGCCCTGCTGCAGCTGCTTGGTGCGCAGCGGGTTCTTCAGGATCACGGTCATGAACAGCTCGGGCGCGAAGAAGGGCAGTCCGGTGAACTGCAGGTTCGCGCCGTCGGTGATGGTGTCGCCCAGCTGCACGCCGCCGTGGGTGGTGAAGCCCACGATGTCGCCCGCGTAGGCCTCTTCCACCGCCTCGCGGCGCTGGCTCATGAAGGTCACGACGCTGGTGGGGCGCAGCTCCTTCGCGGTGCGCTGCACCTTCAGCTTCATGCCCGGCGTGTACTTGCCCGAGGCCATGCGCACGAAGGCGATGCGGTCGCGGTGGTTGGCGTCCATGTTGGCCTGCACCTTGAAGACCACGCCCGCGAAGTCCTTGTCCTCGGGCTGGATCTCCTTCACCACCGGCTGGCGGTTGACCAGCGTGGTGCTGGTGCGCGACTGCGGCGAGGGCGCCAGGTCGACCAGCGCGTCGAGCACTTCCATCACGCCGAAGTTGTTCACGCCCGAGCCGAAGAACACGGGCGTCTGCTTGCCGGCCAGGAAGGCCTCGCGGTCCCAGGTGGGCGAGGCGCCGGTGGCCAGTTCCATGCTTTCCATGGCGTGCTCGAAGTCGGCGCCGAAGCGCTTGACGAGCGTGTCGCGTTCGCTCAGCGGAATGGTCTCGAAGTCGTGCGGCAGCCGCTCGCTGCCCGACTCGAACACCGTCATCGCCTGCGTGCGCAGGTTCATGATGCCGCGGAAGCTCTTGCCCTGGCCCACGGGCCAGGTCATGGGCACGCAGGGCATGCCGAGTTCGCGCTCCACCTCGTCCAGGATGTCCAGCGGCTCACGCACTTCACGGTCCATCTTGTTGACGAAGGTGATGATGGGCGTGTCGCGCTGGCGGCAGACCTCGATCAGCCGGCGCGTCTGCGCTTCCACGCCGTTGGCCGCGTCGATCACCATCAGCGCCGAGTCGACGGCGGTGAGCACGCGGTAGGTGTCTTCCGAGAAGTCCTTGTGGCCGGGCGTGTCGAGCAGGTTGATGACGTGCTCGCGGTACACCATCTGCATCACCGACGAGGCCACCGAGATGCCGCGCTGCTTCTCGATTTCCATCCAGTCGGAGGTGGCGTGGCGCGAGGCCTTGCGCGCCTTCACCGAGCCGGCGATCTGGATCGCGCCCGAGAACAGCAACAGTTTTTCGGTCAGCGTGGTCTTGCCGGCGTCAGGGTGGGAAATGATCGCGAAGGTGCGACGGCGGCGGGTTTCGGCGAGAAAAGACAAGGTGGGCAATCTGCAGGGGAATCCCCCGATTTTAGGAGGCCGCCTCGCCAACCCCCTCAATCCCCCGCCGATGGGCCTAAAACGCCTCCGTCACCCCGTACGCCCGCATCTGCGCCTCGACCTGCGCCGCGTCCTGGCTCAGCACCACGAGGTCGTGCGCCTTGCCCTCGCGGTCCTTCACGTGGCGGGTCAGCAGGGCCTCGGGCCGGAAGCCCAGGGCCTGGAAGACGGCGATGGCGCCGCGCTGGTCGACGGTCATCTGGGCGACGATCTTTTCCTGCCCGTGGGCGAAGGCCAGCGCGCAGCCTTCCTGCGCCAGCTGCTGGCCCAGGCCGCCGCCGCGCAGCGCGGGCGACACCAGCACGCGCAGTTCGGCGACATGGCCCGACCACGAGTGCGGGTCGCGGATGACGGCGGCGCAACCGAGTACGGCGCCGTCGCGCACGGCGAGCACGCTGTCGATGTCGCCGCGCTCGATGGCGCGGACCCAGGCGGCCATCACCTTGGGCTCGGTGATGTCGCGCGGCAGAAAGAGCAGGTCGTGTGCCGGCAGCGCCTGCGCAAAGGCCAGCACGGCGGGCGCGTCGGCGCCGGTCATCAGGCGCAGGGCGATGTCGCCGTCCGCGTGGGCGACCGTGCGCGGGTAGGTGCGGGAAGAAGGTGCGGTCATGGGAAGGTGTTCGATGGTTGTGTTCGTCAGGTGGAGCGCACGCCCAGCCACTCGTCGAGCTTGGGCCACAGCCGCCGCACGGCGTTGGTGCCGGCCGCCAGGCTCACGTGGCCGCCCTTGAGCACCACCTCTTCCTTGTCGGTGGAGCCGATGCCGGCGATCAGCGGCTGGCCCGCCTCGTAGGGCACGATGTGGTCGTGCTGCGCCAGCGCATGCAGCACAGGCACGGTGATGTTCTTCAGCAGCACGGGGCGCCCGCCGAGCACCAGCTCGCCCTTGTGCAGCTTGTTGTCCCACATGAGCTCCTTCACGGTCTGGCGGAAGTACTCGCCGGCCAGCGGCAGCATCTCGGCGCCCCAGCGGTCGAACATGCGGTACGACTTGACGAACTCGTCGTTGGCCATGTTGTCCCACAGCTGCACCAGCCCGGCACCGCGCCCGGCGGGGCGCAGCATGTCGAAGGAGGCGAACAGCATCTCGGGCGGCACGTTGCCCACGGTGTCGATGAGGCGGTCGACGTCGAAGTAGCGCCGGTCGGACCACGCATGAAAGAGCTTCATGCGGCTGAAGTCGATCGGCGTGGTGAAGAGCGCCAGGTTCTTCATCGGCCCGCCGGGGTGCAGCGCCGCGTACAGCGTGGAGAGCACGCCGCCCATGCAGTAGCCGGCGATGGTCACGTCGTCCTCGCCCGAGTCTTCCTGCACGCGGCGGATCGAATCGGGAATGAAGTCGAGCACGTAGTCCTCGATGCGCAGGCGCTTCTCGTCGGGGCGCGGCGCGTTCCAGTCCATCACGTAGACGTCGTAGCCCTTGAGCAGCAGGTACTCGACCATGCTCTGGCCCGGCGCGAGGTCGAAGATGTAGGCGCGGTTGGTGGTGGCCATCACCATGAGCACCGGCACGCGGTAGATCTCGTCGACCATCGGGCGGTAGTGGTACAGGCTCAGCGTGCCGCGCCGGTGGATCTCGTCCTTGGGCGTGAGGCCGACGGCGGGCGCGGTCGAGGTCAGGAAGTCCAGTCCCTTGATGTTGCGCTGGATGGTGCGCTCGATCTCGCCGCGGATGTCGGGCAGCTGGAAGGTGTCGGGCGGCGCACTCATGAGCGGCGCTTTCCAGCGGGGCGTTTCTTGGGGACGGCGGCCTTGGCGGCCGGGGCAGGCGCTGCCGCCGCCGTGGGCGGCTGCTTGGTGCGACGCGGCCGGGGCGGGGCGGTGGCTGC
>NZ_BCUS01000221.1 GCF_001591345.1 Variovorax boronicumulans NBRC 103145 | reverse complement strand
GTCGGCCGGCGGGGCCGGAGACGCGGGCGCAGGTGCCGGGGCAGCCGCCACGGGCGCCGCGGCTGCTGGAGCCTGGGGCGTCGGCGGGGGAGGCGTCACCGGCTTGCGTGGCTTCGCGACGGGCGCGGGCTTGGGAGCGGCTTCCGTCGGCTCGGTGATCGCTTCCGCGGGCGGCGCTTCGGCCACGGGCGGTGCAGGCTCGGTCGCGACAGGCGGTGCTTCGACCACCGGCGGCGTCGCGGCGGGCGCTGGCACGGCGACAGGAGGCGGTGCCACGGCCGGCTCGGGCGCCTTGCTGCCGGTCCCATAGCCCAGCCAGCCCGCGACCACCAGCAGCAGCGCGACCGCAAGCAGCCCCAGCCACAACCCGATGCCACGCGGGCGCAGCACCGGTTCGGGCGGCTTGATGCGCTTGACCTTGATCCGCGTCTTTGGCCGATCGGCTCGGGGGGAAGGAGGCAAAGACGATGCGGCGCCCCCACGCCCCGATGCCACGATCACGGTTTTTTCATCCGCGGGCGGCGGCGGGGGCGGCGGCTCGGGCCTCCAGCCGTTGGACGCCGGCGACGATGCGCGCTTCGACTCGGCAGGATCGAACAGCGGCGCGGGAATGGTCGGGGCACGCAACTGGGCCGGTGCGGTGGTGGCCCATTCGCGGTCGGCAGGACTGGGCGCCGGGGGCGGCACGCGGTCGGCGGCCGACAGCCGGCCGCCGCAGTTCCTGCAGAAATTGGCACCCTCGCGGTTGTCCGCGTCACAGACCGGGCAGATCAAGGCCATGGCTCACCAGCAATTCTCGGGATCGGAAACGAAGACTTGTTCTTGTTGTTGTGCGGCGGCTGGCAGCGCGCGGCGAGCCGAAAGGCTCAGGTGACGGCCACCCGCTTGGAGCGGTGCGCCATGCGCTTGGCGATCACGGCGCCGAGCGCCATCGCGATGTCCAGCGCCATGTTGGGCTGGCGGTTCGACATTTCGGAGAACCGCACCGCGGTGAGGCGCCACACGCGTCCCGCGCCGGTGACCACCACGTTGGCCGCATGCGGCTCGCGCGAGAAAAACGAGCCTTCGCCCACCACCGAGCCCGGCGACAGCACGGCCAGGCGCATCTGTTCCTTGCTGCTGACGCGGTGCACGCTGATGGCGCCGCTTTCGACGAAGAACACCGAGCGGTCGTGCGTGCCCTGGGAGATCAGCACGTCGCCGACACCGGTCTCGATGGGCTGCAGATAACCCGCGAGCGTGTCCCACTGCGCGACGCTCAAGGTCAGCGCGAACGCGTCGGCGCTCAGGTTCTCCGCGATGGCGCGGCTCAGGTTCTGGATGGACATGTTTTTCTCAACCCCCGCAAGTGATCCGAAGTATCCGCGAAGGCCCCGAGGTTCGGCTACAACTGTTTACGCTTTCACCAGCGAAGCGCACGCATGTGTCGCTATTTCCCGATACAGAAGCGCGAAAAGATGACCCCCAACAGGTCGTCCGCGCCGAACTCGCCGGTGATCTCGTTGAGCGCGTTCTGGGCCAGCCGCAGCTCCTCGGCCAGCAGGTCGAGCAGTTGGGCCTGCGCCGCCAGGTGGGCCGCCGCCAACGCGAGGTGCGTCTCGACCCGGGCCAGCGCCTGCACGTGGCGCGCGCGCGCCAGGTAGACGCCCTCGGGCACGGCCTGCCAGCCGGCCATGGCCAGCAACTGATCGCGCAGCGCCTCGATGCCCGCGCCGGTCTTGGCCGACAGGGCGATGCCTTCGGACGGCGGCGAGGCCGAAACCGCTGCGTCCTGCTTGTTCCACACATCGAGCACCGGCACGCTCGCCGGCAGCTTGCGCCGCAGGCCGGCCAGGATCTCGGCGTCGGCGGCGGCGTAGTCAGGCTGGCCGGCGCGCGTCAGGTCGTGCAGGAACAGCACGGCGTCGGCGCTTTCGATCTGGCCCCAGGCGCGCGCCACGCCGATCTGCTCGACCTCGTCGGTGCTGTCGCGCAGGCCGGCGGTGTCGGCCACGTGCAGCGGCACGCCGTGGATCTGGATGGTCTGCGAGACCACGTCGCGCGTGGTGCCCGCGATGGCGCTCACGATGGCCAGCTCGGCGCCGGCCAGCGCGTTGAGCAGCGAACTCTTGCCGGCGTTGGGCTGGCCCGCGATCACCACCTTGATGCCTTCGCGCAGCAACGCGCCCTGTTTGGCGCGCTGTTGCACAGCGGCCAGCTGCGCCTGCAACCGTTGCAGCTGGCCGGTCGCGTCGGCTTTCTGGAGGAAGTCGATCTCTTCTTCAGGGAAGTCGAGCGTGGCCTCAACCAGCATGCGCAGGTGGATCAGCGCGTCGCGCAGCGTATGGATCTCGCGCGAGAACGCGCCCGACAGCGAACGCCCGGCGCTGCGCGCGGCCGCCTCGGTGCTCGCGTCGATCAGGTCGGCGATGGCCTCGGCCTGGGCCAGGTCGATCTTGCCGTTGAGAAAGGCGCGCTGGCTGAACTCGCCCGGCTCGGCCACGCGCAGGCCGGGCAGGCGCGAGCGGCCGGTGGCCGGATCGATTTCGGCCGCGGCCTCGAGGCAGCGCGACAGCAGCAGCTGCAGCACGACCGGGCCGCCGTGCGCCTGCAGCTCGAGCACGTCTTCGCCGGTGTAGGAATGCGGCGTCGGGAAATGGATCGCTAGGCCGTGGTCGACCGGCTCGCCCAGCGCATCGCGAAAGGGCAGGTAGGTGGCTTCGCGCGGCTTGAGGGCGCGGGCGCACAGCGCCTGGACCAGCGGCGCCAGCCGGGCGCCCGACACGCGAACGATGCCGACCGCCCCGCGCCCCGGGGCGGTGGCGATGGCGACGATGGGATCGGTGGTGCGGGCGAAGGTCATGACAGCGCGATTCTTTCAGCAAAAAGCAAAGGGCCGCGGATGCGGCCCTTTGCGGGTGGCGGAGGCCAGCTGGCTTATTTGCCCAGCACGCCCAGTCGCTTGTTGATGAACCACTGCTGCGCGATCGACAGCACGTTGTTCGTGATCCAGTACAGCACCAGGCCGGCCGGGAAGAAGATGAACATCACGCTGAACGCGAGCGGCATGATCCACATCAGCTTGGCCTGCATCGGATCGGGCGGCGTCGGGTTGAGCCAGGTCTGGAACAGCGAGGTGGCCGTCATCACGATCGGCAGGATGTACCAGGGATCGGGTGCCGACAGGTCGGTGATCCAGCCGATCCACGGCGCGTGGCGCATTTCGACCGACGACAGCAGCACCCAGTACAGCGCGATGAACACCGGGATCTGGATCACGATGGGGAAGCAGCCGCCCATCGGATTGACCTTTTCGGTCTTGTAGATCCGCATCATTTCCTGCTGCATTTCTTGCGGCTTGTCCTTCAGCCGCTCGCGCATTTCCATGATCTTCGGATTGATGGCCTTCATCTTGGCCATGCTGGCGTAGGCCTTGGCGTTGAGCCAGTAGAAGGCCGCCTTCAGCAGCACCACCAGCGCCACGATCGCCCAGCCCCAGTTGCCCAGGATGCCGTGCAGCTGCGTGAGCAGCCAGTACAGCGGCTTGGAGATGATCGCGAAGATGCCGTAGTCCTTCACCAGGTCCAGGCCGGGGGCGATGGCTTCGAGCTTCTTTTCTTCCTCGGGGCCGGCGAACAGCGCGCTGTTCACGACCTGCGTGGCGCCCGGGGCGATCTTCGGCAGCGTGGCCACCATGGCGACGGTGAAGAGGTTGTCACCCAGGTCCTTCACGCGGAATTCGCGGCGCAGCTGTTCGCTGGCCGGGTCGCCCTTGAGCAGCCAGGCCGACGCGAAGTAATGCTGCACCATCGCGATCCAGCCGTCGTTGGCCGGCGGCGGCGGCTCGACCTTGCCCTTGGCGATGTCCTTGAAGTCGAGCTTGTGGAACTTCTTCTCGTTGGTGTACGCGGCCGGGCCGGTGAAGGTGTTGGTGCCGAACATGGTGCCGGCGGCCACGGTGCCGTGGCGCAGCAGCTGCATGTACAGCTGCGCGTCGCGCGGCTGGTCGCTCACGTTGACCACTTCGTGGCGCACGCCGATGACGTAGTCGTCACGCTTGAACACGTAGGTCTTGATGTACTTCAGGCCACCGACCGGGGCGCTTTCGAAGCTCACCTCGAGCGTGTTCTGGCCGTCGGCCATCGCGCGCGGACCGGCCTTGGGCGTCATGGCCGTCAGGTGGTTGGGGAAGGCGTCGCCGGCGACGGGGTTCAGCAGGCCGGTCTGCGCCACGTAGCGCGTGGCGGGCGAGCCGTTCTCGAACAGCACGACGCGCTTGGTGCGGTCGGCTTCGTCGTACTTGAGCAGTTCGAGGTGGTTGACCGTGGCGCCTTCGCTGTCGATCGTCGCCTTGAACAGGTCGGAGGTCACCACGACCTGCTCGCGCGGCGCGGCCGGGGCCGCCTGCGTGGGCACGGCGCCCGCGGT
>NZ_BCUS01000220.1 GCF_001591345.1 Variovorax boronicumulans NBRC 103145 | reverse complement strand
CAGGCCACCGGGTACTTCCCTCCGCGAATGTCCCCCGGGCTTCGCCCTCCTCCTTGATTTCGCTGCGGGAAGCACCCAGTGCCCTGGTCACGGGGCACGCTGCGGGTGTTCGGCGGTCGCGGTCAGCCGCGCTCCGAGAACAACGCCACGATCACCTGCCGCAGCCACCGGTTGCCCGGGTCGGCCTCGAATCGCTTGCTCCAGTGCAGCGACACGGTGAAGTCGCGCAGCGGAAACGGCGGCTCGACGATGGCGTAGCCGCCCTCGGCCGCGAAGCCGCGCGCGATGTTGCGCGGCATCACCACCGCCAGGTCGGTGGCGCGCACGATGGCGGGCAGCACCATGAAGTGCTCGGTCGTCAGGCGCAGGCGGTCTTCGAGGTTCAGCAGCTGCAGGATGCGCAAGGTGTCGGCGTGGGTGCGCACGGCCACGTAGTCGAGCTCGTGCAGCGCGGCCAGCAGCGCCTGGCCGCTGCGCTGGCGCTTCACGAAGGGGTGGTCGTGGCGCAGCAGCACGATGTAGCGGTCTTTCAGCAGCTGCGTGCGCTGGGTGTCCTCCACGTGCGGCAGGAAGCCGAAGGCGAAGTCGACCCTGCCGCTGTCGAGCGCGGTGGCAATGTCGCCCGGCGCGAGCGGCATGGTCTCCACGCGCACGCCCGGCGCCAGCTCGCGCAGCCGCGCCATCAGCGCGGGCAAAAAGCGGCCCTCGCCGATGTCGCTCATGTGGATGCGAAAGAGTTTGCGCGACGCGGCCGGGTCGAAGCGCTCGGGCTCGGCCAGCGCCTGCTGCAGCATGGCCAGTGCCGACTGCACGGGCACCGCCAGCCGCTCGGCGCGCGGCGTGGGCGCCACGCCGCCGAGGCTGCGCGTGAACAGCGCGTCGCCCAGCAGCAGGCGCAGCCGCGTGAGGCCGTGGCTGGCCGCCGGCTGCGTGAGGCCCAGGGCCTCGGCGGCGCGGCTCACGTTGCGGGTGCGGTAGACGGCGTCGAACAACCGCAGCAGGTTGAGGTCGACCGCGTCGATATGCACGCCATTCATATTCGATAGCTGGCTCATTGCATTGAAGTATGACGCAGGCCCGCCCACACTCCCGCGTTCTCCCCACGACAAGAAGCACGAGACACGATGGAAGTTTCATTCAGCAAGGAAGTGGAAATGCTGCGCCTGGGCGCGGGCGACACCTTCCACGGCGAGGGCATCCTCGCGATCACCAAGGGCCTGCTGCAGTCGGGCGTGGCCTACGTCGGCGGCTACCAGGGCGCGCCGGTGTCGCACCTGCTGGACGTGATGGTGCAGGGCAAGGCGTACATGGACGAGCTGGGCGTGCACGTCGAGGCCTGCTCCAACGAGGCCTCGGCCGCGGCGATGCTCGGTGCGTCCATCCACTACCCGCTGCGCGGCGCGGTCACCTGGAAGTCGATCGTCGGCACCAACGTGGCGGCCGATGCGTTGTCGAACCTGTCGTCGCCCGGCGTGACCGGCGGCGTGCTGATCGTGGTCGGCGAAGACTACGGCGAAGGCGCCAGCGTGATCCAGGAGCGCACGCACGCCTACGCGCTCAAGTCGAGCATGTGCCTGCTCGATCCGCGGCCCGACCTGGGCGTGATGGTGCGCATGGTCGAGCAGGGCTTCCAGCTGTCGGAGGCGTCGAACATGCCCTGCCTGATGGAGCTGCGCATCCGCACCTGCCACGTGCGCGGCAGCTTCGACTGCAAGGACAACATCGCGCCCTCCGTGTCCACGCGCGCGCTGATGGACGAGCCCGCGGGCTTCGACTACATGCGCCTGGCGCACCCGCCCGTCACCTTCCGCCACGAGAAGCTCAAGGGCGACGAGCGCATGCCGGCCGCGCGCCGCCACATCGTGGCGAACGGCCTCAACGAGCTCATGCCCGGCCGGCGCCACCCCGACCTGGGCATCGTGGTGCAGGGAGGGCTGTACAACGCGCTGATCCGCAGCCTGCAGCAGCAGGGCCTGGCCGATGCCTTCGGCGACACCGACATCCCGATCCTGGTGCTCAACGTGACCTACCCACTGGTGCCCGAGCAGGTGGCCGACTTCTGCGTGGGCAAGCGCGCGGTGCTGGTGGTGGAAGAAGGCCAGCCCGAGTACATCGAGCAGGACATCGCCACCCTGCTGCGCCGGCGCGACATCCAGACGCCGCTGCACGGCAAGGACCTGCTGCCGCAGGCCGGCGAGTACGGCGTGGAGGTGCTGTCGGGCGGCCTCGCGGCCTTTGCCGAACGCTACCTGGGCGCGAGCGAAGCGGCAGCCTCGGCGCAGGCCTGGTTGGCCGGCAACCGCGAACGCCGCGAGGCGGTGGCGCGCCGGCTCGATGCGCCGCTGCCCAACCGTCCGCCGAGCTTCTGCGTGGGCTGCCCCGAGCGGCCGGTGTTCTCGGCGCTCAAGCTCGCGCAGCAGGAGACGGGGCCGGTGCACATCGCGGCCGACATCGGCTGCCATGCCTTCGGCACCTTCGAGCCCTTCTCGATGGGCCACTCGATCCTCGGCTACGGCATGAGCCTGGCCAGCCGCGCGGGCGTGGCGCCGATGATGAACCGGCGCACGCTGTCGATCATGGGCGACGGCGGCTTCTGGCACAACGGCCTGCTCACAGGCGTGCAGAGCGCGCTGTTCAACGACGACGACGCGGTGCTGCTGATCTTCAAGAACGGCTACACCTCGGCCACCGGCACGCAGGACATCATCTCCACGCCCGACGACGAGATCAAGGAGCGCGCCGTCGACAAGCAGCAGAGCCTGGTCGACAAGAACCAGACCATCGAGGCCACGCTCACGGGCCTGGGCGTGAAGTGGATGCGCACCGTCACCACCTACGACGTGGAGCGCATGCGCAAGACCCTCACCGAGGCGCTCACGAGCGACTTCAACGGCCTGAAGGTGGTGATCGCCGAGGGCGAGTGCCAGCTCGAGCGGCAGCGCCGCATCAAGCCGTGGATCGCCGGCCTCCTCAAGAAGGGCCAGCGCGTGGTGCGCGTGAAATACGGCGTCGACGAGGACGTGTGCAACGGCGACCACGCCTGCATCCGCCTGTCGGGCTGCCCCACGCTCACGCTGAAAGACAACCCCGATCCACTGAAGGTCGACCCGGTGGCCGTGGTCATCGACGGCTGCGTGGGCTGCGGCCTGTGCGGCGCCAACGCGCACGCGGCCACGCTGTGCCCGAGCTTCTACCGCGCCGAGGTGGTGCAGAACCCGAAATGGCACGAACGCCTGCTGCACGGCCTGCGCAGCGCGATCGTCGGCGCCCTGCGCCCGGCCTGAGAAGGAACAACGACATGGAACAGAACCGTCCCACCACCCTGCTCGTCTGCGCCCTCGGCGGCGAAGGCGGCGGCGTGCTCACCGAATGGCTGGTCGACGCCGCACGGCACGCGGGCTACGCGGCGCAGAGCACGTCGATCCCCGGCGTGGCGCAGCGCACCGGCGCCACCACCTACTACCTCGAAGTGTTCCCGGTGCCGATGGCGCAGCTGGGCGGCCGGCGCCCGGTGTTCAGCCTGGGCCCGGTGCCGGGCGCGCTCGACGCGATCGTCTCGTCGGAGCTGCTGGAGACCACGCGCCAGATCGGCAACGGCATGAGCGCGCCGCTGCGCACGCTGGTCATCAGCTCGTCGGCGCGCGTGCTCACCACAGCCGAGCGCATGGTGCCCGGCGACGGCCGCGCCGACGCGCAGCGCCTGCTCGACGTGGTCAAGGCCTTCAGCCGCGAGCACCACGTGCTCGACATGGGCGGCATGGCGCGCGAGGCCGGCACGGTGGTCAGCGCCGTGATGCTGGGCGCGATCGCGGGCAGCGGCCTCTTCCCGTTCCCGCGCGAGGCCTACGAGCGCGCGGTGCGCGGCGGCGACGAGGCCGCGCCCGACAAGCTCGGCAAGATGGCCGCCGCCAGCCTGCGCGGCTTTGCCGCTGCCTTCGAGGCCGTGCGTGCGCCGCGCGCCCAGGCCGCCTTCGTGCAGGGCGTGCTGGCCGGCGACGACACGCGCGACGCGCCCCCGCCGCCGCAGCCCCTGCCCGACGACGTGGCGCGCCGCTTTCCGCCGGCCGTGCACGACATGCTGGCGCTGGGCCATGCGCGGGTGCGCGACTACCAGGACAACGCCTACGCCGCGCTGTACGCCGATCGTCTCGCGCGGGTGCTCGAGGCCGAACGCGCCGCCGACCCGTCGGGCGCGCAGGGCTTCGCGGTCACGCGCGAAACGGCGCGCTGGCTGGCGCTGTGGATGGCCTTCGACGACATCGTGCGCGTGGCCGCGCTGAAGGGCCGCGCCAGCCGCGCGCAGCGCGTGCGCCAGGAAGTGCGCGCGGGCGACGACGACCTCGTGAAGGTCTTCGACCACTTCAAGCCCGGCGCGCTCGAGTTCGCGGCGCTGCTGCCGCCGTCGCTCGCGCGCCGCGTGACCGCCTGGGACC
>NZ_BCUS01000219.1 GCF_001591345.1 Variovorax boronicumulans NBRC 103145 | reverse complement strand
CCGCGGGCGGCGACGGCCAGCTCGCGGCGGGGCGCAGCAGCACCGTGCACCTGCGGCTGGCCGGCGACTATGTGATCGCGGCCGGCAGCGAGATTCCGATGGACTTCGCCGTCACGGTGTCGCGCGCGCTGCCGGGCGAGGCGCTCAAGGAGAGCGTGCAACCCGGCGTCAGCAACGCGCGCACCGTCATCACCGGCGCCGACTGGGTGGTGCCGCCGGGCACGCAGGCGTTCCTGCTCGACGGCAAGGGCTACGAGCCGGGCCAGACGGTGCCGGCCGGCAGCGTGCTGGCGGCCATCACCCTGCTGGCCCAGGGCTACGTGCTGCCCAAAGACGTGTTTCCCTCGGGCCTGCCGATCCCGCCCAAGACCACGTCGTACAAAGCCGGCACGGTGGCCGCCGCCGACACCGTGATGCCCGCGGGCACGCCGATCGTCGCCGGCACCGCGCTGCCGCGCGCGGTCGCGGTGCAGCCGCTGCTGCGCCTGGACACCGACCTGTTCCGCAGCGGCTTCGCGCAGTACACGGTGCGCGGCCAGGACGGCGTGGCCGTGGCCGACGGCGCGCGCGTGGAGGTGCGCATGCCGGTGCAGCGCTTCGACCCGGCCGCGGGCGCGCACGCGCCCACCGGCGCCGACCCGTCCACCGCGCTGCCGCTGTGGATGCCGCCGGTGTACCAGGACGATCCGGTGAAGCAGAAGCTCACCCAGCGCGCCGGCGCCGACCTGACGCTGGAGGCCGGCACGCTCTACCAGCGCGCGCCGCTGGTGGTGGGCGAGGGCGCCCACATCGCGCTCGACCCCGGCCGCACGCTCACGCTGCGCGGCAACGACCAGATCACGGTCGATGGCACGCTGTCGGCCTGGGGCGGGCGCGTCTCGCTGCTGCCGGGCGATCACGGCACGGGCAACGCGCGCAACCTGGCCGACGGCATGCCCAACGCGCGCTCGTACTGGATCGGCGAGCACGCGCTGATCGACGTCGCCGCGCGCCCGGTGGTGGCCACCGACGCGCGCGGCCACCGCTACGGCCAGGTGGCCAACGGCGGCACCATCGAGATCGGCGCGCGCCATGTGCTCGATGCCACGCAGGTGGACGCGGCCGATGCCTTCGTGGTGCTGCGCCCCGGCGCGCGGCTGGAGGCCTCGGGCACGTCGGCGACGCTCGACCTGCCGGGCCGTGGCGCCACCGAGGTCGCCAGCCACGGCGGCACCATCGCGCTGAGTTCCTTCCGCGGCCTGTTCCTGGACGGCGACATGCGCGCCGCGGCGGGTGGCGCGGGCGCGGCCGGCGGCATGCTGGCGCTGAACCTGGACACGCCCCTCTACGGCACGGTGGCGCGCTATAACCTGAAGGGCGAGAACGTCGACGACGCGGTGCGCGTGCCGCGCGAGATGCTGCTGGCGCAGGTGCAGGGCCGCAGCGCGGTGGCCGATGCCGCCGGCCTGCGCCCCGGCCAGGCGCACGGCGCGCTGGCCTACGGCACGGCGCGCATCGGCGTCGACCGCATCCACGACGGCGGCTTCGACAACCTGTCGCTGCTCAGCCACGGCATGCTGTCCTTCGACGGCAGCGTCGATCTCTCGCTGGGCCAGAGCCTGCGCCTGACCACCACCGCGCTGGCCCTGGCCGATGCGTCCGCGCCCGATGCGCGCGTGACGCTGGCCGCGCCCTACATCCGCCTGGCCGCCAGCGGGCGCACCCAGATCGACGACTACATCCTGCCCAACCCGGTGCTCGGCTCGCGCAACGCCGGCGGAGGGGCCGGCACGTTGGGCGTGCCGCTGGTGTCGGCCGGCAGTTCGCTGCGGCTGGACGCGCAGCTCATCGACCTGGCGGGCATGGTGCAGCAGGGCGTGCGCGGCACCATCGTGCGCAACGTGCCCGAGGAGCTGGTCGTGGAGCGCAACGCCTTCGACCGCACGCTGCTGCGCAGCAGCGGCGACCTGCGCTTCTCGAACAACGCCAGGTTCTACGTGCCGGGCGACCTCACGCTGGCGGCGGCGCAGATCTACCCGGCCACCGGCGACAGCGGGCTGGTGCAGGTCGGCCAGCGCAACGTCATCGACAAGTGGGGCACCCGCCAGGCCGAGATGGACATGAACCGCCGGCTGGTGATCGAGCGCGTGGGCGACACGCCGGCCATGCCGCAGTCGGCCTTCGGTTCGCTCACCTTCCACGCCGCCCACATCGAGCAGCGCGGCGTGCTGCGCGCGCCGCTGGGCGGCATCGCGCTGGGCAGCGTCTTCGGCGACACCTCCACCAGCACCGTGCAACTGCATGCGGGCAGCCTGACCTCGGTCAGCGCCGACGGGCTGCTGATGCCCTACGGCGGCACGCAGGACGGGCTGACCTATCTCTTCAACGGCAAGGACGTGGCCTACCGCGTGCCCGGCGTCGGCCCGGCCATCACGCTGTCCGGCCACGCGGTGGACGTGCGCGAGGGCGCGGTGCTCGACATGTCGGGCGGCGGCACGCTCACCGGCACCGCCTTCCTGGCCGGGCGCGGCGGCTCCACCGACGCGCGCATGCATCCGCTGGTGCAGGTGGGCGCGCAGCGCAAGGGCTTCGTGCTGCCCGGCCTGGCCACCAACCCGGTCTATGCCATCGTGCCGGGCGTGCAGCCGCTGCAGGCGCCGCTCAACGCAGAGAAGGGCGCGAGCGATCCGGCAGTGGGCCGGCAGATCACCGTCGGCGCCGGCGTGCCCGGCCTGCCCCCGGGCCGCTACACGCTGATGCCGTCCACCTACGCGCTGCTGCCCGGCGCCTTCCGCGTCGAGCTCAACGGGCTGGCCGCGCAGGTCGGCGCGCCGGGCAGCGCGACGGCGATGCGCAACGGCTCCTACACCGCGCCCGCGCAATTGGGCGTGGCCGGCACCGGCATCCACGACGCGCTGCCGCTGCAGGCGGTGTTCACGCCGGGCGACGTGCTGCGCACCTACGCGCAGTACAACGAGACCGGCTATGCCGACTTCGCCGTGGCGCAGGCGCTGCGCGACGGCGTGCCGCGCCCGCTGCTGGAGCGCGACGCCAAGGCGCTGCGCTTCCAGTTCGGCCTGAAGGGCTCGGCGGGCGAGATGCCCGGCGAACCCGCGCTGCGCTTCGCTGGCACCGCGCGCTACGCCACGGTGGGCGACGGCATGGGCGGCACGGCGCTGGTGATCGGCGGAACGGCGCGCTCCTTCGAGGTGCTGGGCGACGGCGCCGCGCCCACGCCGGACTTCAAGGGCACCTCGCTGCATGCGCGCGACCTCAACGCCATCGGCGCCGCGCAGCTGGCCATCGGCGGCGCGCCGGCGGGCACCTTCGTGCAGGACGCCACCGCGGCCGATCGGCTGAGGGACGCCAACCGCCTGGGCTTCAGCAGCGCCGCCGAGGGCATCGTGCTGCGCGAGGGCGCGGTGCTGCGCGCGGGCGAGGTGATCCTGGTCACCGACCGCCGCGACTCGGGCATCACCGTCGAGTCCGGTGCCGGCATCGACACGCTGGGCCGCGGGCCGGCGGCCTGGGACTCGCGCCGCGGCTACATCTACGAGCCGGGGTTGCGCAGCGTGCTGGCGGTGTCCAACGGCTGGATCGACATCCAGCCGCCGTCCGCGTCCAGCGGCGGCCAAACGGGCCCCGGCCGCATCGACATCGGCGTGTGCGCCCCCAGCGGCAACTGCAGTGCCGGCGCGCGGCTGTATTCCGAAGGCACCATCACCGCCGCCACCGACCAGGCCTTCACGCTGGGCGAAAGCACGCGCTACGGCACGCGCAACCTGGTGCTGGCGCTGGGCGGCATCAACGTGGGCGGCGAACGCGCGCTGGGCGACGCCGCCGCGCGCGGCGCGCTGCCGCCGGGCCTGACGCTGAACCAGTCCGTGCTCGACCGCCTGCTGCGCGGCGACACCAGCACCGGCGCGCCGGCGCTGGAGAACCTGGTGTTCACCGTGCGCGACGCGGTCAACTTCTTCGGCTCCACGCAGCTGTCGACCATCGACCCCGCCACCGGCCAGTCGACGATCGCGCGCCTGATGCTGACCACGCCCGCGATCTACGGCTGGGGCGATGCCGACAGCGTGGCGCGCATCCACACCGACGTGCTGGTGTGGAACGGCACCCGCACGCCGCCCGGCCTGGTGGCCACCGGCGGCGCAGGCACCGGCAGCGGCCGGCTGCAGATCGACGCCCGGCGCATCGAACTGGGCGCCGCGCGCGACATGCGCGTGGACACCGTGCACGGCATGGACCGGCTGGTGCTGGGCTTCGGCGAGGTGCAACTCAACGCGAGCGAGCAGGTCACGGCGCGGCAGAAGGGCTCGCTCTCGGTCTACCAGTCGCAGGGCGCGTGGGACGAGGCGGCCAAGGGCTACGTGCGCACAGGCGGCGCGCTGCGCATCGACACGCCGCTCCTGACCGGCGAGGCCGGCTCGGTGATGCGCTACACCGCCGGCGGCGACGTGCGCGTGGCCGCGCCGCAAGGCATGCAGCCGGGCGCGAT
>NZ_BCUS01000218.1 GCF_001591345.1 Variovorax boronicumulans NBRC 103145 | reverse complement strand
GCCGCGCTGGCGCGCGCCGCTGCCGCCACTTCACAGGACATTCCCGCATGACGACCTCCGCCCCCTCGCTCCATCCCGACGCCCGCGACCGCCTGTACGCCGAGTGCGCGCGCGCCATCACCGAGGCCGGCGTTGAGCGCGAATCGCTGTTCCTCGCGCGGCTCGCGCTGCTGCTGTTCGAGCAGGTCGGCGACGAGGCGCGCTGCCGCGCCGCGCTGGCCGACGCGTTGCGCGCGCTGCCCGTACCATCGCTGTCCGCTTCCGAACAAAAAACAGGAGATTGATCTCATGGATCGCCGCACCCTTCTCGCCACGCTCGCCTCCGGCGCCGCCGTGGCCGCAGCCCCCTTCGCCCACGCACAGGACTACCCCGCGCAACTCATCAAGTGGGTCGTGCCGTACCCCGCGGGCGGCGGCACCGACGTGATCGCGCGCGTGCTGGCCGAGGCCATGCGCCAGACGCTGGGCCAGCAGATCGTGGTCGACAACCGCCCCGGCGCGTCGACCAACATCGGCGCCGACCTGGTCGCCAAGAGCAAGCCCGACGGCTACACGGTGCTCTCGGCCGACAACGCCGTGCTGGCCTTCAACGAGCACCTGTTCAGCAAGCTGCCGTTCAACCCCGAGAAAGACTTCACCTACATCGGCGCCATCGGCAAGTTCCCGCTCGCGCTGGTCGTGCACCCGGACTTCCCGGCCAAGACCTTCAAGGAGTTCCTGGCCTACGTGAAGGCCAACCCCGGCAAGGTCAACTACGCCTCGCCCGGCAACGGCTCGCCGCACCACCTGGCGATGGAAATGTTCAAGGCGCGCACCGGCACCTTCATCACCCACATCCCGTACCGCGGCGCGGCGCCGGCCATGGCCGACGTGATGGGCGGCCAGGTGCCGTGCATGTTCCTGGACCTGGCCTCGGGCCTGCCGATCATGCAGGGCAACAAGGTGCGCGTGCTGGCCATCGGCTCGGGCGCGCGCAGCAAGCGCCTGCCCGACGTGCCGACGCTGGCCGAAGTGGGCGTGCCCAACACCGAGGTGTTCGCGTTCCAGGGCATCCTGGGCCCGGCCGGCCTGCCCGCCGCGGTGGTGAACAAGCTCAACAGCGACCTGAACAAGGCCTTCAGCACGCCGGCCGTGCAAAAGCGCTTCGACGACTTCGGCATGGAAGCGATGCCCGGCACGCCGGCGCAGTTCGCGGCGCTGTCGCGCGCGGAGTCGAAGCGCTGGGGGCCGATCATCAAGCAGGCCGGCATCAAGCTGGACTGATGCCGCCCAGAGGCGTTCGTCCTAGCGGGCGAACGCTTTTCGCGAGCCGTCTTCGAAGACTTCGTCGTCGCGCTGCAGCTCGCCGTTCTCGTCCCAGCTGCGTTCGCGCGTCACGCGGCCCTTGTCGTCGAAGCTCGACTCGGCCAGCAGCTCGCCCTTTTCATTGAAGCGCTGGTGCGTGCCCACGGGCACCTGCCGGCCGCGCCCCGGCGCGAGGTAGCGGCCCTGCGCGGCGCGCTGGCCGCTGTCGTAGAACTCGGTCACGTCGACCGTGCGCTCGCTGCCGGCGCCGCTGTAGACGGCCTTGCTGCGCGGCTGGCCGTTGAGGTGGTAGCTGTCGTCGCTCAGGGGCTCGCCCGCGGCGTTCCAGCGCTGGTCGCGCACCAGCGAGCCGCGGTCGGAAAACTCCTGCTCGCGCTGGCGGATCGACGAGCGCCCGACCAGCAGCCACACGGTTTCACGCCGCTTCACGCCCTCGGACGAAAAACTGCGCTCCACGCGCCGGTTGCCGGTGGTCTCGTCGACCACCGACGGCTTGCCGTTGTCGTAGAACTCCTGCGTGCGCACGCGCTTGCCCGCCTGGTACGACAGCCGCGAGCGCAGGGTGCCGCGCGCGTCGAACAGGTCGACGTTCGAGGGCCCGCCCGTGAAGCCGCACAGCTTGGCATCGTCGGCCACCGGCGCCAGCACCGGTGCCTCGGCGCAGCGCAGCATCGACATCTGGCCGCGCTCGGTGAACTCGACCATGGCGCGCTCGGTGCCGCGGTCGGGGTAGAAGGTGGCGCGCCGCAGCTGGCCGCCGGGGTAGAAGCTGCGCACCAGGCCGCGCTCCTGGCCGTCGTCGTACGTGGCATCGCGCAGCACCTGGCCGCCGGGCGCGAACTCGCGCGCGCGGCCGTGCATGTTGCCCTTGGCGTTGATGGTGTGCTCGCGCGCGAGCTTGCCCTTTTCATAGAAGCGCACCAGGCCCATGAAGACGCCGTTCTGCACCTGCTGCTCGCGCTGGAGCTCGCCGGTGCCGCGGTCCTTGCAGCGCATCAGGCCGGTCTTGCCGGCGGTGCTGTTGCCGTCGGCGGGGCTCACGCGCTGGCCGTTGAGCTCGCACTCCTGCTGCGCATGGGCCGCCGGGGTACCCAGCAGCGCGGCCAATGCGATCGCGGCCGGGCCGAGGAGGGACGCGGCCGCCCGGGGCGCCCGAAGATCGGAAGCGGGCGGGCGCAGGGTCACTTGTCGTAGAGCGTGTCGAGCGAGCGGAAGCCCTTGACCTCGATCGGGTTGCCGAAGGGGTCGCAGAAGAACATCGTCCACTGCTCGCCCGGCTGGCCTTCGAAGCGCACCTGCGGCTTCAGCACGAACTCGGTGCCGGCGGCCTCGAGGCGCCCGGCCAGCGCCTGCCAGTCAGGCAGCGCGAGCACGATGCCGAAGTGCGGCATGGGCACCATCGCATCGCCGACGCGGCCGGTGCGGGTGGTGGCGAAGGGTTCGCCCAGGTGCAGCGAGATCTGATGGCCGAAGAAGTCGAAGTCGACCCAGGTGTCGGTGCTGCGGCCTTCGGCGCAGCCCAGCACGTCGCCGTAGAAGCGGCGGGCGCCGTCCAGGTCGCGCACGTGGAAGGCAAGGTGAAAGATGCTTTGCATGGTTTTGGATTATGGGCAGCGGTGCTGTGAGAATGCCGGACTTTCTTTCAATCATGGAGCTCGCCTTGCGGATACTCCGAGCCCTCGTCGCACCGCTGCGCCTGCTGTCGCGCGGCACCGACCGGCCGGCGCCCCAGCGCCTTCTTGCACGTCTGACCCGCCAGGCCTTCGCGGCTGTCGGTGGTTGTTTCATCGCGGTGGCCGCACATGCCGCCGCCTGCCCGCCCTCGGCCATCGCGAGCCTCGAGAAGCCCGGCATCGGCCTGCGCAACGGCATCGACCGCGGCCTGCTGTGGCGCATCGAGCGCGACGGCCGCACCTCGTGGCTCTACGGCACCCTGCACCTGGGGCGCGGCGAATGGGTGCGCCCCGGTCCCACCGTGCAGAAGGCGCTGGCGCAGAGCGACACGCTCGCGCTGGAGCTCGACTCGCGCGACGACGCCACGGTGCGCGCCCTGAGCCAGCCCGCCGATCCGGCCGCGGTGGCGCGCGTGCTCAGCGGCGAACGCGCCCGCCGACTCGAGCGCCAGAACGCCGAGGCCTGCGTGTCGCCGGGCTCGACCGCCCGGCTGCCGCCCATCCTGCAGGTGACGGCGCTGACCGCGCTGGCGGCGCGCGCCGACGGGCTGTATGCGGAGTTCGGCGTCGACGAGACGCTGGCCGTCTCGGCCCGCAACAGCAACAAGCCGATCGTCGCGCTCGAGAACGCGGCCGACCAGCTGCGCTGGCTCACCGGCGGCTCCGAAGCCGAGGAGGCCGAGCAGATCGACGCCATGCTCGACGAGCTCGAGTCGGGCCGGCTGCGCGGCCAGCTCAAGACGCTGGCCGATGTCTGGGCGCGCAGCGACGCGGCCCGGCTGGCGCGCTACGCCGAGTGGTGCGAGTGCCTGAACACGCCGGCCGAGCAGCGCCTCATGAAGCGCCTGCTCGACGACCGCAACCCCGGGCTGGCCGACGGCATCGAGCGCCTGCATGCGGGCGGGCGCAGCGCCTTCGCCGCGGTCGGCGCGCTGCACATGGTCGGCGCGCAGGGCCTGCCCACGCTGATGGCGGCGCGCGGCTTTCGCGTCACGCCGGTGCTCACCGAGGCGCAGGCGCAGCAGGCGCTGCCGATGCCGGCGCTCGCCGCGCCCGAGCCGCCGGCGCGCAAGGCGGTGCGCGGTGGCAAGAACGTCAAGGGGCAGAAGGCAGTCAAGGGCGCTGGCCAGAAGGCGACCGCGAAGGGCGGGGCCAAGCCGACCGCCAAAGCCGCTGCCGCGCCGAAAGGCAAGGCCGCACCCCGTGCCGCCCCCAAGGCCACCAACAGCAAAGTGCGCCGATAATTGCGACCGCCATGCACACGCTGCGCCCCCACCCCCGCCTGATCGGCCGTCTCGGCCGGTGGGTGCTGCTGTGGTTCGTGCTGTCGCTGGGCGTGGCGGTGGCGTCGCCGGTGGTGCATCCGCAGGCGATGGAACTGGTGTGTTCCGGCGCCGGCACCATCAAGGTGGTGGTGCACACCGAAGATGGCGTGCAGGACATGGGCGCCACGCACATGGACTGCCCGCTGTGCGTGCTGACCGGCGCGCCGCCCCCGCCGCCCGTGGCGGCCGCGTTCGATGCGCCCCTGCCGCTGGGGCGCGTGCTTCAACCCATTCCCGCCGCGCGCCATGCCGCGGCCACGGCC
>NZ_BCUS01000217.1 GCF_001591345.1 Variovorax boronicumulans NBRC 103145 | reverse complement strand
CGCAGGCGCCGCGGCATAGGCCGTGCCCGCGTCGCGGCGCCAGGCGCCGGTGCGGATGTCCTCGTTGGTGATGCGCTCGATCTCCACCGGCGCCACGCCGCGCAGCAGGTCGAGCTTCAGCGCCGCCGTGTAGCTCAGGTCGATCACGCGGCCGTCCACGAAGGGGCCACGGTCGTTCACGCGCACGATCACCTCGCGGCCGTTGGCCGGGTTGCGCACGCGCACATAGCTCGGCAGCGGCAGCGTCTTGTGCGCGGCCGTCATGGCGTACATGTCGTAGGGCTCGCCGCTCGCGGTCGAGGCTGCATGGAACTTGCGGCCGTACCACGAGGCGATGCCCGATTCGCGGAAGGGCCGGTCGTCGGTGATCGGCACGTAGCCCCGGCCCAGCACCGTGTACGGCTTGCTGGTGCCGCCGCTGCTGCGGATCGCCTCGACGCGGGGTTCGGCGTCGGGCACGCGGTCGAGGTCCGAGGGGATGTTGCTGCCGGGGCCGTCGCGGCCACTGGCGACGCCGCCACCACTGCTGCGCGGTCCGCTGGCGCAGCCGGCCAGCACGAGCGCGGCGGCCAGGGCGCAGGCCGTCAGCGCGCGGGAGGCGAGGGCGCGGTCAGCCAAAGACCGCCTTCCACAAGGCCAGCATGGCGTCGCGCTCGGCGCTCAGGGCGGGCGGCGTGACCTGCGTGGGCTCTTCGTTCAGGCGTGCGGTGTGCTGCACGCGGCGCAGCTCGCGGTAGGCGGTGGCAGCGTTGCGGCCCACGCCTTCGGGCAGCAGGCCGGCTTGCTCGGCGCGCAGCAGCAGCGCGATGTTGCCCAGGTTGGGAATCAGCTCGGGGTGCGCGCCCGAGGCCGACAGCACCAGGAACTGCACCGCGAACTCGGCATCGACCATGCCGCCGGGGCTGTGCTTCACGTCGAAGCGGTCGGCCTTCACGGGGCGGGCGCCGCGCAGCTTGTTGCGCATGCCGATGATCTCGGCCTTCAGCGACTCACGGTCGCGCGGGGCCACCAGCACGGCCTCGCGCACCTGGTCGAAACGCGCGCCCAGTTCGGCGCCGTGGTCGGCGCTGCCCAGCACGAAGCGCGCGCGCGTCATGGCCTGGTGCTCCCAGGTCCAGGCGGTGTTGCTGCCGCGACCGAGCTGGTACTTTTCGTAGGCCTCGAAGCTGGTGGTGAGCAGGCCCGAGTTGCCGTTGGGGCGCAGCGCGGTGTCGATCTCGAACAGGTCGCCCTCGCGCGTCTTCACCGTGAGCCAGTTGATGAGCTTGCGCACGTAGGCCGCATAGACCTCGCCGGCGCGCTCGTCGTCGTCGTCGTAGACGAACACGATGTCCAGGTCGCTGCCGTAGCCCAGCTCTTTGCCGCCCAGTTTTCCGTAGCCGATGATCGCGAACTGCGGCACCTCGCGGTGCCGGTTGCGCACATGCGGCCAGCACCAGCGCGCGGTCACGCGCAGCGTGGTGTCGGCCAGCGCGCTCAGGTCGTCGGCCACCTGCTCGACGGTGATGCGGCCGTCCACGTCGCGTGCCAGCGTGCGGAACACCTCGGCGTGGTGGGCGTGGCGCAGCAGGTTCAAGAGGCGCTCTTCGTCGGCTTCGCCGGTGCGGGTGAGCGAGGTGTGGCGCGCTTCGAGCTCGCGCTCGAATTCGTCGGCGATGAAGCGGCCCGAGAGCATCTCGTCGCTCGCGAGTTCGTCGATCACGCCCGGGTGCTGCATGAGGTAGCGCGCGGGCCACTTCGCGGCGCCCAGCAGGCGCAGCAGGCGCTCCTGCACGGCGGGGCGCTCGACCAGCAGCGCCAGGTAGCTCTCACGGCGCATCAGCGGCTCGATCCAGTCGGCCCAGCGCATGGCGGCATCGACGTGGCGCGGCGTCTGTCCCGCGCCCTCGCCGTCGGGCTCCTTCAGCCACTGGCCAGTGCGTTGCACCAGCTGGCGCAGGCGGCCCCGGGTTTCTTCGCGCAGGGCGAGCACGCGTGGCGTTTCGCACCAGTCGCGGATGCGCTCGGCGAACACGGGCGGCAGGTCGTCGAGCAGGTCGGCCAGGTCGGCGGGCGCGGCGGCCTTCTTGCCGTTGCACTTGCCGTTGCAGGGCTTCTCGCCGCCCAGCAGCTTGTCGAACTCCTGGGCCACGAACTCGCGGTGCGTGTCGAGCTGTTCGAGGAAGGGGCAGCAGTCGGCATAACCCATCGACTGCGCGATCCAGCGCAGGTCGTCGTCGTTGACCGGCAGCACGTGGGTCTGCTGGTCGTCCAGGTACTGGATGCGGTGCTCCACGCGGCGCAGGAACTCATAGGCCGCGGCCAGCGTGTCGGCCGTGTCCTGCGGCATGAGGTTGGCGCGTGCCAGCCGCTGCAGCGCGTCGAGCGTGGGGCGCGTGCGCAGCTCGGGGAACTGGCCGCCGCGTACCACCTGCAGCAGCTGCACGGTGAATTCGATTTCGCGGATGCCGCCGCGCGAGAGCTTCACGTCGTTGGCGCGCTCGGGGCGTCCGGCGCTGCGGCGCGCCGACTGTTCGCGGATCTGGCGGTGCAGGATGCGCAGCGAGTCGAACACGCTGTAGTCGAGATAACGGCGGAACACGAAGGGCAGCACCACGTTGCGCAGCGCCTGGGCCTGGCCGCCGAGCACCACGGCGCGCGGTGCGACCACGCGGCTCTTCATCCAGGCAAAGCGCTCCCACTCGCGGCCCTGCACCTGGAAATACTCTTCGAGGGCGTCGAGCGAGACCACGCTCGGCCCCGAGTTGCCGTTGGGCCGCAGCGCCAGGTCGACGCGAAACACGAAGCCGTGCTCGGTCACGTCGCCCACCAGCGCATAGATGCGCTTCACGGCCCGCGCGAAGTACTCCTGGTTGGACAGCTTGCCGCGCCCGTCGGCATCGCCGGCCGTGTCGCCGTCGACGTCGTACAGGTAGATGAGGTCGATGTCGCTGGACACGTTGAGCTCGCGCGCGCCGAGCTTGCCCATGCCGATCACCCACAGCTGCGAGCGCTGGCCTTCGGGGCCGAGCGGCGCGCCGTGCTGGGCGTCAAGTTCATGGCAGGCGTCCTGGCAGGCGATGTCCAGGGCCAGTTCGGCCAGCTCGGTCACGGCCGTGGTCACCACCGCGAGCGGGGCCTGCTGGTCACAGTCGAGTGTGACCAGACGTTCCATCGTGAGCTGGCGCACGATGCGCAATGCATCGCCCACGGCCACGCCGCGTGCGCGCAGGGCGTCGTAGGCGACGGTCATCGATTCGCGCCGGGGCTCGCCGGGCGGCAGCAATTCGAGCTCGGCCGCATAGCGGCGGCGCAGCCGCTGGACGAATCGGGAACTGGAAGAAAACGCGGGAGGCGTCGGATTGGATGGCAACTGATTCACACTGGTGTGGGTTGGCGCGGAACCCGGCTCAAGGCTGGCGGTCATAATTCCCGACACAGCGCGATCCTCAATGAACGACACGGCGTCTTCCCCTTCACGTCTGCTCCAAATCACCGCTGTGACAGCGCGCTGGCTATTGGGTCTGCTCTTCGCTGCGTGGCTTCTGCTGGCACTGTCAGTCGTGGTCCTGCACGCGTGGATTGTGCCGCGAATCGGCGATTTTCGCGGTGCACTCGAGGCGCAGGCTAGCAAGGCCATCGGTGTCCCGGTGCGCATCGGCGCCATCACCGCCCGTTCCGAAGGGCTATTTCCGGCCTTCGAATTGCGCGACGTGGTGCTGCAGGACGCAGACCAGCGCGAGGCCCTTCGCCTCGTGCGGGTGGTGGCGAGCGTGTCGCCGCGGTCGCTGTGGCGCCTGAATTTCGAGCAGCTCTACATCGAGGGCCCGCAGCTCGACGTGCGCCGCGACACTCAGGGAAAACTCCATGTGGCTGGATTGCACATGGAGACCGACACGACCGGAGAAACCCGCGCCGCCGACTGGTTTTTCGCGCAGCGCGAGTTCGTCATCGAAGGCGGCACCGTGCGCTGGACCGACGAGCAGCGCCGCGCCGAACCATTGCTGCTGACCGACGTGCGCTTCGTGTCCCGCAACGGCGCGCGCCGCCACGGCCTGCGGCTGGATGCCACGCCGCCGGCCGGCTGGGGCGAGCGCTTCACGCTGCGCGGCCAGTTCCGCCAGCCGCTGCTGTCGATCCGCAGCGGCCACTGGCAGACCTGGGACGGCCAGCTCTATGCCGACCTGCCCTACATCGACGTCACGCGCCTGGGCCAGTACGTCTCGCTCGACGCGCGCATCCGCGAAGGCAACGGCGCGCTGCGCCTGTGGGCCGACGTGGACGATGGGCGCATCGTCGGCGGCGCGGCCGACCTGGGCCTGAACCGCATCGACGCCTCGCTCGGCAAGGGGCTGCAGCCGCTGGTGCTGCGCGCCGTCACCGGCCGGCTGGCGGGGCAGATGAACGCGGACACCTTCGAGTTCTCGACCACCGCGCTGCAGTTCGACACCGTCGACGGCCTGCGCTGGCCGGGCGGCAACCTGTGGCTGCAGCACACGCCCGCCAAGGGCCGCACGCCCGAGCACGGCGCGCTGAAGGCCGACCGGCTCGACCTCGCGGCGCTGGCGCTCATCGCCGACCGCCTGCCGCTGGGCGAGG
>NZ_BCUS01000216.1 GCF_001591345.1 Variovorax boronicumulans NBRC 103145 | reverse complement strand
CAACTGGGCGCCGCGGGCACGCTGTCGGCGGCGCTGGCGGGCAGCCGGCACGACGCTGACACCCCGGGCGGCAGCCGCAGCGGCACGCAGACCAGCCTGGGCTACCTGTGGCGGCAGGAGCGCCTGTCGGTGGGCCTGAATGGCAGCCGCACGCAGGGCGACTACCGCGACGTGGCCACGGCCTACGGCGCGGCCCCGGCCAAGGGCAGCGCCAGCGCGAGCGTGGGCTACGACATGGGCAGCCTGGGCAACGTCAGCGTCAGCTACCTCTACCTGCGCCCGGTGGGGCAGAACGCGTCGCGCTACGCCAGCGTGAACTGGTTCCGTTCGATCGGGCGCACGACCTCGGTCTCGGTGGGCATGAACCAGAACCTGGACAAGCGCAGCGACCGCGGCATCTTCGTCGGCCTGAGCTGGTCGTGGGACGCGCAGACCAGCGTGAGCGCCGGCGTGCAGCGCAGCGGCGACCAGGGCACCGTGGGCACCGTCAGCGCGCAGCACTCCCCCCTCGGCGACGGCGGCTGGGGCTGGCGCGCCACCGCGCGCACGGGCGGCGGCACGACCGGCGGACAGGCCGAAATCAACTACCTGGGTCCCTACGGCCGCGTGCAGGCCGGCGTGAGCGAGATGGGCGGCGGCCGTGCCAGCCGCTACGCCTATGCCGGCGCCAGCGGTGCGCTGGTGTTGATGGGCGGCGGGGTGCTGGCCGCGCGGCGCATCGACGACGCCTTTGCGGTGGTGGACACCGACGGCGTGGCCGGCGTGCCCGTGAAGCTCGAGAATCGACCGGTGGGGCAGACCAATGCGAGCGGACTGCTGCTGGTCGTGCCGGTGAACGCCTACCAGAACAACAAGCTGGCGATCGACCCGATGGACCTGCCCGCCGACGTGCGCATCGAACGCGCCGAGAGCCTCATCACGCCCGCCGGCCGGTCGGGCGCGCGGGCGCATTTCGGCATCACGCCCGTGCGGGCCGCCCACGTGGCACTGACGGACGCGCAGGGCCAGCCCTTGCCGCTGGGCAGCCGCGTGCAGGTGAACGGGCAGGAGGGCGGTGGCGCGGTGGTGGGCTACGACGGCTGGGTGTACCTGGACACGCTCGACGTGCGCAACACGCTGGCCGTGCGCACGCCCGACGGCACGGTGTGCCGGGCACAGTTCGACTGGCGGCGTCCCGAGGGCGGTGGTTTGCAGAAAGAGCGGTTGACATGTGGACGTTGAGATTCGTGAAACTGGCGCTGGCCTTCTCATGCCTGCTGGGCATGGGCGCGGCGCATGCCGACCCGAGCTGCTGGGTCGCCAGCCAGCCCAGCTTCGCCTTCGGCACCGTGACGGCGTCGGCGGCGACGGACACCACCGCCACGGTCGGCTTCGCCTGCCAGAACGACACCGGCCAGACCATGTACTTGAGCTACTGCGTGTACGTCTCCCAGGGCAACGAGATCGCCGGCTACGCCCCGCGCTACATGACCAACTGGAACGGTTCGCAGATGGCCTACAACATCTATGCCGACGCGGCCCGCAGCGGCATCGTCGGCCCGCCGCCGGGCGGTGGCACCTACGCCAGCGCGGGTGGAACCTTCGTGCTGCCGGCCAGCGGCGGCAACGTCGCGTTGAACATCCCGCTGTACGGTCGTGTGCCGTCCGGGCAATCGCTGGCGGCGGGCAGCTACCAGGCCAACATCTACAACTCCGAGGTCGTCTGGGGCATGAAGAGCGGCAACGCGCCCGACAGCTGCACCGCGAGTTCGGCCAAGTACGTCGGCAGGACGAACTTCTATACGCAGGTCACGGCCCTCTATTCCAACGCCTGCACCGTCAGCGTGGCTGCCACCGACCTGGACTTCGGCAGTGCCAGCTCGCTGAGCGCCGCGGTCAACGGCACGGCCGCCATCACGATGGCCTGCCCGCCCAGCACCGCCTGGAAGGTGGGACTGAGCAATGGCGTGAACGTGGCAGGGACGCAGCGGCGCATGGCGGGCGGCACCGGTGACTACATCCAGTACGAGCTGTACCGCGATGCCGCGCGTTCGCTGCGCTGGGGCAACACCGTCGGCACGGACACGGTCGACGGCAGCGGCAATCCCGGCAGCAGCATTCCGGTCTATGGGCGGGTGCCGGCCCAGACCAATGTGACGCCGGGCAGCTACAGCGACACGATCACGGTCACCGTGACCTACTGAAGAATCGCCATCGCCCCGGGAGCCGGGCTGCGCATCAGATCGGCGCGTAAGTCCCCGTGCCGTCCGGCCAGGCCGTCAGCACCTCGTAGCCGTCGGCCGTGACCGCCACCATGTGCTCCCACTGCGCGGACAGCGAGCGGTCCTTGGTCACGACGGTCCAGCCGTCGGCCAGCTGCTTCGTTTCGGCGCGGCCCGCGTTGAGCATCGGCTCGATGGTGAAGACCATGCCCGGCTCGAGCACCAGGCCCGCTCCGCGCCGCCCGAAGTGCAGCACCTGCGGTTCGTCGTGGTAGATGCGGCCGATGCCGTGCCCGCAGTATTCGCGCACCACGCTGAAGTGCTCGCGCTGTGCGACCGACTGGATGGCGTGGCCCACGTCGCCCAGCGTCGCGCCGGGCTTCACCTGGCGGATGCCGGCGCACAGGGCTTCGTAGGTCGTCTCCACCAGCCGGCGCGCCAGCACGCTGGGCGCACCGACGAAGAACATGCGGCTGGTGTCGCCGAACCAGCCGTCCTTGTTGACGGCGACGTCGATGTTGACGATGTCGCCCGCCTTCAGGATCTTGTCGGGCGAGGGGATGCCGTGGCACACGACCTGGTTCACCGAGGTGAGGATGGTCTTCGGATAGCCCAGGTAGCCCGCGTTGGCGGGAATGGCGCCCTGCACCTTCACGATGTGTTCGTGGCAGAGGCGATCGAGCGCTTCGGTGCTCACGCCGGGCACGACGTGGGGCTCGATCATCGCCAGGACCTCGGCGGCCAGCTGTGCGGCGCGCCGCGCCATCACCAGCTCTTCGGCGGACTTGAGTGGAACGTCGTGTGCCATCAGTGCTGCTTGCCGTTCGCGGGGGCGCGGGGCTTGCCCGGTGGCGCCGCAGTGACTGTCGCGGCAATGTCCAGCCCGCCTGAAAGCTCGGCCTGGATCAGCAGCTGGCAGACCTCCCGGTAGTCGAGGTCGGGATGCATCTCGGTCAGCATGCCGACCCGCATCCAGTGCTCTGCCTGCGCATTGATCGACCGGCTGAGGGCGTTGCCCGCCACGCGCAGGTTCTCGTGCATCAGGTCTGAAATCTTGACGATGCCCATGGGCCACCTCTGTATGAAACGTATATGGATTGTATGCGTTTCATGTGGTCGGGTGTTGGGGGCCGGTCTACGCGCTCTTGTCCCGCGCGATCAGCAGGTTGCGCGCTTCCACCAAGAGCGGCTTCACGGTCTCGAAGGTCGCGGCGCTCGGGTTGATCACGCTCACCCAGTGCATCTTGGCGTACACCGGGTGCGGCATCAGCCGGTCGAGCGCGGTGTAGTCGATGTCGACTGGCGGCTGCTCGCCGAGCAGCGCGCGAAAGCTTTCCTTGCCCACGCCGACGTTGAGGCGGAACACGCCGGGCCGGTTCAGCTTCGAGGCGCTGTCGAAGTCGTTGTCCTTCGTCACGATCGTGGCGAAGGGGAACTTGTTGTCCGCGCCGTGGAAGAAGAAGGTGTTGTCGTCGGCCACTTCGAAATGGCCGCCGCCGAGCATGTCGATGAGGTGTTGGGTGATGTCGTCTTCGGTCATGGAGATTGGATGAGGTCAAGGCTTCCAGCGCCGCAGGCCGAGCTCGTCGGCCAGTGCCTGGTAGGCCTTGATGCGCGCCTGCACGTAGTCGTCGAGTGCGGCGCCGGTGAGCGCGAAAGGATAAAGGCCGTGCCGTTCGCGCAGGGCCGCGTAGCCCGGCGCGGCGGTGGCCTCGGCGAAGGCTGCGGTCCAGGCGCGCACGGCGGCGTCGGGCACGTTGGCGCTCAGGTAGACGCCGCGCACGGTCGGCCAGACGATGTCCGCGCCTTGCTCGCGCGCGGTGGGCACGCCCGTGAGCGCACCGCCCAGCCGCGCTTCGGACAGCACCGCGAGCAGGCGCAGCGGCGCACCGCCGGCGATGGCCTGCAGCGCCTCGGCGGCGTCGCCCGGGAACGCATCGACGTGCTTGCCCTGCAGCGCGCCCAGCGCATCGCCGCCGCCTTCGAAGGACACGAAGCGCATCGCCTTCGGTGCGCCGCCGGCCGCGCGCACCAGCAGCGCGGCCTTCACCCAGTCCTGGCTGCCGACCGTACCGCCCGCGCCGAAGACCACGCGCGACGGGTCCTGGCGCAGCGCGGCGATCAGGTCCTGCAGGCGGCGGTAGGGCGAGTCGCGGTGCACGGCGACCACGCCGTAGTCGGTGCCCAGCGTGGCGATCCAGCGCACGGCCGAGGGCGGGTGCGGCCCGAAGCGGCCCTGCGCGAGGTTGAGCAGCGAGCCGCTCGAGAACGCGACCAGCGTGCCCGGCCCGCCGAGCTGGCCGCTCGCGATGCGGTCGAAGGCCACCGCGCCGATGCCGCCCGGCAGATAGCGCTGCGCGAGCGGCGTGCGCGCGGGGCGCACGGCCTGCAGCGCATCGCGCGCCAGGGCACAGGTCAACGCGAAGCCGCCGCCGGCCTTGGCGGGAATCACGCATTCCGCCGGGCCTTCGGACGCGTCGCCCGCTGCCGCCGTCGCCTGCAGC
>NZ_BCUS01000215.1 GCF_001591345.1 Variovorax boronicumulans NBRC 103145 | reverse complement strand
GCTCGGGCTCATCGGCGCGGGCGCGGCGCTGGCCAACCTGCCGGCCATCGGCGGCATTCCGGTGGCGGCGTACCTGTCGGTGGCCTGCCTGCTGGTGGGCGGCATCACCGCCCTGCCCTGGCTCATCGCGCTGCTGTACGACCGCGTGGCACCCGCGTTTGCGCGGCGCGTGCTGCCGATGCTCGCCGTCGAGCGCGCGCGCCGCATGCGCGGCACGGCGGCCGTGGCGGTGAGCGGCGTGGTCGCGAGCCTGAGCCTGGCGGTGGCGCTCACGGTGATGGTCGCGAGCTTTCGCGAGTCGGTCACGCACTGGCTCGACGTGGTGCTGCCGGCCGACCTGTACGTGCGCGCCACCTCGGGCGGGCGCGGCAGCGGCAACAGCGGCGGCACCAGCAGCACCGACACCGCGACCTTTGCGCCGGCCTTCGTGCAGGCGCTGGCGCAACTGCCCGGCGTGGCGCGCACCGGCACGCTGCGCACGCAGTCGCTGCAGCTCGACCCCGCGCAGCCCGCCGTGACGCTGATCGCGCGCAGCCTCGAAGGCGGCGTGGTGCGCGGCCTGCCGCTGGTGGGCGAGGCGCTGCCGGTGCCGCCCGGGCAGACCGGCATCTACGTGAGCGAGCCGATGGTCGAGCTGTACGGCGCGAAGCCGGGCAGCGCGTTCGCGCCGCTGTCCGATGCGATGCGCACGGCGACGCCGCAGGTGTTCTTCGTGGCCGGCGTGTGGCGCGACTACGCGCGGCAGTTCGGCGCCATCGCGATGGACGCGCGCGACTTCGAGCGCATCACCGGCGAGCACGATGTGAGCGACGTCGCGCTGTGGCTCGCGCCCGGTGCGTCGGAGGCCGAGGTGCAGGCAGCCGTGCGCGCACTCGCCTCGCGCGCATCACGCGAAGGCGCGGTCGAACTTGCCTCGGTCGGCCAGATCCGCGCCACCTCGCTTCGCATCTTCGACCGCAGCTTTGCCGTCACCTACTGGCTGCAGACCGTGGCCATCGCCATCGGCCTGTTCGGCATCGCGGCCAGCTTCAGCGCGCAGGTGCTGGCGCGGCGCAAGGAGTTCGGCCTGCTCGCGCACCTGGGCTTCACGCGGCGGCAGGTGCTGGCCGTGGTGGCCGGCGAAGGCGCGGCCTGGACCGCCATCGGCGCGGTGGCCGGGCTGCTGCTCGGGCTGGCCGTGTCGGTGGTGCTGGTGAAGGTGGTGAACCCGCAGAGCTTCCACTGGAGCATGGACCTGCTGGTGCCCTGGGTGCGGCTGCTGGCGCTGTGCGCTGCCGTGGTGGCGGCCGGCACGTTCACGGCGTGGATGGCCGGGCGTGCCGCGGCGGGGCGCGATGTGGTGCTGGCGGTGAAAGAGGACTGGTAAGCGCCCGACATCCGCTGGACCCGTTCCACGGTCTCCTTCTCGCCAGCCGGGCGGCAGGTCTTCGGTGGCCAGGTGATCGGTGTCGCCAAAGGCCTGCCACTGGCCGTTGGCTACCTTGCGGGCCGGTCCGTCGGTCGCAACGCGCCCGGCCACGGCCCTTGATCGCGCGAACACGCCCTAGCCATCGCGGCTAGTGCGTCCGGCCCTGCGTCGCACGACGATCACCAAGGGAACGGATTGCGCCGTGACGCCTTCGGCGGATCGCTCCGTTCCGTCACCCAAGGAGATCGCGACATGCAGGTCGAACGCAGCGTCTATCGTGAGGACCACGAGACATTCCGCACCACGGTGCGCCGCTTTCTCGAACGCGAGTGCGTGCCCCACCAGGCCGATTGGGACCGCGACGGCCAGGTCAGCCGCGAGGTCTGGCTAAAGGCCGGCCGCGAGGGCCTGCTGTGCACCACGCTGCCCACCGAATACGGCGGCGGTGGCGGCGACTTCGGCCACGCGGCCATCATCGCCGAGGAGATCGCGCACGCCGGTGTCGGCGGCCTGTCGATCGGGCTGCATTCGGACATCGTGGCGCCCTACATCCACCGCCTGGGCACCGAGGCGCAAAAGCAGAAGTGGCTGCCGGGCATCTGCTGCGGCGAGCAGATCCTGGCGGTGGCCATCACCGAACCGGGCGGCGGCTCGGACGTGAAATCGCTGCGCACCACCGCCGTGCGCGACGGCGACGACTACCTCATCAACGGCAGCAAGACCTTCATCAGCAACGGCTTCCTCAGCGACCTCGTGGTCGTGGTGTGCAAGACCGACCCGGCCGCCGGCGCCAAGGGCGTGAGCCTGGTCGTGGTCGAGACGGACCGCCCCGGCTTTCGCCGCGGCCGCAAGCTCGACAAAGTCGGCATGCGCGCCCAGGACACGGCCGAGCTGTTCTTCGACAACATCCGCGTGCCGGTAGCCAACCGGCTGGGCGACGAAGGCAGGGGCTTCGCCTACCTGATGCAGGAGCTGCCGCAGGAGCGCTTCATGATCGCCGTCAGCGCCGCGACCAAGCTCGAGCGGCTGCTCCAGCAGACCCTCGACTACGTGAAGGACCGCCGTGCCTTCGACCAGACGGTGTGGGATTTCCAGAACACGAAGTTCAAGCTGGCCGACATCAAGGCCCAGTCGGTGGCGCTGCGCACGATGGTCGACCACTACCTCGCGGCGCACATGAGCCGGCGGCTGACGGTGGAAGAAGCCGCGATCGCCAAGCTGTTCGCCACCGAGACGCTGTGGAAGTGCATCGACGACATGGTGCAGCTGCACGGCGGCTACGGCTACATGCTGGAGTACCCCATCGCACGCGCCTTCGTCGACATGCGCGTGAGCCGCATCTACGGCGGCACCAGCGAAGTGATGCGTGACCTGATCTCGCGCAAGCTGTAGGCCGGGCAAGCCGGCACCTCAAACAAGGAGCATCTTCATGATCGACAGGAACATCATCGGCATGGCTTTCCCGCCCTTTGCCATCACCGCCGAAGCCGGGCAGCTGCGCTTCTTCGCCAAGGCCATCGGCGAGACCGATCCGGTCTACTTCGACGAGTCCGCCGCGCGCGATGCCGGCCACCCCACCTTGCCGCTGCCGCCCACCTTCCTGTTCTCGCTGGAGCTCGCGCGTCCGCCGAGCAACTGGCGCGAGGACGCCGGCATCGAGCTGGCGCGCGTGCTGCATGGCGAGCAGTCTTTTACCTACCGGCGCATGGCCCATGCGGGCGACACGCTGCACTTCGACAGCCGGGTCACCGACGTCTACGAGAAGAAAGGCGGCGCGCTCGAGTTCGTCGTCATGGAAACCCGCGTCACCAACCAGCGCTCGGAGCACGTGGCCGACATCCGCAAGGTGCTGGTGCACCGCAATGGCTGAACACAAGGAACACCCGATGAAGACCCTGAATTTCGACGCCCTCGAACCCGGCGACACCCTGCCGCCGCTGGCACTCGCCCCGATCAACCGCACGACCCTGGCGCTGTTCGCCGGCGCATCGAACGACCACAACCCGATGCACATCGACCTGGACTTCGCGCAGCGCGGCGGCATGCCCGACGTGTTCGCGCACGGCATGCTGTCGATGGCCTACCTGGGCCGCCTGCTGACGCAGTGGGTCGACCAGCGCAAGGTGCGCCAGTTCAACGCGCGCTTCGCCGGCATCACGCACCTGGGCCATGCCATCACCTGCACGGGCGAGGTCATCGAGAAGTTCGAGGCCGGCGGCGAGGAGCGGGTGAAGGTGGAAATCCGCACCACCAACCAGGACGGCGAGGTGAAGATCCTGGGCGACGCAGTCATCGCGCGCTGACCCGGCCCGAACGTGGTCCCCGGTGCCACGGCGCCGGGGACCGCGCGATCGATCACTGCATGAAATTCGGCCCGGCCAGCTTGACCAGTTCGCGCGTGCGCACCGACTCGCTGGCGATCATGGCGCTGAACGGCTCCCGGCCCGTGCCGGCAAACTCCCCACCGCTGATGCGCACCACCTGCTCGCGGAACGCCGGGTCGGCGGCCGCGCGCACCATCAGTGCCTCGAACTTGCCGGCAATCGGCGCCGGCGTCTTGGCGCGGATCGCAAAGCCGATGAAGGTAAAGAGCGTGTAGTCGGCCACGCCGCCTTCCTGCACGGTGGGCACTCCCGGCATCAACGCGTGGCGCTTGCCCGAGGACACGCCCAGCCCGCGCACCTTGCCCGAGGCGATCAGCGGCGCCGCGCCGCCGACATCGGTCAGCGCCGCATCGGCCACGCCGCCGATCACGTCGGCGATCGCCTGCGAGGCGCCCTTGTAGGGAATGGCGTTGAACTTCACGCCCGCCCGGCGCGCGAGGTCCAGCGCGCCCAGTCGGTACGAGTTGCCGTAGACACCGATGCTGACCGACCCCGGCGCCTTGCGGGCCGCATCGAGCAGGTCGCCCAGCGTCTTGAACCGCGAGTCGGGCGATGTCACCAGCACGGCCGGAATGCGCACCAGGTCGAGCATCGGCGTCAGGTCTTCCACCTTGTAGGGCAGGTCCTTGATGACCAGCGGGTTGATCACCATGGTGCTGTTGCTGACGAGCACCACCGAATGGCCGTCCGGCGGCGCCCCCAGCAGGTTCTGCGTGCCCACGACAAGATCGGCGCCGGGCCGGTTCTCGACGAACGTCGCCTGCCCCGAGACGGCCCTGAACTGCTCCGCCATCAGCCGCGTGAGCGTGTCGCCGCTGCTGCCGGGCCCGATGGGCACGATGAAGCGCACCGCACGGGAGGGATAGGCCTCATCGACCTGGGCCTGCGAGAGCGTGGGGACGGCCGCGGCCAGGGCCAGCCAC
>NZ_BCUS01000214.1 GCF_001591345.1 Variovorax boronicumulans NBRC 103145 | reverse complement strand
CGCCCACCCGCGCGTTGCGGTCGGCGCCGACCCAGGCCGTGCAGTCGGTGGGCGGCGGCTTGCTGGCGGCGGCCTGGCGCTGTTCGGCGGTGGTGCCGGTGGTGCAGGCGGACAGGCCCAGCACGGCACCGAGCAGGGCGAGCGGAAGGGTGGCGCGGGAAGAACGCATGGGGCGGGAAACGCTCGCGGAATGAAGAACCATGTGATTGGAACGCAGCCGGGGCGCAAAAAGGGACCGCACAGGACCAAGCGTGAACAAATGGATGCCGATACTGTTGCAGAAGGCATGCCAGCGCAGCAGTTGTGAACGCCGCGTTCTGGCGCAGGAGGGGTCCTACTGCGTGTTGCCGGACACGGCCTCCCGAAGCATCGGCTGGCGCGCCAGCACGTCGTCGCGCGGGCCGTGGTCGCGCACATGGCCGGCTTCCATGAGGATCACGGTGTCGAAGCGCTCGAGCAGGCTCAGCCGGTGCACCGAGGCGATCACGCAGGCCTGCGGAAACGCCGCCGCGATGCGACCCAGCACGCGCGCCTCGGTGGCGGCGTCGAGCGCGCTGGTCGGCTCGTCGAGCAGCAGCAGCGAACTGCCTTCGGCGGCGAGCACGCCGCGCGCCAGGCACAGCCGCTGGCGCTGGCCGCCCGACAGGTTGAAACCGCGTTCCGAGATCGCGCTGTCCAGGTCGCCGTGCGTGGCCTGCAGCACCTCGTCGAAGGTGCTGGTGTGCAGCGCGGCGCGCAGGCGCTCGTCGTCGCAGGGACGCCCGAAGGCCAGGTTCTCGCGCACGCTGGCCTCGAACAGCTCGGTCTCCTGCGGGATCAGCGTGGCGAGCTGGCGCAGCCGGGCCCAGTCGGTCCGCTCGCCGTCGAGCGAGAGCGTGCCGCCGTGCGGCGCATACAGGCCGGCCAGCACGCGCAGCAGCGTGCTCTTGCCGCCGCCGCTGGGGCCCACGAGCGCCACGCGCTGGCCCCGGCGCAGCGTGAGCGCCACGTCGTGAGGCCGCTGCGCGCGGGCGCCGCCGGGTCGTTGGCGACGGCGCCGCGCGGGGCATAGCGCCATTGCAGCTGCGCGACCTGCAGCTGCGTCCAAGGCGCCTGCATGTCGATGCGTTCGTGCGCCGGCACCTCCTCGGGCGGGGCCTCGAGCGTGGCACTCGTCGGCGCGTGCCAGATCGGTTCGGCGCTGCTGTAGTCGGTGTGCATGCGCGCAAAGAAACTGAAGTTGGCCGCCACCGAGGTGACCACGCCCGCCGCCTGCTGCGCGTACTGGTAGATCATGAACACGGCGCCCAGCATCACGGCCTGGCCCGGCGCGCGCGCCTGCCACACATAGATCACCACCAGGCCCCAGGTCAGCGCCAGCCCCATCAGGTCGACCGCGAACCACTTGCCCTCGTTGAGCACCACGGTGCGCTTCAGCGGCAGCGACACGGCCGCCATGCGACGGCGCAGCAACAGGCGCGACGCGCCCTGCAGCCTCAGGCCGATCACCGTGGAGGCGTTGCCCAGGAAGTCGAGCAGCGCGGCCACGTAGCGCCGGTCGGCGTCGTTCTCGGCGCGCGCGAGCTTCATGAGCGCGCGGTCGATGCGCACGATCACGACGCCGATCAGCACATAGCCCGCGAGCGCCGTCACGCCGCTGGTGCGCGACAGCAGCGCCAGCGCCACCAGCGGCCCGACGAAGTTCACGGCGTTGGTGAGCCAGATGAACTGGTTCTGCGCGAAGTCGGCGAGCGCGCGGCTGGCCTGGTGCACGCGGTGCTGCAGCTCGCCCGAGTGGTGGCTGTCGTGCCAGGCGAGCGGCGCGGCGGCGATGCGCGCGTAGAGCTGGTCGGCCAGCGTCTCGCGCACCTTCAGGCCCACGTTGCGCTCGAGGATGCGGCCCGGCCCGTGCAGCGCCCAGGCGCCGACGTACACCCCCGCGAGCGTGGCGATCCAGCGGCCCGCCGCGGGCAGGTCGCCGCGCTGCAGCGCGTTGATGGCCTGGCCGGCGAGGTAGGGCAGCGTGAGGCGGATCAGCTGCGAACTCGCGAGCAGCGCAGTGGCGGCCAGCAGCTGCGCACGCGCACCGGCGGCGAAGTGCCACAGCGCGGCGTAGAGCGCGCGGATCGCGCGGCCGGGGGATTCGGTGGAGGAGGTGGTCGAACTCATCATGCGTGCATCAACCGGCCTTGCGGAAGGTGAGGTTGATGCGCTGCGCGCCGAGCCGTGCCTGCAGCGGATGCGGGGCGTCCTTGAGCGGCAGCACGCCATGAAAGCGCAGCCGGTCCACGCCGCCCCACACCACCACGTCGCCGTGCACCAGCGTAATGCGGGTGGTCTTGTCGGCGCGCGCGAGCCCGCCGAACTGGAACACCGCCGGCATGCCCAGCGACACCGACACGATCGGCGCGCCGTGGTCGCGCTCGTCGCGGTCCTGGTGCAGCGAGAGCCGGCTGCCCGGCTGGTAGCGGTTGACCAGGCAGGCGTCGGGCGCAAAGCCCTCGAAGCCGGCCAGCGCCGCCGCGTCGCGCGCGAGCAGTGCAAAGACATCGGGCATCGCGGGCCAGGGCACGCCACTGTCGGGGTCGACCGCGCTGTAGCGGTAGCCGCGCCGGTCGCTGGTCCAGCCGAGCGCACCGCAGTTGGTGAGCGCGACCGACATGGTGAAGCCGCCCGGCGTGACCAGGTGGCGGAAGGGCGCGCGCGCCGCCACGCCGTCGATGGCGTCGAGCAGCGCCTCGGCGCGCGGCAGCGCAAAGCCCGGCAGCACGAAGGCGGCCGGGCCGATCGGCTCGCGCGCGGCGCGCGGCGGGGCGTCGAAGAGGTCGAACGTCATGGGGGCATTGTCGCCAGCGGCAGGGGCGCTTCGGACCGTGGCTGTGGCTGCGATGCATTCAAGCTGTCACAAAGCGTCACTAGCATTCCGAGCACCAAAGCAGTACGCGGCACCGGCCCGGCGCCTGCGATTCCTCCTTCGTCACAGGACCCGGCATGTCTCGCGTTGCTCGGTCACGGTGGGTGTGTGTCTTGACCCTGATCCTCGGAATTCTGTCCCTCGCGGCCGTGTCGCATGCCGGCGAACCCGCGCCTTCGCCCGATGTGGCGGGGCGCATCGCCTTCGACCTGCCGGCCCAGCCGTTGGCCACTGCCGTGCAGGTCTACGCGCAGGCGACGGGGCAGTCCGTGTTCTTCGACGGGCAGCTCACCGCCGGACTCGAATCCGCCGCGTTGCACGGCCTGTTCACCCCGCGCGAAGCGCTGCAGCGCCTGCTGGCCGGCACGCGGCTGGCCGCGCGCCACACCGACGCGCGCACCTTCACGCTGGTCGAGGCCGAGGCGCCGCCGCCCGTGGTTGCGACGGCACCGGCCGCGCCCGCCGTTCCCGCCATGTCCTCGCGCGACGCCCGCGTGGTGCAACAGGCGCTGGAGCGCACGCTGTGCCGCTGGCCGCACGCGCGCCCCGGCACCTACCGCGCGCTCGTGCAGCTGTGGGTCGGGCCCGGCGGCCATGTGCGGCGCACGCGGCTGCTCAGTTCCACCGGCCTCGCGCAGCGCGACGCCGCGCTCGAAGCCGCGATGAACACGCTGGTGCTCGAGCGTCCGCCCGAAGGCGAGGCCGACCAGCCGCTGACCGTGCTGCTGCTGCCGCGCACCGGCGACCGCCCCGACGTCTGCGACGCAGCGGTTTCTCCCTGAGCACGCCGTGGAACAGGACACCCCCGGCTTCCTGCGCAGCCTGCTGACCAGCCGCTACATCGACTTCCGAAACCGGCTCCGTCGCCGCCTGGGCTCGGAAGAGCAGGCCGACGACGTGCTGCACGAAACCTGGCTGCGCGTGCAGCGCATGAGCGACCCCGGCCCGGTGCAAAGCCCCATGGCCTATCTGCTGCGCATCGCGTCGAACGTGGCGGAAGACCGGCGCATCTCCCACGGGCGGCTGCTCGATTTCGTCGAGGTCGAGGAGCTGCTGCATTTTTCGGACGACAGCCACGACCCGGCCCGCGTCTCGGAGGCCCGCAGCGAAGTGCAGGCGCTGGAGCGCGCGCTCGAGGAGCTGCCGCGCCGCCGCCGCGACATCTTCATCGCCTCGCGCGTGGACGAGACGCCGCATGCCGACCTGGCGCGGCGCTACGGCGTGTCGGTGCGCATCGTCGAGCGCGAAGTGAAGGCCGCGCTGGTGCATTGCGCGGGCCGTTTGGGCCGCGACGTGATTCAAAGGTTCGGTCCCGGTGCCGGAAAACAGTCAGAGAAGGTGTGAACGAACCCGCCATGCCCGCTCATCCCGCCCAGACACGCCCCCTCCGCGTTGCAAATGCTCGCCATAGCCCTGGCTATGGCTGCGCTTTGCGCCTTGATGGGACGTGCCTGGACGGGCTGCTCGGCCACGGCGGATCCATTCACACCTTCTAAAGACATGATGGCCGCACCCACTCCAATCGACCGCGATCGCGCCGCGCTGGAAACGCAGGCACACGACTGGCTCGTGCGCCTGACCTCCGGCCGCGCGACCACCGGCGACGCGCAGGATTTCCGCCGCTGGTGCGCCCGCAGCCCGCAGCACGCGCAGGCCATGGCCGAGGCGACGCGGCTGTGGGACCTGACCCGGCCCGCCGCCGAAGCGGTGGCGCAGCGCATGCCCGCGATGGAGACACCGCCGCGCGCGGCCATCGCCATGTCGCGCCCGTCGATGTTCGGCCGCCGCCAGTTCCTCGGCGCCGCACTCGCGGCCGGTGCCGCCGCCTTCGTCGTGGTGCGCCCGCCGGCCGGCCTGTGGCCCGCGCTGTCCGACATGACGGCCGACTACCGCACCGGCACCGGCGAGCAGCGCCGCGTGGTGCTGGCCGATGCAGCGGCGGTGGTCGAGATGAACACGCAGACCAGCCTCAACCTCGCGCGCGGCGCCGAGGGCGAGCCGCCCGTGCTCGACATGCTCGGCGGCGAGGCGCAGGTGCAGCTCGACGCGGCGCGCCGCGCGCCCTTCACCATGACGGTGGGCGGCGCGCGCCTCGTGGCCGCGGCGGCCAGCCGCTTCAACGTGCGCGCCACCAGTGGCGAGGTGTGCGTGACCTGCTTCGCGGGCTCGGTCGAGCTGCGCGACGGCGAGCGCGTGCTGGTGGCGGGCGAGGCGCAGCAGATCCGCTACGGCGGCCGGCGCGAGGCCGAGGTGGC
>NZ_BCUS01000213.1 GCF_001591345.1 Variovorax boronicumulans NBRC 103145 | reverse complement strand
GCACCGGCCGAGAACCGCGCCGCCGTGCCGGGCTCCGAGCCGTCGCCCTGGCTGAGTGCGCCGCAGCCCGGCTCCACCGCCGCGGTGGGCAATGACAGCGAAGGCATCTACGCGGGCGTGCGAGGCATTGCCTTCGTCGGCACCAACGGTTCGTTGGCGGGCAGCTTCCTCGGGGGCACGATGTGGGGTTCGCTGAAGGTCACGGGGCTCGACTGGTCGTTCAACCCGGACACCGAGTTGTATGTTCCGCCCAACGCATATCCGGTGACGGGCTCGGGCACCTTCACGCCGAAGAAGTCGGTGGATGGCACCTACGCCTACGACAACCGCAGGCCGTCCGATGTCGGCCCGCTGGCCTACACGATCGAGAACGCGCTGGCGGTGTCGCAGGCGAGCATGACCGGCACGTGGTCCAACACCGACAGCAGCCCGAGCCTGGGCGTGACGGTGCAGGTCGACGGCCAGGGCGTGTTCACCGGCAGCACGAGCGGCGTGCAGATCGGCCAGTGCACGCTCTCGGGCACTGTCGCCCTGGCGCAGCCCGGCTCGGCCAAGAACATGTACAGCCTCACGCTGAAGGCCGTGAATGCCGCCACGGCCAGCACCAACGACTGCAAGCTCACCCCCGCCGCCACCGGCAGCTATGCCGGGCCGGCCATCATCGGGCTGGTGCCGGCGGGCGTGTACGACAGCAACGGCTACTTCCGCAGTCTCATGTTCCTGATCCGTTCGAACACCGGCGCCACGCTGCTCGTCAACCTGCGCAAGCAGCCCTGACGGCATTGCGCGCGGGCGGGGCACGCTCAACCGGGAATCTTCTCGAGGCAGTAGCCCAGCCCGCGCACCGTCGCGATGCGCACCGGTCCCTTCTCGATCTTCTTGCGCAGGCGGTGGATGTAGACCTCGATGGCGTTGATGCTCACCTCTTCGCCCCATTCGCACAGCCGGTCCACCAGCTGGTCCTTGCTGACCAGCCGGCCGGCGCGCTGCAGCAGCACCTCGAGCAGGCCCAGTTCGCGCGCCGACAGCTCGATCATCTTGCCGTCGATGGTCGCCACGCGGCCGGCCTGGTCGTAGACCAGCGGGCCGTGGCGGATCGCGTTGCTGGTGGCGCCCATGCCGCGCCGCGTGAGGGCGCGCACGCGCGCCTCGAGCTCCTGCAGGCTGAAGGGCTTGGCCATGTAGTCGTCGGCGCCGTGGTCCAGGCCCTTGACGCGCTCTTCCACGCTGTCGGCCGCCGTGAGCACCAGCACTGGCAGCTGCGAGCCGCGCGCGCGCAGGCGCTTGAGGATCTCGATGCCGTGCAGGCTGGGCAGCCCGAGGTCGAGGATCAGCAGGTCGAACTCGCTGTGGGTCATGAGCGCGGTGTCGGCCTGCGAGCCGTTGGCCACATGATCGACCGCCGCGCCCGAGGTGCGCAGGCTGCGCAGCAGGGCATCGGCCAGCACCTGGTCGTCTTCGGCAATCAGTATTCGCATGAGCCACCTCCGGCGGATTCAGGCGCCATGCCGGCGCAGTTCACATTTGTCTCAACGCGAGTCTAGCCCGCTGTATAGGCTTCGAGTCCGATGGTTACCACGGTGGCGATCTCGTCGCCCACGCTGGCGCGGAACTCGCGCTCGGTCTGTGTCACGGCGCGGCGGAAGGCGTCCAGCCAGGCCAGCCCGTCGGCCGTGAACAGCACGCGCCGCGCGCGCGCGTCGAGCGGGTCGGGCCCGCGCGTGACCAGCCCCCAGGCCTCGCACTGGTCGACCAGCGTGCCCATGGCCTGCTTGGTCATGCCGGCGCGCTCGGCCAGTTCGGTCAGGCGCGAGCCCTCGCGCGCCAGGTGCCGCGTGATGTGGATGTGCGCCGCGCTCACCTGCGCGCGCGCCGCGAGGTTCGACAGCGCCAGCGGCACGTCGATGTCGTGCGCCATGAGCGCCAGCACGCGCTCGTCGAAACGGCGCATCGCATGGCCCAGCAGGCGGCCCAGATGGGTCTGGCGCCAGGCGTCGGGATCGGTGGGAAAGGCGGGGTCGGCCATGGCCTTAGATGGTAAGGCAAACTGACTTTAAAGTGGGTTTGCGAATCGCCATGAGCCCATACACTACTGTTCAAGCATCCAGCCTGTGGTTAAAAGCAGATGGATGAATCCCGACACAAACCGTTGATATTCAAGGAGATTTCCACATGGACGCAGTCGTCAAGGGCGCAAGCATCTCGGTCGCCAACAGTGAAAAGGCCAAGGCCCTGCAGGCCGCGCTGGCCCAGATCGAAAAGCAGTTCGGCAAGGGCACGATCATGCGGCTCGGCGAAGGCGAGGCGCTCGAAGACATCCAGGTGGTCTCTACCGGCTCGCTGGGCCTGGACATCGCCCTGGGCGTCGGCGGCCTGCCCCGTGGCCGCGTCGTTGAAATCTACGGCCCGGAATCCTCGGGCAAGACCACGCTCACGCTGCAGGTGATCGCCTCCATGCAGAAGCAGGCCGGCACCTGCGCCTTCGTCGACGCCGAGCACGCGCTCGACGTGCAGTACGCCCAGAAGCTCGGCGTGAACCTGTCCGACCTGCTGATCAGCCAGCCGGACACCGGCGAGCAGGCGCTCGAGATCGTCGATTCGCTGGTGCGCTCGGGCGCCGTCGACCTGATCGTGGTCGACTCGGTCGCCGCGCTCACGCCCAAGGCCGAAATCGAAGGCGAAATGGGCGACTCGCTGCCCGGCCTGCAGGCCCGCCTGATGAGCCAGGCGCTGCGCAAGCTCACGGCCACGATCAAGAAGACCAACTGCATGGTCATCTTCATCAACCAGATCCGCATGAAGATCGGCGTGATGTTCGGCTCGCCCGAAACCACCACCGGCGGCAATGCGCTGAAGTTCTACGCCTCGGTGCGCCTGGACATCCGCCGCATCGGCACCATCAAGAAGGGCGACGAGGCCATCGGCAACGAAACCAAGGTGAAGGTGGTGAAGAACAAGGTCAGCCCGCCGTTCAAGACGGCCGAGTTCGACATCCTGTTCGGCGAAGGCATCAGCCGCGAGGGCGAGATCATCGACATGGGCGTGAACGCCAAGATCATCGACAAGTCGGGCGCCTGGTACGCCTACAACGGCGAGAAGATCGGCCAGGGCCGTGACAACGCCCGCGAATTCCTGCGCGAGAACCCCGACCTGTCGCGCGAGATCGAGAACAAGGTGCGCGAATCGCTGGGCATTCCGCTGCTCGCGGCCGACGCCGGCAGCGAACCCGAGAAGGCCGAGAAGCCCGCCAAGGCATCGAAGGCCGACAAGGCGGCGGAGTAAGTGAGACGAAGCGGCCTTCGCGTGTTGCGTGGGCCGCCTGAGCGACCCACCACCCCCGAATGGCCTTCAGCGCCCCCTCCCTCAAAGGCCGCGCCCTGCGCCTCCTGAGCCAGCGCGAGCATTCGCGCGCGGAGCTGGAGCGCAAGCTGGCCAGGCACGAGGAAGAGCCCGGCACGCTGGCGAAGGCGCTCGACGAGCTGGTCGCCAAGGATTTCATCAGCGAGCCGCGCGTCGTGGCCTCGGTGCTGCACCAGCGCGCCGCCCGCTCGGGCGCGCTGCGCGTGAAGCAGGAGCTGCAGGCCAAGGGCATCGCGCCCGAAGCCATCGCGCAGGCGGTGGCCGGCTTGCAGGGGACCGAAGTCGAGCGCGCCACGGCCCTGTGGCGCCGCCGCTTCGACGCGCCACCCGCCGATGCGAAGGAGCGCGCGAAACAGATGCGATTCCTGATGGCGCGCGGTTTCTCGGGCGCCGTCGTGTCCAAGGTACTCAGGAGCGACTTCGATGACCCAAGCGACGACCCCAACGGCGAATGAAGGCGACGCGGCCCTGTCCCGCGTCATCACGCAGCGCGTGCAGTGCGAATGGCGCGACGCCTATGCGCTCGCGTCCGACCCGAAGCGGCTGCCCGACTGGGCCAGCGGTCTCGCGAAAAGCGCGCTGGTGCCGCACGGCGACCACTGGATCGTGCGCACGCCCGAAAGCGGCGAGGCCCGCATGCGCTTTGCGGCGCCCAACGACCTGGGCGTGCTCGACCACTGGGTGGCGCCCGAAGGCGTGCCCGAGGTCTACCTGCCGTTTCGCGTGATCGGCGTGGCGCCCGGCGTGTGCGAGCTGCAGTTCACGCTGCTGCGCCAGCCGCACATGGACGATGCGGCCTTTGCGCGCGACGCCGGATGGATCGCGCGCGACCTGCAGGCCCTGCGCCGCCTGCTCGAGGCGGGCTGAGCCCGGCCTGGCTTACTCGGTGGCCGTGACGTCGTCGGCCAGCGGGTTCTCGGCCTTGTACGCGGCGATGTCGCGCACGTTCTTCTGCACCGCCACCGCGCCGAACAGGCTCAGCAGGAAGGCCATGGCGTAGAAGCCCTTCTCGCTCGCGGCCAGCGAGGCGTTGAACAGGCCCACGGCCAGCAGGCCCACCGACAGCAGCAGCGAGACCCAGCACAGGCCGAAGTAGATGCCGGTGACCGAGATGCCCTCGAGCCGGTCGCGCACCGTCTTTTGCAGCGACACGGCCGAGAACAGGCCGTACATGAGGATGGTGAAGTAGTAGCCCTTCTCGTTGAGCTGCATCGCGGCATTCCACAGCCCGAGCAGGTACACGATGGCGCCGATGATCAGCGCGGCCCAGGATGCGGCGACGAATGCGCCGGTCGGTTTCTGAAACTTGACGGTTCCCATGACGATCCTCCTCGTTGTTGTGTCGCGCGATTATGGTGCGGGAAGGCGGTGGCATGATCGCCAGCGACCGGCCTCCCAGGAGGCGGCTTTCCAGAAAAACCGGAGGAACCCTTCATGTCGTCGCCACCCGCCCACCCGCAGTCCCTCGTTCGCACCGGCGCCAAGGCCGGCTTCGCCTTCGCCGGCTCGGCCATCAAGGGCGCGCTGATCGGCCTGTTCCTCGGCGGCGGCGTGTTCTTCTACTACCTGAGCCAGCTGCAGGGTCCGGGCATCCCGGCGGCGCGGGCCGGTGGCGCGGGCGCCATCCTGGCGCTGCTCATGTCGCCGCCGCTGCTGGTGGCCGTGCTGCTGTCGCTGTTCGTCGGCGTGTACTTCCTGCTCGGCGTGCAGCGGGGCCGCGCCCGCGCGATGCAGCACCTGGTCGCGGCGCGCGGCGAGGCCGTGTCGCAGCGGCTGGGCGACGCCATCGCGGGCC
>NZ_BCUS01000212.1 GCF_001591345.1 Variovorax boronicumulans NBRC 103145 | reverse complement strand
GGCGGGCGCGTCGGCCCGGCGCTGCGGCCCGCGAGCGTCATCGCTTCCTTGATGACGACCGGGAACGAGCCCCAGGCCCAGGCCGCGCGCAGCGGCGCGAAGATGTTCGACACGCGCAGCGCCTCGTCGTGGCGGCCGGCGCGCAGCGCGTCGTACATGCGCACCATGAGCTCGGGGAACACGTTGGCGGCGGGCGAGATGGTGCCTTGCGCGCCGTGGAACATCATCGACAGCGCGATGGTGTCGCGGCCCGAGAACAGCAGCGCGGGGCGCGGCGCGGTCAGCAGGTACTCGATGGATTGCGTGAGGTCGCCGCCCGAGTCCTTCATGCCCACGATGTTGTCGGCCGCCTGCATGCAGCGCGCGAGCGTGGCGGGCAGCACGTTGACGGCGGTGCGCGGCGGGTTGTTGTAGAGCATCACCGGCAGCTTCGTCGCGCGCGCCACGGCGGTGTAGTGCGCGACCAGCTCGTCCTGCGTGGGCTGCACGAAGTACGGCGTGATCACCAGCGCGAGGTCGGCGCCCAGGGCTTCGGCGGCCTGCGTGAGCGCGATGGCGTCGCGCGTGGAGGCGCCGCCGGTGCCGGCGTACAGCGGCACGCGGCCGTCGATGGCGCGTATCGACAGCTCCAGCAGGCGCATGTGTTCGTCGCGCTCCAGGGCAAAGAACTCGCCCTGGCTGCCGGCGACGGAAATGCCGTGCACGCCGGCGCGGATGTAGCTGTCGATCAGCTCGCCGACGCGGGCTTCGTCGAGCCGGTGGTCGGCGGTGAAAGGCGTGGCCATGGCGGGCACGACGCCGTGGAATTTCGAGAGGTTCAAAGAGAGCTCCGGAAGAAGAACGAAGAGGGGGCGACGGGCGGCGTCAGTCGACGCCCATCAGGTGGCCCAGCTGCACCACGTAGTGGCCGAAGGCGGCCGCTTCCTTGGTGGTGCGCGGGTCGCGCGGGCGCGGCAGGTCGATGCGGATGTCCTCGACGATGCGCCCCGGCCGCTCGGACATCACGAGCACGCGGTCCGAGAGAAAGACGGCTTCCGAGATGCTGTGGGTGATGAGGATCACCGTCTGGCGCATCTCCTGCCACAGGCGCAGCAGCTCGACGTTGAGCTGGTCGCGCGTGAGCGCGTCGAGCGCCCCGAAGGGCTCGTCGAGCAACAGCACCTGGGGCCGCATCACGAGGATCTGCCCCAGCGCGGCGCGCTGGCGCATGCCGCCCGAGAGTTCGTGCGGGTAGTTGCGGCGGAACTTCTCCAGCTTGAGGACCGGCAGCAGCGCCTCCACGCGCTCGTCGATGTCCTTCTTCGGCAGCTTGCGCACCTCGGCCGCGAGGCGGATGTTGGCCTCCACGGTTTCCCACGGCAGCATGTTGTGGGTCTGGAACACCACGCCCACGTCGTCGGACATCCGCGTCTGCAGGTGGTCGAGCACACGCACCTCGCCGCCCGCGTCGGGCTGGATCAGCCCGGCCACGATGCGCAGCAGGGTGCTCTTGCCGCAGCCGCTGGGCCCCAGGATCGAGACGAACTCGCCGCGCTGCACCGTGAAGTCGACCTGCTCCAGCGCGCGCACGCTGTGGCGCGCGTCGAAGGTCTTGGCGACACGGCTGACGCCGATCGCTGTGTCGATGGCTCCGGGGGCGCGCACCGTCGCCTCGCCGGTGGCCACGGTCCCAGGCTTCACTTGCGAGCCCCCACCCAGCCGCCTTCGGAGATGTCGAAGACCACGCCGTCGAGGTCGCGGAATTTCATCTCGTAGTACAGGCTCTTCTTGTCGTGCGGCAGGTCCATGAAGAAGGTGCCGCCGTGGTCCTCGATGGCCTTGCGCTGCGCGTCCAGGTCGTCGACCCAGAAGCCGAAGTGGTGCGTGCCGATCCAGTCCTTGCCCTTTTCAAGACCTGCCGCCTCGTCGGTCTTGTAGTTCAGCAGCGCCAGGCAGATGGTGCCGTCCGTGAGGTACACGCCATCGGCGATGGGCGAGTGCGTGGGCTCGACGATGGTGAGGTCGAAGACCTCGCTGTAGAACTTGGCCGCCTTCTGGGGATCGGGAACGGCGAGGGCGATGTGACGCAGTTTGGCCATGGAAATGTCTCCTGAGTTGAAATCTTTGAAAGGACGAAAGAGAAAGAGGGGTGAAGGCTCAGAGCCCGCGCCACCAGATGCGCTTGGCGGCCAGCTCGACCAGCAGGTACAGCAGGCCGGCGACCACCGAGATCACCACCAGCGCAGCGAACAGGTAGTCGGTGCGCGCGTTGGCATTGGCCTCGAGGATGAGGTGGCCGAGCCCGCGCTCGGAGCCGACGAACTCGCCCACGATCGCGCCGATCACGGCCAGCGGCATGGCCGAGCGCAGCCCGTCCATGATCGAGGGCAGGGCCGAAGGCACGTAGAGGCGGCGGAAGGTGGTCCACGACGAGGCGCGGATGGCGCGAAAGTGCTCCACCAGGTGCGCCGGCGTGCCCGCCAGTCCGCCCATCGTGGCGATCACCACCGGGAAGAAGGCGAAGAGAAAGGCCATCAGCACCTTGGAGGTGTCGCCGTAGCCGAACCAGATCACCATGAGCGGCGCCAGCGCGATCTTGGGCAGGCCCTGGAACACCACGATGAGCGGGTACAGCGCGCGCCGCACCACCGGGATGGCGTGGATCGCGAGCCCGAGCAGCACGCCGCCGACGGCCGCCAGCGCGAAGCCGGCCAGCACCTCCTGCGTCGTGACCCACGACTGCACGAGCAGGGCCATGCGGTTGGTCCACAGGCTGTCGAGCACCTGCGACAGCGGCGGCAGCAGGTAGCGCTTGATGCCGAACACGTCGACCGATTTTTCCCACAGCAGGCCCAGTGCGAGGAACAGCAGGGCGGGGTCGGTGAAGCGGCGCCACGATTCGGCGCGCGAGGAAGGGGCGGGGTGCATGTGTCTTGTCTCCGGGTCTTTTTTATGTGGCGTGTCTTGTCTTGTCGCGTGGTGGGCGTTCAGCGCTTCGGGTAGTCGCTGTTGTCGCCTTCGGTGTCCTGTGCCGTGCGCGGCCCCCACTCGGGCGGCGGCACCACGAACCGGTCGAAGTGCCACTGGTCGAAGGCCGCGAGGTCGTTCTTCCAGACGCGGGGCGTGTAGGGCTGCGCAGGCGTGATCTGCACCATCTCCGCGTAGAACTCGCAGTAGTTGCCGTCGGGGTCCTTGAACACGAGGAACAGGTTCTCGCCGGGCCCGTGCTTGCCGATGCCGCGCACGATGTCGATGCCCTGCGCCTGCAGGTAGCGCGCGGCGTCCTCGATCTCGGCCAGCGAGCCGAGCTGGTAGGCGAAGTGCTCCAGCCCGGGCCGCCCCGGCGTGTAGGTGGCCGCATGCTGCGGATCGCCGGGCGCAATCTGCGCCAGCGCCAGGTCGTGGTGGTCGTTCCCGCAGCGCAGGAAAGCCATCTGGTCCTCGATGTAGTCGGACACTTCCAGCCCGACGATCTCGGTGTAGAAGCGCACGGAGGCCTTGAGGTCGCGCACGTTGAGCACGACGTGCCCGAGGCGCTGGGGACGGGGGCGTTGAACCATCGGTGTTGCTCCCGCGCTCATGGTGCGAGCAGGTCGTTGCTGTACGCGTCCTGCGGCTTCACCTTGCCGCCGAGGCCGAAGGCCTTGTCGACGAACTGCACGGTGGCGCGCATGCGGTCATCGCGCAGGTGGCCCAGCCCCTTGGCCTTGGCTGCCGGGTCGACCAGCAGGTCGTTCATGTCCTTGATCTGCGCCAGCGCCACGGCGCGGTCGGTGGTGGGAAACATCTTCACCATGAGATCGGCCGCCTGCTCGGGGTTGGCCATGGCGAACTCGTAGCCGCGGTACGAGGCGCGCAGGAACTTCTTCACCACCTCGGGGCGCGTCTTGATCAGGTCTTCGCTGGCCGCGAAGCCGCTGCCGTAGGCGTCCAGGCCGAAGTCGCTGTATTCGATCCAGCCCAGCGTCACGCCCGCGGCCTGGGCCTGCTTCTGCGTGACGGCGCGGTTGCTCCCGCGCCAGCATTCGGCCAGGTCGACCTTGCCTTCGATCAGCGAGGCGTCGACCACGGCGGGGTCCATGCGCAGCAGGCGGATGCTGTCCTTGGGCTGGCGGTTCAGCTCCAGCCAGGCGGGCACGACGTTGTGCACCGGCGAGGCCGAGCCGCCACCCAGGCGCAGGCCCTTCATGTCGGCCGGCGTCTTGGGCTGGTGGCGCTTGGTGTCGAAACAGATGCCGGCGGGCCAGCGCGTGTTGATGGCGCCGATCATGCGGATCTTGCCGCCGTTGGCGCGGTTGAGCACCAGGCTGATCGGGTCGACGTAGCCGAACTCGAACTGCCCCTGGTCCAGCTCGTTGGCAGTGCGGTTGCCGCCGTAGCCGCGCACGATGGCGGTGTCCAGGCCCAGCTCGCGGAAGTAGCCCTGCGCCTGCGCGACGATCACGCCCACCGAGCTGCCCTGCGGCAGCCAGGCCATGTTGTAGGTGACCTTCTCCTGGGCGAACGCGGGGGGCGCGCCGGCCAGCAGCGCGCTGCAGGCGAGGCCGGTCAGCGCGCGCGCGATCGCGGCGAATCCTCTGCGGGTGGGTTGCATGTCTTTGTCTCCATACCTTGTTGTGATGCGAAAGAACGGGGCCGTGGCCCCGTCGTGCCGGCGCTCAGACGCGCTCTGCCTGCACTTGATTGGCCAGCCGTCCGATGCCCTCGATGCTCGCCACCAGCCGGTCGCCCGGCTTCAGGTAGATACCCCGACCCATGCCCACGCCGGTCGGCGTGCCGGTGGCGATCACGTCGCCCGGTTCGAGCGTGACGATGGTCGAGAGGTAGGCGATCTGCTCGCGCACCGTCCAGATCATGTTGGCCGTGCTGTCCTGCTGCATCGGCTCGTCGTTCACGTCCAGGCGCATCTGCACGGCCTGCGGGTCGGGGATCTGCCAGGCGGGCACCAGCCACGGGCCGATGGGGGCGAAGGTGTCGTGGCACTTGCCCTGGAACCAGTCGTGCTTGAACGGGTAGTCGCCGCGGATGTTGAGGTCGCGCGCCGAGATGTCGTTGACGATCGTGTAGCAGGCCACTGCGTCGAGTGCGTCCTCGACCGACACGCGGCGGCAGCGCTTGCCGATCACGGCGGCGAGTTCGACCTCCCAGTCGAGCTTGCTGGTCTCGGGCGGCATCTGGATCGTCTCGCCGTTGCCGATCACCGTGTTCGAGAGCTTCAGGAACATGTACGGCTTGCTCTGCGACTTGGCGGCCAGCACGGTGCCCATTTCGTTGGCGTGCGAGGCGTAGTTCGAGGCGGCGCAGAAGATGCGGCTCGGCACGAAGGGCGCAGCCACGGCCGCGGCGCCGTCGGCCACCGGCCGGATCGCGCCCGAGGCGGCCA
>NZ_BCUS01000211.1 GCF_001591345.1 Variovorax boronicumulans NBRC 103145 | reverse complement strand
GCACACGCCTTGCCCTTCCTTGAAGGCTTCGAACGCCGAGCGGGTGCGCCGCGCATGCTCGTAGCCGAACTCGATGTGCTGGTGCACGAAGTCGCACACCGCCTGCACGCGGCCCCAGCCGGTCGGGCCGTTGCCGAAGCGCTGCCAGGCGAAGTCGGACAGCAGGTCGGTTTCGCAGTACCGGCTGCCCAGCAGGTAGAGCAGGGTGGACTCGGGCAGGTACTCCACCGGCACCTGCGGCGCCGAGGGCACGACGATGTCGGGTGCGCCGCTGTCGTGGACCACGGTGTCGGTGCTCAGCACGAAGCGGCCCGCGGGGGCGACCAGGCGTGTGCACCAGTTCCCGAACAGGTCACGGTACGCGGTGGTGGGAACGGCCGGTTTCGTGAGCAGATGGTCCGGGCGCAGCAGGTCCGAGGCGCGCGAGTAGTGAATGCTGAGGGCCAGGATCATCGGCGTCGGCCGGGGAAACTGGTAGGCGATCTCGAAACCGAGCTGGATGTTCATCGGCCCATGATGCGCCTTCATTCGCGGGCGCGCTGGAATTCGCGGTGTGATGCCATCGCGCGGCGGCTTTCAGGGGGCGTCGCCGGACCCCGACGTGGCGTGGCGCTGCTCGGCGTAGGCCTTCAGCGACCGCATGGTCCGGGGCAGTCCGTGTCGAACCTGCTTGGCGACGCCCGGCCCGAACAGGAAGGCCAGGGCGCCTGTGAACCACACGCGGTGCACCACGTCCGAGCCGCTGTCCGTTGCAGACACCGTGTGCTTGAAGTGCATGCGGAACAGAGGGATGTAGCCCTGCGCGGTGAACGACTGGCCCTCGGAGCGCTCCGTGACCACCATCGGGACGCCCATGCCTTTTTGCGGAACGATCCGGCCCTTGGTGCCCACGGCGAAGGGGCCGTCGAGCCGGGCCTGCTTGGTGTCCGGGTCCCACAGGTGCCATCGGTCGACCTCGCTCCAGATGCGGTCGATGACCCGGGGCGGGACGGCGATGTGGATGCGTTCTTCGATGTGCATGGAACGAGGGGTTGAGGAGGTGGTGGAGCCTAACGCACGCGGCGCACCATGCCTTGCGCCTCCAGTCGTCAGCGCTCCTTGCGCAGGATGGCTTCCAGCGCCTCCATCGCCTGCGATGCCGAGGGGCTGAGGTAGCCGCCGGCGCGCCGCACGATGCCCACGCGGCGGGTCGATCGCCATCCGCCGACGGGGCTGACGGGCACGAACTGCGCCGCGACCGGCGGCTCTTTCAGGACCGAACGCGGCACCGGCATCAAGGCGCCCAGCGAACGTACCAACGCCAGCTCGCGCTGGGACGAACGCGACGTGCCCACCGGCTCGGGTGGGTCGAGCCGGTGCGCGCGGAAGTTCGCTTCGAATTCGGTGTGCGTCGAGGTGCCGGGCGCCATGACGATCCACCGCGCCTGCGCGAGCTGGTCCCAGCCCACCTCGCGCCGGGTGCGCGCCAGCGGATGGCCGATCGGCGCCATGGGCAGCAGCGGGTCGTCCCGCAGGCCTTCCCATGCCAGCGCGGCCGCCGGTTTCTTGTGCAGGCCGGTCAGGGCGAACTCCAGCTCGCCCATGGCGACGGCCCGCGTGAGCGAGTCGGAGTTGCCACCCGACAGGTCCACGCGGATCCCGCGCTCGATGAGCGCGGCCACCACCGGCAGCACCCAGCGGTCGGGAATGCCGTCGCCGACACCGCAGCGCAGCACCCCGGCGCGCGCCTGCCGCAGGTCGCGCAGTTCCGCATACAGGTCGGTGGCGTCCAGGTCGATGCGCTGCGCCCGCTTCAGGAAGGCCAGGCCCAGCTCGGTGGGACGCATGCCCCGGGCCAGCCGTTCGAACAGCTTGACTTTGGTGGCGCGCTCGAGCCGCGTCACGGCCTTGCTCAGGGTGCCCGGTGAAATGCCGAGGCAGGCCGAGGCATGGCTCAGGCCGCCTTCGCGCGCGATCACCACGGCCAGATGGAGGTCGTTCAAGTTCATGGTTTTCCAAAGTGGAAAAGGTCGCCACGGAATGTAGGTTGCTGCGCGCCGGGCGGCAACCTATCGTTCAGCCCGGACACCACCAGGAGACACACCCCTCATGCTTCGCAGTTCTTTTTTCCTGGGCGCCCTGTGCGCCTTGTGGGCCCTGGGGACTGCCTCGGTCTGCGCACAAGCGGCCTATCCTTCGCGCGCCATCACGCTGGTGATTCCGTTCGCCGCGGGCAGCGGCACCGACATCGGTGCGCGCGTGCTGGCCAAGGACCTGACGGACATCCTGAGGACGCCCGTCATCGTCGACAACAAGCAGGGCGCGAACGGCGCGCTGGGAACGGCGGCCGCAGCGCGCGCGAAGCCCGACGGGTACACATTGCTGATCGGCTCGGCCACGACCAACGCCGTCAATTTCTCGTTCTTCCCGGCCAGGCTCGGCTATGAACCCGGGTCGTTCGAGATGGTGGCGGGCCTGGGCACCAGCCCGATCTCGCTGTACGTCGCGGCCAACGCCAAGTGGCGCAACCTGGCCGACCTGATGGCCTACGGCAAGGCCCATCCGAACGCGCTCAGGTGCGGCAGCGGCAACGCGGTGACGCAGGTGGCCTGCGAGATCTTCCGCAAGTCGGCGGGCATCGACGCCGTCACGGTTCCCTACAAGTCGAACCCGCAATCGCTGGCGGACCTGGCTGGCGGGCACATCGACTTCGCGTTTTCCGACGCGTCGGTGGCCAAGGTCTTCATCGACGGGAACAAGCTGAAGCCGCTGGCCGTGGCCGCCGCGCGGCGCTATCCGGCCACGCCGGACGTCGGCACGTTCCGCGAACAAGGCATTGCCGATTTCGAGATCACCGGATGGACCGCCGTGTTCGTGCCCGCGGGCACGCCCGCGCCCATCGTCGAGACGCTGCATGCGGCCATCCGCAAGTCGTCGGCGTCGCCGGAGTCGGTGCAACTGCGCGTCAGCAGCGGAACGCAGCCGCTGGCGTTCAATCTCGAAGAGGGCCGCCGCTTCGCCCGGGAAGAGATCGCCCGCTGGGCGCGTTATGTGAAGAACAGTGGCGTCAAGCCGGAGTGACGCGATGACATCGACCCCCACCCCCCTGGCCGGCTTGCGCGTCATCGACTGGACCCATGTGCTGGCCGGCCCCTTCGCCGGCTACCAGCTCGGCCTGCTCGGCGCCGAGGTGATCCGCATCGAGCGCGCCGACGGCGACGACATGATTCGCGCCAAGGGCCTCGATGCCGAACTGACCGCGCTCGGACTGGGCGAGACCTTCGTGACGCAGGGCGCGGGCAAGCGCTCGCTGGCCATCGATGCGCGCGACCCGCGGGCCAAACAGGCGCTGAGCGAACTGATCGGCAGCGCGGATGTGCTGCTGGAGAACTTCCGGCCCGGCAAGCTGGCGGCGCTCGGCTTCGATCCGCAGCAACTGATCGCGCGCCATCCGCAGCTGGTCGTCTGCTCGATCACCGGCTTCGGCCCCGCATCGGACCGGCGCGCCTACGACCACGTGATCCAGGCCGCGAGCGGGCTCATGGCGGCCAACGCCGACCGCGACGGCAAGCCGCAGCGCGTGGGTTTCCCGCTCGTCGACTACGCCGTGGGCCAGCAGGCGGCGCTGGCGGTGATGAGCGCGCTCTACCGGCGCGACCGGCCGAACGGCGAAACGCGCGTGCGTGGCGAATGGCTCCAGGTGTCGATGATGGGCGCGGCGCTCACGCTGATGGCGCCCACCTACGCGGGGCCGCTGGTCAGCGGCATGGAGATGCCGCGCAGCGCATCGACCGCGTTTTCCGGCAGCCCGCTGTCGGGCACCTTCGAGGTGGCCGACGGCCAGCTGGCCATCGTCTGCAATGCGGCCGACCAGGCGAGGGGGCTGCTGAACGCGCTGCGCGAAACCGGCACGGACGACTCGCTGCTGTCGTCGCTGCACGAAGCCGCCGAGCAGCGCGATGTGCCGCGCGCGCAGGCATTGCTCGGCCAGGCGTTGGGCGGACGGACTACGGCTGAATGGGATGCGCAGCTGACCCGCCACGGCGTGCCCGCCACGCCGGTGATGCGCCCCGCACAGGCGGCGGCACAGATGGCGCGCGACTGGCCGCACGTGGAGCTGCCGTTGCCGAACGGCGCGCGGCGGGTGCCGGTGCCGGGCATCGGCTTCACGTCCAGCGAGCCGCTGACACCTTCGCTGCGCGCGCCGGTGCGTCGTGGCGCGGACACCCGCCGCCTCCTGGCCGAAGCCGGGCTGGAGGCGCCGACCATCGCGGCCATGCTCGCCGACGGCACGGCGAGCGAGCCCTCGGACTGAGCGCCACGGTGGTCCCGCCGGTGCTGCGGCGCGTCCCGATTCAGCGCCGAAAGTGTGGCGAAAACGCCGAGAAAAATATTTCTCCAGGTTTTTCAGCGTCGCTGCCTGTTTCGCAGGCACCGTGTTGCAGGCCCCGCCAGGCAAGGGTTTCGCGCGCTGCGCACACGGTTTTCCACAACATTGTCCCCATCGGGATTGGAAAACCCGTCACTTCGATGTGCTAGGGGCGTGAACCGGGCAGGGGCAGCCGCAGCCAGACGGTGGTGCCGGCACCGGGCGCGCTGTCCGCGCCCAGGGTGCCGTTGTGTTTCTGGACCACTGCGCGCACGACGGAAAAACCCAGGCCCATGCGCCGCGTGCCCGTGCCCTTGGTCTCGCCGGGGGCGGCTTCCGGCACGGTGGGCGCGCGCCGGCCGCGCGGCGCGTGGAGCAGGGCGTCGAGCTGTCCGGGCGTCATGCCCGAGCCCTGGTCGCTGACGGAGATCCGCACGCTGGTCGCATCCGCGCCGTCGGCGCCGGGTTCGATGGCCATGCCCAATTCCACGCGGCGGCCGGACGGGCTGTGGCGGATGGCGTTGTTCAGCAGGTTGACGATGGCGCGGGTCAGCAAGGCCCCGTCGGCGCGCAGGGGCGTGTCGCCGGCGGCGTCGTCGATGCGGGCTTCGACGCGCACGCCATGGGACTGCGCGTAGTGCCACACCTGGTCTCTGGCATCGAGCAGCACGGCGCCGACGTGCGTGTCCGCAAAGCGGTAGTCGTCCGATTCGGCGAGCGCGAAATCCATGAAGCCCTCGGCCATCGCGAGGGTGCGCTCGGCTTCGCGGCCGATGGCCGAACGCATGTCGGCATCGGCCGTGGGATGCATCGACAGGATGCTGAGGATCGTGACCTGCGGGCTGCGCAGGTCGTGCGACAGGAACTGGCGCCATTCGTCGCGCTGGCGCTGCGCTTCGCGCTCGGCCGTGAGCTCGGGCAGCATCACGACCCAGCCCCGGTCTTCGGGCGCGTCGCCGCTGAAGGCCGCGGCCTCCAGGCGGAACACGCGCGCGTCGGGGGTCGCGTATTCGCCGTGCAGCCGGTCGG
>NZ_BCUS01000210.1 GCF_001591345.1 Variovorax boronicumulans NBRC 103145 | reverse complement strand
CCGTCGTGGCCTACCGGCGCCTGGCGCCCGCGCTCGACGACGCGCAGCGCCGCATCGCGACCGAAGCCGCCGCCGGACACGGCATCTGGCTCTTCAGCAGTTCGGAAGCCATCGGCAACCTGCAGCGCGCCATGCCGGGCACCTCCTGGCAGGCCGCGCGCGCCATCGCCACCCATGCACGCATCGGCGAAGCCGCGCAGGCCGCGGGTTTCGGGGCGTTGCGTGTCTGCACACCCCTGCGGGAAGCGCTGATCGCGTCGATAGAATCCTTCGCATGAGCGCCGCGTCCCCGTCCGACGACCTTTCTCCCCCTTCCGCCGCCCCGGTGCAGGTGCCCGCCACGGTGGCGCCGCACCAGACGCCCGCCGCCCAGGCGGCCGCGGCCACCCTGCTGGCACGCATCGGCATGGGCCTCGTGGCCCTCGTGGCGCTGATCGCGCTGCTGTCGACCATCGCGCTGTGGCAGAAGGTCGGCGGCATGAAGGAACAGCTCGCGCGCCAGAGCGCCGAGGCCACCGCCCAGTCGATGGAAGCGCGCACGCTGGCGCGCCAGGCCAGCGACACGGTGCGCGACGCCGCTGCCCGCGTGGCCCTCATCGAGACCCGCGTGGCCGAAGTCGCGCTGCAGCGCTCTCAGCTGGAAGAACTCATTCAAAGCCTCTCGCGTTCGCGCGACGAGAACCTGGTGATCGACATCGAATCCGCCGTGCGCCTCGCGCTGCAGCAGGCACAGGTCACGGGCAGCCTCGAGCCGCTGCTCGCCGCGCTCAAGGCCGGCGACCTGCGCATCGCACGCGCCGCGCAACCTCGGCTGGCGCCCGTGCAGCGCGCCATGCAGCGCGATGCCGACCGCCTGCGCAGCAGCGCCAGCACCGACAGCGCCGAAGCCCTGCAGAAGCTCGACGAACTGGTGCGCAGCGTGGACGACCTGCCCACGCTCAACGCGGTGGCCGTGCGCGGCAACGGCGTCAACGCCTGGCGTCCCGAACCCATTCCCGCTGATGCGCCCTGGTGGCAGCGTGTGCTGCTGACCATCCGCGGCGAGGCCCGCTCGCTGGTGCGCGTGGGCCGCATCGAGAGCCCCGAGGCGGTGCTGCTGGCGCCCGAGCAGTCGTACTTCCTGCGCGAGAACCTCAAGCTCAAGCTGCTCAACGCGCGGCTGTCGCTGCTGTCGCGCCAGATGGACGCCGCGCGCGGCGAACTGGGCCAGGTCACCACATCGCTCAACCGCTATTTCGATCCGGCCTCGCGCCGCACGCAGGCCGCGGCCACGCAGCTGCAGCAACTGCAGCAGCTCGTGCGCAGCACGGAGCCGGTGCGCATCGACGACACGCTGGCCGCGCTGACCACCGCGGCCGCAGGGCGCTGATCCGTTCATGCGCGCTGCAATCTGGCTCCTCGCGCTGTTCGCCGTCGCTGCGGCGGTGGCGCTGTTCGCCGGCAACAACCAGGGCACGATCACCGTGTTCTGGCCGCCGTGGCGGGTCGATCTCTCGCTGAACCTCGTGCTCGTGATCCTGCTGCTGACCTTCGTGCTGCTGCACGTCGCGTTGCGCGCGCTCGCGGCGCTGTTCTCGCTGCCCACGCAGGCGCGCCACTGGCGGCTGCAGCAGAAGGAACGCATGCTGCATTCCGCCTTGCTCGATGCGATGGTGCAGCTGATCGCCGGCCGCTTCTCGCGCGCCCGCAAGGCCGCGCAGGCCGCGCTCACGCAGGAAAAGACACTGGCCGCGCTCGGCGCCGAGCTGCCGCAAGCGCAGCAGGTGCGCGTGCTGTCGCACCTGCTGGCCGCCGAAAGTGCGCAGGCCCTGCAGGACAAGGCCGCGCGCGACGCCCATCTGCAGCAGGCCCTCAACGAAAGCGCCGACCGCACCGTGCTCGCGAGCCCGGAAACTCGCGAAGGCGTGCAGCTGCGCGCCGCACGCTGGGCGCTCGACGACCGCGACCCCACGGCCGCGCTCGCACGGCTCGAAGAACTGCCGCAAGGCGCGCAGCGCCGCACGCTGGCGCTGCGGCTGCGGCTCAAGGCCGCGCGGCAGGACCGTCGCACGGTCGAGGCGCTCGACACCGCGCGCCTGCTGGCCAAGCACCGCGCCTTCTCCGACGCGGCGGCGCAAAGCATCGTGCGCGGCCTCGCGACCGAGCTGCTGACCGGTGCGCACGATCCGGCGCAGCTGCTGCGTGCGTGGTCCGAACTCGATTCCGCCGAGCGCCAGATGCCCGAGGTGGCCATCCACGCGGCCCAGCGCATGGTCGCGCTGCGCGGTGACCTGGCACTGGCACGCGGCTGGCTGCTGCCGGCCTGGGAGCGCATGGTGGCGAACCCGCGCGGCCTCGGCGACGGGCTGCGTGTGAAGCTCACGCGCGCGCTGGAAGCGGGGCTCGACTCGGTGGATGCCGACTGGCTCGCACGCATCGAGAGCGCGCAGCGCAACAACCCGCGCGACGCCAACCTGCAGTACCTCGCCGGCATGGCCTGCATGAAACGCCAGCTGTGGGGCAAGGCCCAGCAGCTGCTCACGCAGGCCGGGCTCGGTTTGCAAGACCCCGACCTCTACCGGCGTGCCTGGCTCGCGCTGGCTCAGCTGGCCGAGGCGCGCGAAGACCACGCGCAGGCCGCCGATGCGTGGAAGCGCGCGGCGCAGGTCGACAACACGCCCTGAGCGTTGCCTCGGTCCGCCGGCTTCAAGAGCACGCGGATTCCTTTGCGGTCGCCAGGCCTGTTGTTCGCACCGACGGCTTGCCGTTGCCGAAGATCAGCAGGCTGAAGCCGGCCAGCACCCACACCCCGATCCCGCCGTAGAGCATCACCCAGCCGAAGCTGTGCACCAGCGCCGCATGCACGGCGGCGCCCGACGGATCGGCCTGCGCCAGCGCCGGGAACTGCTCGGGCAGTGAGGCGAAGCTGCCCGCCGCGACCTTCTCGGCCAGCGCGCGCAGCTGCACCGCATCGAGCGACGCGGACAAGGCCTGCTTCAGGTGTGCATGAATGCCTTCGAGCAGCAGGAACCCCATCAGCGCGATGTTGATGGCCAGCGTGATCAGCCGCGCGCTCATGTCCATGCCCGAGGCCATGCCCGCGCGCGCGCTCGACACCGAGCCGGTGGTGGTGTTGGTGACGGGCGTGTTTGTCAGGCCCAGCCCGATGCCGGCCAGCAGGCAGCCAGGCAGCAGCGTGAGCCAGCTTGCGTGCGCCACGCCGCTGCCCCAGCGCATCGCGACGAAGCCCAGCCCGATCACGAACAGCCCCGCCGGGATGACCACGCCGGGCCGGTAGCGCATCGACAGGCGCTCGGCCAGCGGCGGCAGCACCAGCGTGGGCAGCGTGTAGGCCAGCAGCGCCGAGCCGGCCGTGACGGCGTCGTAGCCCAGGCCGCTCTGGAAGTAGATCGGCAGGTAGATCATGAACGGCCAGAAGCTGAAGTTCATGCCGATGGAGCCGACGATCGAGCCCGAGAAATTGCGGATGCGGAACACCGAGAAGTCGAACATCGGGTGCGGGTTGATCTTCTCGACCCACACGAAGACCGCGAAGCAGGCCAGCGTCGCCACGAGGATGCCCATGGCCACTGGGCTCGCGAAGCCCAGGCCCGGCCCCTGCGTGATGAAGTAGGTCAGGCCGAACACCGCGAGCGACAGCGTGACGATGCCCGGCAGGTCGAGCCGCTTCGCATCGGGGTCGCTGGACTCTTCCACGCTGCCCAACACCAGAGCCAGCGCCACCACGGCCAGCGGCACATGGACCAGGAACACCCAGTGCCAGCTCGACAGCGCCACGATCGCGCCGCCGACGATCGGCCCGAAGCCCAGCCCCATGCCGAACACCACGCCCCAGATGGCGAAGGCCTTGCTGCGTTCCTTGCCTTCCTGGAACTGGTGCGAGAGCACCGCGAGCTGGCAGATCAGCATCGCGCCGCCGGCCAGGCCCTGCAGGAAGCGGCTGACGATCAGCACCGGCGCGTTGCCCGCGATGCCGCAGGCCAGCGAGGTGGCGCCGAACAGCACCACGCCGACGATCAGCACGCGCTTGCGGCCGTAGCGGTCGGCCAGTGTGCCCGCGGCCATCAGCACCGTGGTGCAGGCGATGGTGTAGGCGTTCATGATCCACTGCATGTCGCTGAAGTCGCCATGCAGTGATTTTTCGAGCGTGGGAAGAATGACCGGCACGCTGGAGATTTCCAGGCCGAACATCAAGGCAATCAGGCAGACCGCGGACAGGGCGATCCGGTTCTTGCCGGCAGGGGAGAGGGACATCGGACGGTTTCCAAAAAGGCAGAGCGGCCGATTCTGGTGAAACCCTCTTCATGATGGAAATGATTTGATTTCCTAGAATTCATTAGGAAACATCATTTATCCAGGATCGCCATGGACTTCGACCCCACGCTGTTGCGCGCCTTCGTGGCCGTCAAGGAAACCGGCGGCTTCACGCGCGCCGCCGAGCGCCTGCACCTGACCCAGTCGGCCATCAGCCACCAGATCCGCAAGCTCGAGGAACAGGTGGGTCGGCCGTTGCTGCACCGCACGACGCGCCGCCTCACGGTGACCGAGGACGGTGAGGATTTCCTGCGCTACGCGACGCAGATCCTCGACACGCTCGACGCGATGACGCGGCGCTTCCAGCCTTCGCCGATCTCGGGCGTGGTGCGCTTCGGCGTGCCGGACAACTTCATGGGCGACCGCCTGCCGCCGCTGCTTTCGCAGTTCGCGCGCGGGTTCCCGGCGGTGCGCATGGAGGTCTGCGTGAGCATGCACACCGACTTGCGCGCGGCCATCCGCGCCGGCGAGCTCGACCTCGCGGTCGTGATGTCGCCGCCCGACGTGGTGGAGGGCACCTGCCTGCGGCGCACGCAACTGGTGTGGGCTGCGGCCGAGGCCTTCGAGGCGCCGAAGGGCGCATCGCTGCCGCTGGCCTTCTTTCCGAAGCCGTGCGTCAACCGGCAGGTGGCCGGGTCGGCGCTCGACCTCATGTCGTCGCTCGACTGGCACGTGGTCTTCACCTCGGCCAGCCCGCAGGGCATTCGCGCGGCGGTGCTGGCGGGGCTCGCGGTGACGGTGCTCACGCGCGAAGAGGTGGAGCCGGGCATGAAGATCGTCGACGGCCGCTACGGCCTGCCGCCGCTGCCGAGCGTGAACTTCTCGCTGATCTGGAGCGAGAACGGCAAGACGCCCTGTGCCTGCCGCTTCGGGCAACTGATCCTGGAGATGCCTGACCTGCCCGGTGTCGAGGCACTGCCGCAGCAGGCCTGAACTCCGAAGCAAAAAAAACGGCGCCACGAAGGCGCCGTTTTCATTTGCGAGGAGGCAGGGCTCAGAGCGAGCGCTGCTGTTCCTGCGGCTGCTGTTGCTGTTCGAACGGCAGCGACATCGAACCGAGGTCGCGGCGGGTTTCGACCAGCACCAGCGGGCCTTCGTCGAGCACGATCACCGGCGGGCGTTCGCGCGGCACGTGCACCGGCTTCGGCTCGGCGGCGATCGCGGCGCGCGCCTGCGCGATGCGTTCGGCATCCGAGTTGACCCACTGCAGGCCCGAGCTTTCGGCGATCTGCGCGAGCTCGTTCAGCGGCAGTTCGAAGGCCTGCACCTTGGGCAGTGCACGGCCGTTGCCGGCGGGCGCTGCTGCCGCTGCGGGCTTGGCCGCGGCTTCGACCACGATGGGCGCTGCGACGGGTGCCGGTGCGGGCGCGGCGG
>NZ_BCUS01000209.1 GCF_001591345.1 Variovorax boronicumulans NBRC 103145 | reverse complement strand
GGCCAGCCTGGCGCGCATGATCACCGACGCCGACGCGCGCCTGCTGTTCACCGACGCCTCGGCCGCCGAGGTGGTGGGCGCCGCGCAGGCCACGGGCCTGCCGCACATCGCGCTCGACGGTTCCAACGTCGGCCGCGCGCTCGACGACTGGCTCGCGGACCCCGGCGCGAAGCCGGAGCCCGTCGAGGTGCAGCCCGACTGGGCCTTCAACATCATCTATTCGTCGGGCACCACCGGCGAGCCCAAGGGCATCGTGCAGGGCCACGGCATGCGCTGGTCACACATCCAGCGCGGCGCCAAGTACGAGTACGGGCCCGAGACGGTCACGCTGCTGTCGACGCCGCTGTACTCCAACACCACGCTGGTCGTGTTCTTCCCCACCCTCGCCTTCGGCGGCTGCGTGGTGCTGATGCCCAAGTTCGACGCGCTGGGCTACCTGCAGCTGGCCGTGCAGCACCGCGTGACGCACACCATGCTCGTGCCGGTGCAGTACCAGCGCCTGATGGCGCATCCGCGCTTCGACGCGCACGACCTGTCGACCTTCCGCCACAAGTTCAGCACCAGCGCGCCCTTCAACGCGGCGCTCAAGGCCGACGTGCTCAAGCGCTGGCCGGGCGGGCTGGTCGAGTTCTACGGCATGACCGAGGGCGGCGGCACCTGCATCCTGGAAGCGCACCTGAATCCGACCAAGCTGCACACCGTGGGCCAGCCCGCGCCGGGCAGCGACATCCGCCTGATCGACGAGGAAGGCAACGAGCTGCCGCGCGGCGACACCGAAGTGGCCGGCGAGGTGGTCGGCCACTCGGCCGGCATGATGACCGGCTACCACCGCCAGCCCGCGAAGACGCGCGAGGCCGAGTGGTTCGACGCCACCGGCAAGCGCTTCATCCGCACGGGCGACGTGGGCCGCTTCGACGCCGACGGCTTCCTCACGCTGTTCGATCGCAAGAAGGACATGATCATCAGCGGCGGTTTCAACATCTACCCGAGCGACCTCGAAGGCGTGCTGCGCGGCCATGCGGCGGTGGCCGACGTGGCGGTGGTCGGCATCCCGTCCGAGCAGTGGGGCGAGACGCCCGTGGCCTTCGTGGTGCGCCGCGAGGGCGACGCCACCACCGAAGAGGCGCTGCTGCAGTGGGCCAACGCCCAGGTCGGCAAGACCCAGCGGCTGGCGCGCCTGCGCTTCATCGACGAGCTGCCGCGCAGCGCGATCGGCAAGGTGCTCAAGCGCGAGCTGCGCGACCTGAGTGCCTGACCGAGTGAGCGCCGCAAGCACCAACAACACCGCGCCGTCCGAACACGGCGGCGGCAACGGCCTGCTGTGGGTGCTCGTGGCCGTCGCGGTCGTGTTCGCCTTCGTGCGCCCGCGCGCGCCGATGGACTGGCTGCGGCTGGTCGACTGGCAGACCGTGGGCGCGCTCGCGGGCCTGCTGGCCATCACGCAGGGCGTGGAGAAGAGCGGCATGCTGCAGGCCGCCGCGCGGCGCCTGCTGGCGCACACGCACAGCCAGCGCGGGCTGGCGATGGCGCTCACGGCCACGGCCGCGCTGCTGTCGGCGCTGGTGACCAACGACGTGAGCCTGTTCCTGCTGGTGCCGCTCACGCGCGTGCTGGCCGTGCAGGCGCACCTGCCGCTGGCGCGGCTGGTGGTGCTGCAGGCGCTGGCCGTGAACGCGGGCTCGGCGCTCACGCCCATCGGCAACCCGCAGAACCTGTACCTGTGGCACCGCTCGGGCGAGAGCTTCTTCGGCTTCATGGCCATGATGGGCCCGACTGTGGCGATCATGCTGTTCTGGCTCTTCGTGGCCGTGTGGTGGCTGGTGCCGCGCACGCCGATCGCGCTGCGCGAGGAGACCGAGGCCGCGCCCGTGCAGCCGCGCCTGCTGGCGCTGGCCGGCGTGCTGTTCGTCGGCTTCGTGGTCGCGCTCGACCGCCACTGGCTGCTGCCCGGCCTGGGCGCGGTGTTCGGCGTGCTGCTGCTCACCTACCCGCGCGTGCTGCGCGGCATCGACTGGGCCTTGCTGGCGATCATCGCGCTGATGTTCGTCGACCTGCGCCAGGCCGCCGAGCTGCCCGCCATCGCGGCGCTGCTGGGCCATTGGCCCATCGGCGAGGGCTGGCGCGCCTACCTCGCGGCCATTGCCGCCTCGCAGGTCATCAGCAACGTGCCGGCGGCGATCCTGCTCGACCGCTACGTGCACGACCTGCCCGCGCTGGCGGCCGGCGTGAGCGTGGGCGGCTTCGGCTGCGTGCTGGGCTCGCTGGCCAACCTGATCGCGCTGCGGCTGGCCAGGCTACCGCACGGGCTGCGCGAGTTCCACCGCATCAGCATTCCGTTCTTGCTGGTGTGCGCGGCCTCGGCGCTGCTGCTGCGGCTGGGGTGATGACAGGCGGCGGGGCGGCGCGGACAATCGCTCCCGCCATGCCCACGCCCGCCCCCGTCCTCTCGCTGCGCGACTACACGCCATCGCGCGGCAGCCACGCGCACGACCACTTCCAGGTGCTGCTCGGGCTCGACGGCGTGCTCGAGATCGAAGTCGAAGGCCGCGGCTCGGGCATCGGCACGGGCCAGGCCCAGGTGGTCGCGCCCGGCGACCGCCACGACTTCGAGGCCCGGCGCGGCGGCAGCGTCTGCCTCGTGCTCGACACCCCGCACGCCCCGTGGGCGCGTTGCGTCGAACAGCCGCCGGCCGATGCGCCCCGGCTGCACGCGCTGGCCCGCTACCTTGCGCACTGCCTGCAGCAGCCGCAGCACGCGACCCTTGCCCTGCAGCACGGCCCGGCCCTGCTGCTCGAGGCCTGGGGCGCCGCCCCTTCGGTCGCAGACACACGCCGCCGCCGCATCGACTGGCCGGCCCTCGCGGCCTGGGCGCAGGCGAACTGGCACCGGCCGCTGGGCGTGGCCGACCTGGCCGAGGTCGCCTGCCTGAGCCCCAGCCAGTTCGCGCAGCGCTGCCGCGAGGAACAGGGCCGCAGCGCGATGCTCTGGCTGCGCACGCTGCGGCTGGCCCATGCGCGCGAACTGCGGCTCGAAGGCCTGAGCGTGGCCGAGACGGCGCGCCGCACGGGCTACCGGTCGCCGTCGGCGCTCACGGCCGCACTGCGCCGCTGACACCGTCGTTGCGCGACGACGCACCGTCGGCCCGCGACGAGCGCGGCGCGTAGCCTCGGCGTCCATGCCCGCCACCGTCTACGCCCTGCTCGCCATCGCGCTGTGGGCCACCCTCGCCACCTTCGGCACCGCGCTGTCGCACCTGCCGCCCTTCCTGCTGACCGGGCTGGCGCTGATCGTCGGCAGCGTGCCGAGCTGGCCGCTGGTGCTGCGCGACCGCCGCGCCTGGCGCGTGCCGCCGCGCACGCTGGCGCTCGGGGTGTACGGGCTCTTCGGCTTTCACTTCCTGCTGTTCATCGCGCTGCGGCATGCGCCGCCGGTCGAGGCCAACCTCGTGAACTACCTCTGGCCGCTGCTGATGGTGGTGCTGGCGCCGGTGCTGCTGCCGGGCGTGTCGCTGCGCCCGCTGCACGTGGTGGCGGCGCTGCTGGGCTTTGCGGGCGCGGCCATCGCGATCCTCGGTGCGGGCAGCGGCAGCGCGGCACTTCCCGGCGCGCCCGCCGCGTACTGGGGCTTCCTGCCGGCGGCCGGCTCGGCCTTCATCTGGGCCAGCTACTCGCTGTGGACCCAGCGCGTCACGCCCTTCCCGACCTCGGCCATTGGTCTCTTCGGGCTGGTGTCGGGCGCGCTCTCGCTGGCCTGCCATGCGCTGCTGGAGCCGTCGGTGGCGCTGTCGGCCAAGGACTGGCTGCTGGTCGCGCTGTGCGGCCTGGGCCCGCTGGGCGCGGCCTTCTTCGTGTGGGACATGGCGCTCAAGCGCGGCGACGCGCGGCAGATCGGCATCCTGAGCTACCTCACGCCGCTGGCCTCCACCGCGCTGCTGCTGGCCGTGACCGGCCGGGCGCTCACGGCCGGCATCGCGCTGGCGGCGGCACTGATCATCTCGGCCGCCGTGATGGGCACGCGTGCGAAATGAGACAAATCAGGGCGATGCCCGACAGAGCTTGTCGTTTTTTGTGGCTAGAGTGGAGGCTCAGGAAAAAGGAGTCACCCCCATGGATCAGAAGAACAACAAGACCGAGGATTTCGAGATCACGCCCAAGCTGGTGTTCGACATGAACCTGGCGCTGTACCTCGACCTGGTGGCCGCGCTGGAGGGCGCGGGCGCCGTCACCTACCGGCAGATGGCGGCGCGGGTCCTGAACATCAGCATGGACGCCCGCACCGACGGCGACACCAACCTGTCGACCGTGCTCGAGGGCATCGCCCAGGGCTTTGCAGGCCACGGCGACGGCCTCTCGATCGAACTGCTGAAGGCCGCGCGCGGCCTGCGCGAGGACGATGCGATGGGCGACATTCCGATGCGGCCCACCGACGATTGAGGTTCGGGGCGCCGCGGCGCCCCTTTGGTTATTCCTCGGCGACCTGCAACACCAGCTTGCCGAAGTTCTCCCCCGCGAACAGCTTGTTCAGCGACTCGGGGAAGGTGTCGAGGCCCTTCACGACGTCTTCCTTGCTCTTCATGCGGCCGTCCTTCAGGTAGCCGGCCATCTCGGCGATGGCGATCGGGTAACGGTCGGCGTAGTCGAACACCACGATGCCTTCCATGCGCGCGCGGTTCACGAGCAGGCTCAGGTAGTTCTTCGGGCCGGCGGCCGGCATGCTGTTGGCGTTGTTGTACTGGCTGATGGCGCCGCAGATGATCACGCGGGCCTTGCGCGCCAGGCGCGCCAGCACGGCGTCCAGGATGTCGCCGCCGACGTTGTCGAAGTAGATGTCCACGCCCTTGGGGCAGTGGGTCTTGAGGCCTTCGCGCACGGCGCCCGCACCGGCCTTGTAGTCGATGCAGGCGTCGAAGCCCAGCTCCTTGACCACCCAGTCGCATTTGGCGGCGCCGCCGGCGATGCCGACCACGCGGCAGCCCTTGATCTTGGCCAGCTGGCCCACGGTCTGGCCCACGGCGCCGGCCGCGCCCGAAACGACCACGGTTTCGCCCGCCTGGGGCATGCCCACGTCCATCAGGCCGAAGTAGCCGGTCATGCCGGGCATGCCCAGCACGTTGAGCCACTGGGTGATGGTGCCCACGCGCAGGTCGACCTTCACGAGGCCGTTGCGCTTGATCTGGTCCTGCGGGATCAGCATGTATTCCTGCACGCCGAGCGTGCCGTACACGGTGTCGCCCACGGCGAACTGCGGGTTCTTCGAGGCCACCACGCGGCCGATGCCGCCGGCGCGCATCACCTCGTCGATGGCCACGGGCGGGATGTAGCTCTTGGCGTCGTTGAGCCAGCCGCGCATGGCGGGGTCGAGCGACAGCGACAGCGTCTTGACCAGCACGCCGCCCTCGTCGGGCTGGGCCACGGGCTCGGTGCTGAAGCGCCAGTGCTCGCGCGTGGCCGTGCCCTCGGGGCGCTTGGCAAGACGGACCTGGTGGTTGGTGAGGGCGCTGCTCATGGTGTCTCCTTGATGGGTGAATGTGCCGGGCATCGGCGACGCAGCCGCATCGTAGTCGCGGGCCAAGACCCCGCGCGTAGCGCAGGCGACAGCCCGCGCGCCCCTCCGGGCACCCTGCTATGGAAGCAGGAGCAGCCCGTACGCCGCCGCCGTGGCGACGCCCAGCACAGCCGCCACGGCGCCGACGCGCCGCGCCCAGCC
>NZ_BCUS01000208.1 GCF_001591345.1 Variovorax boronicumulans NBRC 103145 | reverse complement strand
GATGCTTCGGGAGTTCACAACGCCTGATTGACGGTTGTTTGCTGCAATAAAAAAGCGCTGCTTCTTTCGAGTCAGCGCTTTTTATGCGTTTGGTCTTTGCATTGCGCAAAGCAAAAAACCCCAGTCATTGCTGACTGGGGTTTTCTGGGCTGTAAGAGCCTGACGATGACCTACTTTCACACGGGAACCCGCACTATCATCGGCGCTGAGTCGTTTCACTGTCCTGTTCGGGATGGGAAGGAGTGGTACCAACTCGCTATGGTCATCAGGCATAAAGGGTTGTCTGACTGATCACACGATCAATCAAACGAATTCATAGAGTTTGGAATCAGCTTTTGGCGAATTATTTTGAATGCGTCAACTTGGCATAACACCCTGATCAGATTGATCAAAGTTATAGGGTCAAGCCGCACGAGCAATTAGTATCAGTTAGCTTAACGCATTACTGCGCTTCCACACCTGACCTATCAACGTCCTGGTCTTGAACGACTCTTTAGGGGGCTCAAGGCCCCGGCAGATCTCATCTTGAAACGAGTTTCCCGCTTAGATGCTTTCAGCGGTTATCTCTTCCACACTTAGCTACTCGGCAATGCCACTGGCGTGACAACCGATACACCAGAGGTGTGTCCACTCCGGTCCTCTCGTACTAGGAGCAGGCTTCCTCAAATCTGCAGCGCCCACGGAAGATAGGGACCAAACTGTCTCACGACGTTTTAAACCCAGCTCACGTACCTCTTTAAATGGCGAACAGCCATACCCTTGGGACCGGCTACAGCCCCAGGATGAGATGAGCCGACATCGAGGTGCCAAACACCGCCGTCGATATGAACTCTTGGGCGGTATCAGCCTGTTATCCCCAGAGTACCTTTTATCCGTTGAGCGATGGCCCTTCCATACAGAACCACCGGATCACTATGTCCTGCTTTCGCATCTGCTCGACTTGTCAGTCTCGCAGTTAAGCACGCTTATGCCATTGCACTATCGTCACGATGTCCGACCGTAACTAGCGTACCTTCGAACTCCTCCGTTACGCTTTGGGAGGAGACCGCCCCAGTCAAACTGCCTACCATGCACTGTCCCCGATCCAGATAATGGACCTAGGTTAGAACCTCAAACACACCAGGGTGGTATTTCAACGTTGGCTCCACAAGATCTAGCGACCCTGCTTCAAAGCCTCCCACCTATCCTACACAGATCTGTTCAAAGTCCAATACAAAGCTACAGTAAAGGTTCATGGGGTCTTTCCGTCTTTCCGCGGGGAGATTGCATCATCACAAACATTTCAACTTCGCTGAGTCTCAGGAGGAGACAGTGTGGCCATCGTTACGCCATTCGTGCAGGTCGGAACTTACCCGACAAGGAATTTCGCTACCTTAGGACCGTTATAGTTACGGCCGCCGTTTACTGGGACTTCAATCAAGAGCTTGCACCCCATCATTTAATCTTCCAGCACCGGGCAGGCGTCACACCCTATACGTCCACTTTCGTGTTTGCAGAGTGCTGTGTTTTTAATAAACAGTCGCAGCCACCGATTTTTTGCAACCCATTCATGCTTCGTTGTTCACTACACACTAATAGGGCACACCTTCTTCCGAAGTTACGGTGTCAATTTGCCGAGTTCCTTCTCCTGAGTTCTCTCAAGCGCCTTAGAATACTCATCTCGCGCACCAGTGTCGGTTTGCGGTACGGTCGTTGTTAGCTGAAGCTTAGTGGCTTTTCCTGGAACCTCGTTCAGTCACTTCACGGACAAGTCCGCTCGATCGTTGGCCTCGGTATATGTGCACCGGATTTGCCTAATGCACGCCTACATCCAACTAAACCAGAATAATCCAATAACTGGATGACCTATTAAGATCCGTCCCCACATCGCACTAACAATCGGTACAGGAATATTGACCTGTTTCCCATCAGCTACGCATCTCTGCCTCGCCTTAGGGGCCGACTCACTCTACGCCGATGAACGTTGCGTAGAAAACCTTGCGCTTACGGCGAGGGGGCTTTTCACCCCCTTTAACGCTACTCATGTCAGCATTCGCACTTCTGATACCTCCAGCACGCTTTACAACGCACCTTCACAGGCTTACAGAACGCTCTCCTACCACTTGCAATAAATTGCAAATCCGCAGCTTCGGTAACTGGCTTAGCCCCGTTACATCTTCCGCGCAGGACGACTCGATCAGTGAGCTATTACGCTTTCTTTAAATGATGGCTGCTTCTAAGCCAACATCCTGACTGTTTTAGCCTTCCCACTTCGTTTCCCACTTAGCCAATTTTAGGGACCTTAGCTGGCGGTCTGGGTTGTTTCCCTCTTGAGTCCGGACGTTAGCACCCGGTGCTCTGTCTCCCAAGCTGTACTCATCGGTATTCGGAGTTTGCCTTGGTTTGGTAAGTCGCCATGACCCCCTAGCCAAAACAGTGCTCTACCCCCGATGGTAATACTTGAGGCACTACCTAAATAGTTTTCGGAGAGAACCAGCTATTTCCAAGTTTGTTTAGCCTTTCACCCCTATCCACAGCTCATCCGCTAGTTTTGCAACACTAGTCGGTTCGGACCTCCAGTACCTGTTACGGCACCTTCATCCTGGCCATGGATAGATCACTTGGTTTCGGGTCTACACCCAGCGACTGATCGCCCTATTCGGACTCGATTTCTCTACGGCTTCCCTATTCGGTTAACCTTGCCACTGAATGTAAGTCGCTGACCCATTATACAAAAGGTACGCAGTCACCCTTGCGGGCTCCTACTTTTTGTAAGCACGCGGTTTCAGGATCTATTTCACTCCCCTCCCGGGGTTCTTTTCGCCTTTCCCTCACGGTACTAGTTCACTATCGGTCAATGATGAGTATTTAGCCTTGGAGGATGGTCCCCCCATATTCAGACAGGATTTCTCGTGTCCCGCCCTACTTGTCGTTAGCTCAGTACCACACAGGTCATTTCACGTACGGGGCTATCACCCGCTATGGCCAGCCTTTCCAAGCTGTTCCGTTATGTCTTGTGCTATCACTAACAGGCTTCTCCGATTTCGCTCGCCACTACTTTCGGAATCTCGGTTGATGTCTTTTCCTCGAGCTACTGAGATGTTTCAGTTCACCCGGTTCGCCTCGCATGACTATGTATTCATCATGCGATACCTTTGCAGGTGGGTTTCCCCATTCGGAAATCTCCGGATCAAAGCTAATTTGCCAGCTCCCCGAAGCTTATCGCAGGCTATCACGTCCTTCGTCGCCTATCATTGCCAAGGCATCCACCACGTGCTCTTATTCACTTGACCCTATAACTTTGACGTTTCTTGCGAAACTACAAAATCATCTCAAGGAATATGTCAGGTCTTTCACCTGACGCGTTATGCCGTACTTCCAATATCGATTTGACTCGAAATTGAAGTTTCTTTTGACGCAATCAAAAATTCTATGTTGCTGATGGCACGGTCTGCACTAAACCTTTACGAATGTGCAGTTTCCATCAGCAACGCTGATTCGACTCTATGAATTTTTAAAGAACAGCCGATTGATCAAGAGATCCTGATCAACAACAAAGAAGCCTCATGCTTTCGCAGGAAGCTGCTTTGGTGTTGAATAAGTATCGAAGTTATTGGTGGAGGATGACGGGATCGAACCGACGACCCCCTGCTTGCAAAGCAGGTGCTCTCCCAGCTGAGCTAATCCCCCTCAAACTCTCACACGAGATATCAGAAGATTTGGTGGGTCTAGTTGGGCTCGAACCAACGACCCCCGCCTTATCAAGACGGTGCTCTAACCAGCTGAGCTACAGACCCATTCGCCAATCATCTTCAAAATTGAAGACAACCGACTTCTTCCAACAACCGATAAGTGTGGGCGTTTAAATTAAATTGCTTGTTTCCAGAAAGGAGGTGATCCAGCCGCACCTTCCGATACGGCTACCTTGTTACGACTTCACCCCAGTCACGAACCCTGCCGTGGTAATCGCCCTCCTTGCGGTTAAGCTAACTACTTCTGGCAGAACCCGCTCCCATGGTGTGACGGGCGGTGTGTACAAGACCCGGGAACGTATTCACCGTGACATTCTGATCCACGATTACTAGCGATTCCGACTTCACGCAGTCGAGTTGCAGACTGCGATCCGGACTACGACTGGTTTTATGGGATTAGCTCCCCCTCGCGGGTTGGCAACCCTTTGTACCAGCCATTGTATGACGTGTGTAGCCCCACCTATAAGGGCCATGAGGACTTGACGTCATCCCCACCTTCCTCCGGTTTGTCACCGGCAGTCTCATTAGAGTGCCCAACTGAATGTAGCAACTAATGACAAGGGTTGCGCTCGTTGCGGGACTTAACCCAACATCTCACGACACGAGCTGACGACAGCCATGCAGCACCTGTGTTACGGTTCTCTTTCGAGCACTAAGCCATCTCTGGCGAATTCCGTACATGTCAAAGGTGGGTAAGGTTTTTCGCGTTGCATCGAATTAAACCACATCATCCACCGCTTGTGCGGGTCCCCGTCAATTCCTTTGAGTTTCAACCTTGCGGCCGTACTCCCCAGGCGGTCAACTTCACGCGTTAGCTTCGTTACTGAGTCAGTGAAGACCCAACAACCAGTTGACATCGTTTAGGGCGTGGACTACCAGGGTATCTAATCCTGTTTGCTCCCCACGCTTTCGTGCATGAGCGTCAGTACAGGTCCAGGGGATTGCCTTCGCCATCGGTGTTCCTCCGCATATCTACGCATTTCACTGCTACACGCGGAATTCCATCCCCCTCTACCGTACTCTAGCTATGCAGTCACAGATGCAGTTCCCAGGTTGAGCCCGGGGATTTCACAACTGTCTTACATAACCGCCTGCGCACGCTTTACGCCCAGTAATTCCGATTAACGCTTGCACCCTACGTATTACCGCGGCTGCTGGCACGTAGTTAGCCGGTGCTTATTCTTACGGTACCGTCATTAGCCTTCTGTATTAGAAAAGACCGTTTCGTTCCGTACAAAAGCAGTTTACAACCCGAAGGCCTTCATCCTGCACGCGGCATGGCTGGATCAGGCTTTCGCCCATTGTCCAAAATTCCCCACTGCTGCCTCCCGTAGGAGTCTGGGCCGTGTCTCAGTCCCAGTGTGGCTGGTCGTCCTCTCAGACCAGCTACAGATCGAAGGCTTGGTGAGCCTTTACCTCACCAACTACCTAATCTGCCATCGGCCGCTCCATTCGCGCAAGGTCTTGCGATCCCCTGCTTTCATCCGTAGATCGTATGCGGTATTAGCACAGCTTTCGCTGCGTTATCCCCCACGATTGGGCACGTTCCGATGTATTACTCACCCGTTCGCCACTCGCCGCCAGGATTGCTCCCGCGCTGCCGTTCGACTTGCATGTGTAAGGCATGCCGCCAGCGTTCAATCTGAGCCAGGATCAAACTCTATAGTTCGATCTTGATTTTTGCGCCTGACCTCACGGTCAAGCAAAACTCATAAAAAAAGAATTAAAGTGAACTTCACTTCTATCTCATGAGCGTTTTTAAGTCTTGCGACTTGTTCCGAAGAACTTACGCAATTACCTTCAAACGCCCACGCTTATCGGCTGTAATTTTTTAACGATCACCGAAGCAACTTGTCGTTTACTTCGTTTTGCTTTGCTGCGATCAGCGAAGCCTTGTAGTCTAACACGATTTTTTAAGTATCGTCAAACTTTTTTCGCTTTCTTCAACTTCTTTTTTCGCATCCCGAATCTCTCGATTCAAGCTGCTGAAGTTGTTTTCAGCGGAGCCTTCGATTATGCACTGTTTTTCAACATCGCGTCAACTTTCGAAGACTTTTTTCGCTTTCCACTTCTTCTTTCCTGCAACCCAAACCTTTCAGTTCAAGTCGCTGAAGTTGTTTCAGCGAAG
>NZ_BCUS01000207.1 GCF_001591345.1 Variovorax boronicumulans NBRC 103145 | reverse complement strand
TCCACGGTCTGGGTCTGCTGCGCGCTGGGCTTCTCGCGCAGCGCCGCCGCCGTGATCGCCTGGCTGGGCCGCGACCACGGCCTGGCACAGGCCGAAGACGCCGTGCGCCGCGCCCGCCCGCAGATCGTGCTGCACGCCGCCTGGCGTACCGCACTCGAACCCCTTGGAACACCTTCGCGCCATGACTGACAACGAACGCGCCACCTGCACCACCCTGGCCGGCCTGCTGCGCGCGGCGGCCATGCTCGCCCTCTGGGGCTTCGCGCTCACCTGCATCGCCGCCCTGGTGCTGGCGCTCACGCTGCGCGGGCTCTCGAACACCGCCATCCTAGCTTTTGCCGCGGTGATGGTGCTGGGCGTGCTCGAACGCTACTTCGCCTTCCGGCTGCGGCTGGACCAGGCGCTGTTCGAAGGCTTGGCCAACGGCCAGATCGCCTCGCTGGGCGCGATGGACAACGCCCTGTCCGTGCTCGGGCTGCGCGACCCGCCGCCGCAGCCCAACGCCCGCGCGCTCGCCGACCGCGTGCAGGGAACCCGCCAACTGATGCAGCGCCACGCCATCGTGATCGCCTGCCAGAACGCGCTCTTCCTACTCGCCCTCATGACACAGGAACTCGCTTGAACAACGACAACGGCAACAACAAGAACGACAGCAGCAGCAGCGACGGCAACGACAGCGCCCGCCCCGGCGCCATCGTGCGCCGCGGGCTCGCGGTGGTGGCGGGCCAGCTCATCATCGGCGCGGCCGGCCTCTTGACCGGCGTGCGCGCCATCTGGTCGGGCACCACGCCCAAGGCCGAGCAGACGCTGTACTTCGCCAACCACACCAGCCACGGCGACTTCGTGCTGCTGTGGGCCACGCTGCCCTCCGACCTGCGCGCGCTCACGCGGCCCGTGGCCGGCCAGGACTACTGGGAGGCCTCGAAGCTGCGCAACTTCATCGGCAAGGACGTGTTCAACGCGCTCATGATCCGCCGCGACGGCTCGGGCCAGGGCGGCAACCCGGTCGACCAGATGAAGGAAGCGCTGGAAGGCGGCGACTCGCTCATCATGTTCCCCGAGGGCACGCGCAACACGGGCGACGACATCCTGCTGCCGCTGAAAAGCGGCCTCTTCCACCTGGCGCGCGCCTGCCCCACCGTGCGGCTGGTGCCGGTGTGGATCGAGAACCTCAAGCGCGTGCTGCCCAAGGGCACGCTGGTGCCGATCCCGCTGGCCTGCACGGTGCGCTTCGGCGCGCCGATCCAGCTCGAGGAAGGCGAAGACAAGGTCGCCTTCCTCGCCCGCGCACGCACGGCCATGCTCGACCTGCGCCCCGAGTACGACCGCATCGAACCCAACGGAGGGACCGCCTCGTGATCGAAATGTCCCCCTTCGCCTGGACCACCTTCAAGCTCTTCGGCGGCGTCTTCGGCGTGCTCGTGCTGGCCTCTTCGATCGGTGCGCTGCTCAAGTGGCGCGTGGCGCACGGCCAGCCGCACTCGGTGATCGACAACCTCAACTCGCGCGTCAATGCGTGGTGGGTGATGGTGGCGGTGATCGGCCTGGCCTTCGCCTTCGGCAAGGGCGGCGTGATCGTGCTGTTCTACCTGATCTCGTTCTATGCGCTGCGCGAGTTCATCAGCCTGGCCTACACGCGGCGCGGCGACCACGGCGCGATCGCGCTGGCCTTCTTCGTGGCGCTGCCGGGCCAGTACTTCCTGATCTGGATCGACTGGTACGGGCTGTACTCGATCTACATCCCGGTCTACGCCTTCCTGCTGCTGCCGATTCTGGCGGCCGTGGGCGGCGACACGCAGCGCTTCCTGGAGCGCACCTCGAAGATCCAGTGGGGCCTGATGGTGTGCGTGTTCTGCATCAGCCACGTGCCGGCGCTGCTCACGCTGCAGATCCCGGGCTTCGAGGGCCGCAACCTGCTGCTGATCGCCTTCCTGGTCATCGTGGTGCAGGGCAGCGACGTGCTGCAGTACGTGTGGGGCAAGCTCTTCGGCAAACGCAAGGTCGCGCCCGAACTCTCGCCCTCCAAGACCTGGGAAGGCCTGATCGGCGGCGTGGCCAGCGCCACCGCGATGGGCGCGGCGCTGTACTGGGCCACGCCCTTCAACCCGTGGCAGGCGGCGCTCATGGCCTTCATGATCTGCCTCCTGGGCTTCTTCGGCGGGCTGGTGATGTCGGCCATCAAGCGCGACCGCGGCGTGAAGGACTGGGGCTCCATGATCGAAGGCCACGGCGGCATGCTCGACCGGCTCGACTCGGTGATCTTCGCGGCGCCGATCTACTTCCACGCGCTGCGCTACTGGTGGGTGCCATGAGCCCGGCGGCGAAGAAGACCGCGGTCAAGACCGACCGCATCGTCGACGACACGCCGCTCGAATGCGCCGACGCCGCCGCACTGCTGCGTTGGTACAAGAAACACCATGCGAGCCACGCCGGCGTCTGGCTGCGCATCGCGAAGAAGGCCAGCGGCATCGCCTCCGTCGACCACCCCGAGGCGTTGGAGATCGCGCTGTGCTTCGGCTGGATCGACGGCCAGCGCAAGAGCCAGGACGCGCAGTTCTTCCTGCAGCGCTTCACGCCGCGCACCGCGCGCAGCATCTGGTCGAAGATCAACCGCGACAAGGCATTGAAGCTCATCGACGAGGGCCGCATGCAGCCCGGCGGCCTGGCCGAGGTGGAGCGTGCCCGCGCCGACGGCCGCTGGGAGGCGGCCTACGACGCCCCGAGCGTGGCCACCGTGCCGCCCGACCTGCAGGCCGCGCTCGACGCCAACCGCAAGGCCAAGGCCTTCTTCGCCACGCTCGATGCGCGCAACCGCTTCGCCGTGCTGTTCCGCACCCAGGGTGCGAAGAAGCCCGAGACGCGCGCCCGGCGCATCGCGCAGTTCGTCGAGATGCTGGCCAAGGGCGAGAAGATCCACCCCTGAGCCCGCGCGCTGCGGTGCGCGCCGCTCACTGCGGCCCGGTGCCGGTCGCGATGACCGCGAGCTGGTCGGGGTCCACGATGCGGATGCGCTTGTAGCTCATGTCGATCACGCCTTCCGCGACCAGCCGCCCCAGCTCCTTGTTGATGGTCTGGCGCGACAGCCCCAGCATCGCCGCGAGGTCGTTCTGCGACAGCCGCACCGGCAGGCTCGCGGCGGCCTCCACCTGCATGCCGTAGAAGTGGATCACGCTCATCAGCGTGGCGGCCACGCGCCCGCGCACCGAGTTCAGCATCTGGTTCTGCAGCAGCACCACGCTCAGCCGCTGGCGCTTCAGGCCCAGCCGGGCCACGCCGCGCCACAGCGCGGGCTCGGCGTCGAGCACCGCGATCACGGCGTCGCTGGGCAGGTGGACGATCACCGAGTCTTCGTGCGCGTGGTAGTCGTAGGGCAGCGGCACGTCCTCGAGCAGGCGCACCAGCGGCGCCACCTGGCCGGGGCCGAGCAGCGCGTTGACGTACTTGCGCCCCTGCGGGCTCATGCTGCTGATCTCCAGGCAGCCTGACACCACCGCCAGCAGTTCGCGCTTGTGGCGGTCGCGCGCCAGCACCTGCGTGCGGCGGCGGTAGCGCACCAGCCGCGCCGACTTCATGAGCTCGGCGCGGCGCGCGTCGGGCCATTGGGAAAACAGCTCGTTCCAGCGCAGCGCGCGGTCGAGCAGCTCGGCGCTGTCTTCGGCGTCGGGAGGGGTGGTTGCAGGTGGTCGGGTCAGCGGGTTCTCCCTGCCCTGGTGTTCACGAATCTGTCAAAGCGTTGACAGATTCGGGGGCCCTTCATTTCTATCGTAAGCCCCGGACATCGACAAGCACACAGGCGGCACCGCCCTGCCCCCGCAGGCGACCGGCCACACCGGAGACAACCCAAATGAAGAAGACAGCCACCGCGGCCCTCGCGCTCGCGGCCTGCGCCCTTGCGTCCGCGCAAAGCACCGTGACCGTCTACGGCACGCTCGACCTGTACGTGGCGCACGCCAGGTCGGGCCCCGCCTCCTCCACGCGGCTGGAGGACGGCGGCCAGACCGCCTCGCGCATCGGCTTTCGCGGCACCGAGGACCTGGGCGGCGGCCTGGGCGCGCACTTCACGCTGGAGAGCGGCTTTGCGCCCGACACCGGCAACGGCACGCTGCCGGGCCCCGCGATGTCGTTCAGCCGGCAGTCCTTCGTCGGCTTCTCGGCGCCGTGGGGGCAGATCGACGCGGGTCGCATGTACACGCCGATGTTCTACGCGCTGTTCAAGGCCGACCCCTACGGCCTGAACTCGGTGTTCTCGCCCATCAACCTGGTGGCGGCCACCGACGCGCAACCCGGCCTCACGCCCTTCGCGGCCCGCGCCAGCAACATGGTGCGCTACCGCACGCCGGCCAGCATGGAGTTCTTTGCCGACCTCGCCTACGCGCCCGGCGAATCGAGCGCGCCGAGCCACCAGAGCGGCAACGTCTACGGCGGCAACATCGGCTGGGCGCGCAAGCCCTACTACATCGCCTACGCCTTCCAGCGCGCGCGCTCGGGCTCGGCGGCGGCGCCCGTGGCCTCGCCCGCCACCACGACCTACCAGGCGCTGACCGGCTCCTACGAGCTGCCCTCCATCGGCCTGCAGCTGTACGCCAGCTACGTGCGCAACGCCTCGAGCCTGCCCGGCGTGCCGACCGCGAAGCTCGTGAACCTGGGCGCCACCTACAACGTGACGCCGGCCTCGAACCTGATCTTCGGCGCCACGCAGCGCAAGGTGGCCGAGAGCGAACGCTCGCAGCTGGCGTGGACGCTGGGCTACGACTACTACCTGAGCAAGCGCACCGTGGTCTACGCGCGCTGGCTGCGCCTGCTGAACCGGCACGGCGCCTCGGCCTCGCTCGCGACCATCGCCGTCACGCCGAACAGCGGCAACGACGTGCGCGTGCTCGCCACCGGCATCCGCCACAACTTCTGACTTCCGACCCCCGACATGCCCATGGACTTCTTCTCTTCGCAAGCCGAATCCCTCTCGGCGCTGTTCGCGCCGCGTGCCATCGCGGTGGTCGGCGCCTCGTCCAACGCGCAGAAGATCGGCGGCATTCCCGTCGACTACCAGCGCCGCTTCGGCTTCGAGGGCGCGCTGTACCCGGTCAACCCGAACGCCGACCGCATCCAGGACCTGCCGGCCTACCCCAGCCTGCGCGCCATCGGCCAGCCGGTGGACCTGGCCATCCTCGCGGTGCCGTCGGCGCTGGTCGACGGCGCGCTCGACGACGCCATCGCGGCGGGCGTGAAGGGCGTGGTGCTGTTCTCCTCGGGCTTTGCCGAAGTGGGCGCCGAGGGCGCGGCGGCGCAGGCGCGGCTGGGCGACAAGGCGCGTGCCGCGGGCGTGCGGCTGGTCGGCCCCAACTGCCTGGGCTTCATGAACATCGCGCGCCACGTGTACGCCACCTTCTCGCCGGCGCCCGGCGTGGGCCGCGTGATGCCGGGGCGCATCGGGCTGGTGAGCCAGTCGGGCGCGTTCGGCGCCTATGCCTACGCGATGGCGCGGGCGCGCGGCGTCGGCCTGTCGCTGTGGGCCACCACCGGCAACGAGGCCGACGTGCAGGTCGCCGACTGCCTGGCCTGGCTCGCGCAGGACCCCGACACCGACGTGATCATGGCCTACATGGAAGGCTGCCGCGACGGCCCCCGCCTGCGCGCCGCGCTGGCCCTGGCACAGGCCAACGGCAAGCCGGTGGTGATGGTCAAGGTCGGGCGCACCGCGCTGGGCGCCGAGGCCGCGGCCTCGCACACCGCCGCGCTGGCGGGCGACGACGCGGTGTACGACGCCGTGTTCCGCCAGTACGGCGTGCTGCGCGCGCGCAACCTCACGGAGTTCTTCGACCTGGCCCACAGCGCGGCCGTGGCGGGCCGCCCGCGCGACCGCTCGATCGGCCTGTTCACGCTCTCGGGCGGCGTCGGCGCGCTGATGGCCGACGAGGCCTC
>NZ_BCUS01000206.1 GCF_001591345.1 Variovorax boronicumulans NBRC 103145 | reverse complement strand
CGTTCGAGTGTCCGGGGAAGATCACTTATCACTCGGTGCAGCGCAAACTGGCCGGGCCGGTGCAGAAGAGCTACCCGTTGCCGGCATTTTCCAAGAGCATCTGCGTGGCGTGCCTCCTGAAGTCGCTCAAGTCGGCGCCGGCCTTCACCCAGGTGGAGTAACGCACGATGAACCTGATCGACAAGCCCGCACCCGGATGGATCGACGCCCTGTTTGCGGACGACGGCCCTCTTGCCTCTGGCGCCGAGGGATTTCGCTACGCCTTGATCGATTGCGCATTCGCACCGCAATGCCATCAGCTGATCAAGAGCCACCTGGGCTCCGGCTCTTGGCGGTCGCTCTACGAGAACATGCCCGGCGCTTCAGACGAGGCGATCCGGCATTCACCCGTGCTGTTTAACATCGATGCCGTTGAGAGGCCCCTGCTCGATCGCATGCTGCAGCTGACGAATGGCTTGCCGATGCTCAGTTTCATCCACTCGGCCGAGCCGCTCGAGTCGCTGTTCAAACGCCTGAGCCCCTGGTGCGTCGTGAATGCGGACGGGCAGTATTTCGTGCTGCGCTTTCCCGACACACGGCGCCTGCCGGATGTGCTGGCTGCGCTGTCTCCGTTGCAGCAGATGGCGTTCTGCGGTTCCGGAGCCACATGGCATTTCCGCCGGCGCGACGCCAGCTGGAGCAGTTTCCTTGCACCGGGGAAAATGGCATCCACGTCGCTGGCTCCATGCGCACCGGTACTCGATGGTGATCAATGCGCGCTGCTCATCGCCGGCAGCGAAGTGGACGAGATGGTCGCGAACCTGCTGCAGCTCTCGCCAGCCTATGAAGCTAAGCATTTGCCCTCGGCCTTGCACGCACTTGCGGAACGCGGGCTCGCCGAGGCCAATGCCATGCACCTCGACACGATGGCACAACGGATGAATCTGTGCGAAGTGTTTTGGCTGCATCCCGAACTCAGCCGCAGCGTTCGTTCAGACCATGAGGCGCTGCGCGCCTTGATGGTCTAGCGCACCGCAGCAGGAACAACAGATGCTTCTCAAGAAATGGCTCCTTCCCCTCGTGCTTCTTGCATCCCTGGCCGCGACAGGATGTGCCATCGGTCGTGCCGACAGGGTTCCAGCGTCGGTCAGCGGCGTCAACTACACCGACCAGGACATCCACTACCGGCTGTTCGACCCCAAGGACCCGAAGCAGACCGTGGTCGCTTCCGAAGAGATCGGGCCGTTTGCCGCAGGAGGTGTGATCTGTTGCTATGACGTGCCGAAGACGTGGGCACCCGGCATCCAGGTCGGCGTGATCCTGCAGAGCTACGACAACAAGGCGGGCGACTACCGGCCGCGCCAGACCTTCATCGTTGATCTGCCGCCTTACGACAAGAGTGGTAAGGCGGGGGATGTGTGGTTCATCAACTACCCAGACGGGACAGTGGGCGTGGTCTCGACCGCTTACCGGCCCAACGGTGAGGGGTGGCCTGGGAAGATCAAGGGATGGCCCAAGCCTTCTTTGGCCTTTCAGCGGGAGTTGTGGGAGAGGGATATGCGGTTGGCAGAGGAAGGGTTGGCGTCGAGTGCAAGGTCGCTGCAAAGACTGAAGAATGACCCGAAAAAGTACCTGAGGGAAGAGTGGGATTGGCTCTCAAAGAGCTATGCATTCAGGCACAAACTAAAGCCATTCTCAGGGCCAGACGATCCCGCATTCTTTGCAGAGGAAAAAGAAACGACGGAGAGGCTCGTGGCGTGGCAGCAAGAGAAGATCGACCGCTTGATGAAGATAAAGCCATGACCATGCTTTCCGAACAACACTGCAAAGAAGCGCCTCGCGCTTTTCGTACTTAGCTTGTCGCAACAGGAACGACAGATGATTCTCAGAAATTGGCTACTTCCCTTTGTGCTTCTTGCATCACTGGCCACCAGTGGTTGTGCGTTAGGCCGCGCCGACACGGTTCCGGCTTCGGTCAGCGGCGTCAACTACACCGACCAGGACATCCGCTATCGACTGTTCGACCCCAAGGACCCGAAGCAGACCGTGGTCGCCTCCGAAGAGATCGGTCCGTTTGCCGCAGGAGGCGTGATCTGTTGCTACAACGTGCCGAAGACCTGGGCACCTGGCATCCAGGTCGGCGTGATCCTGCAGAGCTACGACAACAACGCACGCGACTATCGGCCGCGCCAGAACTTCATCGTTGATCTGCCGCCCTACGACAAGAGTGGCAAGGCGGGGGATGTGTGGTTCATCAACTATCCCGATGGCACGGTGGGTGTCGTTTCAACCGCGTACCGACCTAACGGCGACGAATGGCCCGGGAAGATCAAAGGGTGGCCCAAGCCTTCGCTGGCTTTTCAGCGGGAGTTGTGGGACCGGGATATGCGATTGGCACGGGAAAGTTTGGAGTCGAGCGCGGAAGCACTGCAGGAGTTGAATAAAGATTCCAAAAAATACCTCAAAGAGACATGGGACGAGCGCGCAAAGGAGTTTGCTTATCGAAAGGAACTCGCCGCGTTTTCGGGGCCAGACGATCCCGCTTTTTTCACCAAGGAAAAGGCCATGCTGGAGAGGTTGATAGTCTGGAATCAAGAAAAAATTGATCGGCTGATGAAGGTCAAGCCATGACAGCCCATCTTGCAATCTCGATTGACGAGATGACTTTTTTTAACCCCTCAGATCGAAAAGTATTTTTTGGGAAGAACAACAAGAAGATTGAAGATGACTATGAAGTCGGCCGGGAATTGCGCCCCATAGGCCAGCCCGGCAAATCCTGCGACGTGAATCTCTTCATGGGCTTCTTCTTCGATGGCACGCGAAACAACTACGACAGCAGTACAAAAAACGAGGACTACACGCATTCCAACGTCGCACGCTTGTACGGCGCGTATCCGGGACAGAGCGTGCCTGGGGTGCCAGCTGACCCCGATGCGCAATGGACCACCAACCCCGAAAACTACCAGCACTTCTTCAAGGTCTACGTTCCGGGCGTGGGAACGCCCTTCATGCAAGTGGGCGACAGCGGCGTCGGCAAGGATGCGCTGCTGGGCAACGCCACTGCTCGCTACGGCGAGCGCCGCATCCTGTGGGCGTTGGCGCAAGCGCTCAACTGCGTCTACCGCTACCTCACCCGGAGCGGCAAAGGGCCGGGGTTATTCTCGGCCGAAGAGGTGATGCGGTTCTGCGAGGATTTCAGCCTCGGCAAGGAGGAGCTTCTGGAGGCGTCCAATGGGGCCGCTGAGAAGCGCCAACGCGACAACAAGAATCGCCGCACGCTGGAGGTGATGCTCAACAAGCTGCACGATTCAATCAGGCCGCACATGATCGACCCCGAAACCGGCCGGTGCAGCAAGGTCGATCCAGGTCGGGTGCAACGCATCTTCGTCAGCGCATTCGGCTTTTCGCGGGGAGCAGCCGAGGCACGGGTCTTCGTCAACTGGTTCCTGGCGATGTGCCAGATCGATGCTGAACTTCGCGGGCAGACGGGGCCGACGTTGGCCTCGTTCCCGGTGACCTTCGACTTCCTGGGATTGTTCGATACGGTCGCGTCGGTCGGTGTAGCGGCCTCGTCTCTGTTCGCCGACGGGCATGGCGGATGGGCCGATGCGGACGCCTCGATGCGCATTCCGGCCGAGGTCCCCTGCCTGCACATCGTGGCCGCGCACGAGTTCCGTCGCAGCTTTCCGTCGGATTCCGTTCACGTCGGCAATACGTTGCCTGAGAATTCTCGGGAGTGGGTGTGCCCCGGCATGCACTCGGACGTCGGCGGAGGCTACATGCCGACGGAGCAGGGCAAGGGAGTCCATCCCAAAGGCGATGACATGCTCTCGCGCATTCCCCTCGCCCTGATGTACCGTGAGGCGCGAATACTGGGCGTGCCACTGAAGCTGGAACTGGCACGTCCGGTCATCAAGGATCAGTTCATGGTCGCCAAGGAACTGATCCGTGATTTCAACGCCTACCTTGCCGTATGCCAGGTCAAGGAAGGTCTGTTGCGCGACATCATGGCGGAGCAGCGCAAGCTGTTCATCCAGTGGCGCAAGTCCTGGGCTGGCCACGCGGCCACCATGCCGTTCGTCTTGCGCGCTTCGGAGGCAGACCGGGCGGACCTCAAGTCGGCCGACGAGCAGTTCGTCAAGGAAGTAGAAGACTTCGAAGCCTGGCGAAAGAAAAAGAAGCGGATCAGCGGTCGCAACAGCCCGGACGGCACGCCGCGCGAGGTCGACAACGTGCCCGGCATCGATTCGGAGCGGGTGGGCGAGTGGGGGCGTATCGAGCCGTACTGGAACGAGCCCGTGCTCACCAGCAAGCTGTTCGAGGACCGTGTGCACGATTCTCACGCATGGTTCAAGCTCACTGGTCCCGAGGCGGCCGAGTTCAAGGCGCAACTCGAAAAGCTGGTGGCCCGCAAGAAAAAGGCGGACGAGGCACGCACGGGGATCGATCCACCCAGAGGTGGAGCACCGGCCGGGCTGACGCGCCGCCAGGAGCGATGGGTCAACCTGTACCTGACCACGGGCGAGTATGCGCCCGATTTCACGGAAGGGCGCGAATGGTATGCATGGGGGGCCGGCTACCTGCGCTATCGCCGTGTGTATGCGGGCGCGGACGAGACACGGCTGACTCAGAACCGTCGGCCCGCCGAAAGGGAATCGCGGGAGCCGATGACGGCTTGATCGGAACGGCGGGGCGGCGCCCTGCCGCTCCCTTGTTCAGAACGGATAGTGCCGAGGCGTCGTCTGCACCGTGATCCACCGCAGCTCCGTGAACGCCTCGACGCCGGCTCGCCCACCGAACCGCCCGTACCCTGACGACTTGACACCGCCAAACGGCATCTGCGCCTCGTCGTGCACCGTCGGTCCGTTCACATGGCAGATCCCCGCCTCGATGCGCTGCGCTACGTTCCACGCGCGTGCCACGTCGCGGCCGAACACGGCGGATGACAAACCAAACTCGTTGTCGTTCGCCACCGCCACCGCCTCTTCCACGCCGTTCACGCGCACGACCGCCTTCACCGGCCCGAAGGATTCCTCGCGGTAGATGGCCATCGCGGGCGTGACGTGGTCGAGCACGGTGGCGGGCATCAGCGTGTTCTGTGCCTTGCCGCCGCACACGAGCACGGCGCCCTTGGCGAGGGCGTCGTCGATCAGGGCGTTGCAGCGTGTCACGGTGCTCATGTCGACGACCGAGCCCAGCACGACGGGGCCTTCGCGCGGGTCGCCGAGCGGCAAGGCCTGTGCGCGGGTGGCGAACTTCGAAACGAACTCGTCGGCGACGGCGTTGTCGACCACGAGGCGTTCGGTCGACATGCAGATCTGGCCCGAGTTGGCGAAGGCGCCGAAGATCGCGCCGTTCACGGCCGCGTCGATGTCGGCGTCGTCCAGCACCACGAAGGGCGCCTTGCCGCCGAGTTCGAGCACGGCGGGTTTCAGGTACGTGGCGCAGGTCTGCGCGATCAGCCGGCCCACGCGCGTGGAGCCGGTGAAGTTGACGCGCCGCACCGCCGGGTGCGCGACCATGGCCTCGACCACGGCGCTTGCATCAGCGGGCGCGTTGGTCACGAAGTTGACCGTGCCCTTGGGCAGGCCGGCCTCGGCCAGCGCTTCGATGATGAGCGCATGCGTCTCGGGACACAGCTCGGAGCCCTTGAGCACGACGGTGTTGCCGCAGGCCAGCGGCGTGGCGATGGCGCGCGTGGCCAGGATCACGGGGGCGTTCCATGGCGCGATGCCCAGCACCACGCCAGCGGCCTGCCGCACGCCCATGGCAAGGCTGCCGGGCACGTCGGACGGAATGACTTCGCCCGCGATCTGCGTGGTGAGCGACGCGGCCTCGGTGAGGATGCCGGCCGCGAGGTGCACGTTGAAGCCGGCCCACAGCGCCGAAGCGCCGGTCTCGCGCGCCATGGCCTGCACGAAGGCGTCGGCGCGCGCTTCGAGTGCGTGCGCGGCCTTGAGCAGCAGGGCGCGGCGCTCGTTGGGGCCGGTCTGCGACCAGGTGGCGAAGGCGCGCTGCGCGGCGTCGACGGCAGCGACTGCGTCGGCGGGCGTGGCCG
>NZ_BCUS01000205.1 GCF_001591345.1 Variovorax boronicumulans NBRC 103145 | reverse complement strand
GGCGCACTGGCCGGCGGCGTGGGCGCGTCGGTCTACGCGCTGCACTGCATGGAGCTGACCGCGCCGTTCCTCGCGGTCTGGTACGTGAGCGGGATCGCGGTGCCGGTGCTGCTGGGCGCGGCACTGGGGCCGCGCCTGCTGCGCTGGTAGCGCGGCCGCTTTCTCTTAGCGCTTCTTGCTGCCGAAGATCCCGCCCAGCACGCCGCGCAGAATCTCCTTGCCCACCGACGTGCCCATGGTGCGCACCGCCGACTTGGCCATGGTCTGCACGAGGCCGTCGCGCTTGCCGCCGCGCGGGCCGGTGCTGCCGAAGAGCATGTCGTTGAGCATGCCGCCCATGCCGGACGATTCTTCCGCGGCGGCCCCGCCCTTGGCGCCGACAGCTGGCGCATCGGGGGCGCTCTCGGCGCGGCCCTTGAGCTTTTCGTAGGCCGATTCGCGGTCGACCGTCTTCTCGTACACGCCCGCCACCAGCGAGCCCGCGATCAGCGCCTTGCGCTGTTCGGGCGTGATCGGGCCGAGCTGGCTGCCCGGCGGCAGCACGTACACGCGCTCGGTGATGCTGGGGCGGCCCTTGGCGTCCAGGAAGCTCACCAGCGCCTCGCCCACGGCGAGTTCGGTGATGGCGGTCTCGATGTCCAGGCCGGGCTTCTGGCGCATGGTGCTGGCGGCGGCCTTCACGGCCTTCTGGTCGCGCGGCGTGAAGGCACGCAGCGCGTGCTGCACCCGGTTGCCCAGCTGGGCCAGCACCGAATCGGGAATGTCCAGCGGGTTTTGCGTGACGAAATACACGCCGACGCCCTTGGAGCGCACCAGCCGCACCACGAGTTCGATGCGTTCGACCAGCGCCTTGGGCGCTTCGTTGAACAGCAGGTGGGCCTCGTCGAAGAAGAAGGCCAGCTTCGGCTTCTCGGGGTCGCCGATTTCGGGCAGCTGCTCAAACAGCTCCGACAGCATCCACAGCAGGAAGGTGGCGTACAGGCGCGGCGAGTTCATGAGCTTGTCGGCCGCCAGGATGTTCACCACCCCCTTGCCGCCCACCGTCTGCATGAAGTCGGTGATGTTGAGCATCGGCTCGCCGAAGAACTTGTCGCCGCCCTGGGTCTCGATCTGCAGCAGGCCGCGCTGGATCGCGCCCACGCTGGCGGCGCTGATGTTGCCGTACTCGGTGGTGAACTGGCTCGCGTTCTCGCCCACGTACTGCAGCATGGCGCGCAGGTCTTTCAGGTCGAGCAGCAGCATGCCGCTGTCGTCGGCGATCTTGAACACCAGGTTCAGCACGCCGGCCTGGGTTTCGTTCACGTCGAGCATGCGGCCCAGCAGCAGCGGGCCCATGTCGGACACCGTGGCGCGCACCGGGTGGCCCTGTTCGCCGAACACGTCCCACAGCGTGACGGGGCAGGCGGCGGGTTCGGGCACGTCGATGCCGCGTTCCTTGAGCGTGGCGGCCAGTTTTTCGCCGACGCTGCCTTTCTGGCTGATGCCGGTCAGGTCGCCCTTGACGTCGGCCATGAACACCGGCACGCCGATGTTCGACAGTTGTTCGGCGATGGTCTGGAGCGAGACGGTCTTGCCGGTGCCGGTGGCGCCGGTGATCAGGCCGTGGCGGTTGGCCAGGCCGGGCAGGAGGGTGCACTCGATGGTGTCGTGGCGTGCGATCAGAAGGGGGTCGGCCATGGGGCGCTCCGGGTCGTATCGAAGCGCGCAGTCTAATCAACCGCCACTCCTATAATTCACGACCCCGCACGGTCGTTCAGGAAAAAAGTTCAGGAGGTTTTTTTGTCATCGACTGCTCAGCCCCCCATTCCCGCCACTGGCGATGCATCCGAACAGTCGCCGATCGAAAAAGAGCTGGCCGTGTTGCTCGTGAACGCGCTCAATCTCGAGGTCGCACCTGAAGAGATCGTTCCCACCGACCCGCTGTACGGCGAAGGTCTGGGCCTCGACTCCATCGACATCCTCGAAGTCGCGCTCGAAGTTTCGCGCCGCTACGGTTTCCAGCTGCGCTCGGACGACGAGCGCAACCAGCAGATCTTCCAGTCGCTGCGTACGCTCGCGACCCACGTCGCCGAGCACCGCAGCGCCACCTGATCCATGTCCCGATGGCGACTCGTCCTCCTGCTGCTGGTGGGGGTCACGTATGCCGGCCTCTCCCACTGGATGACGCTGTTCCACGCCACCGAGCCCTGGGCCGTGGTGGTGTTGCTCGGACCGCTGTGGATTGCCGCCATGGGTTGCGCCGCCAGCTGGTTCGGCCGCTGGGGCCTGGCCATTGCGGCGGCGCTGGGCATCGGCGGCTTCTCGCTCGTCTTCCTCGGTGAGGCGGGCGACACGAACCGCCTGTACGTGCTGCAGCACATCGGCATCAACGGTGCCTTGTGCGGCTGGTTCGGCTCGACGCTGCGTGGCAAGGGCCTGCCGCTGATCACCCAGTTCGCGCAGCGCGTGCACCCGCTGAAGGGGCACATGCTGTCGTACACGACGCACCTGACGCAGGTGTGGACGGTGTATTTCGCCGTGGTGGTGGTCTCGTCGATCGTGGTCTACCTGACGCTGCCGTTCTCGGCCTGGTCGCTGCTGGCCAACGTGCTGTCGCCGCTGAGCGTGGCGCTGCTTTTCGTGGGCGAGCACCTCGTGCGCTACCGCCTGCATCCCGAATTCGAACGCACGCGCCTGGTCGATGCGGTGCGCGCGTTCTACGGCACCTCGACGGTGGACAACGGCGCTGGCGGCCAATGAAACAGGCGCAGCCCGCGTGACCCCCGACACCGCTTCTTCTTCCTTCCTGCCGCTGCTCGCGGACCGCAACCCCGACGCGCCCCTGGCCTGGCGCGCCGGCCAGCCGGTCAGCACGCGCCAGTTCCTGGCCGACGTCGCGCGCCTGGCGCCCGCGCTCCCCGCCGAAGGGCCTGCCGTCAATCTGTGCCTCGATCGCTACGCCTTCGCCGTGAGCCTGGGCGCCGCGCTGGTGCGCGGCCACGCCAGCCTGCTGCCGCCCGATGCGCGGCCGGACACGCTGGCGCGCCTGACCGAAACCGGCGGCGCCCACCTGTTCGCGCTGACCGACGATGCCAAGCTCGAGACGCCCGGCATGCGGCGCCTGCAGGTCGAGGCCGTGCCCGGCCCGGCCGGCGATGCGCCGGTGCCGGCCATCGACGGCGGCCGGCATGCGGCCAGCCTGCTCACGTCGGGTTCCACCGGCGTGCCGCAACCGCATGCCAAGGCCTGGCGCACGCTGGTCGGCGACGTCGAAGTGGCGGTCGAGCGGCTGTGCCGCGTGCTGCAGCGGCCCACGCTCGAAGGGCTCACGCTGGTGGCGACCGTGCCGGTGCAGCACAGCTACGGCTTGGAGTCGTCGGTGCTGCTCGCGATGCTCGGCGGGGCCGCGTTCGAAACCGGGCGGCCGTTCTTTCCGGCCGACGTCGCGAAGGCGCTGGCCTCGGTGCCGCGTCCGCGCGCGCTGGTGACCACGCCGTTCCACCTGAAGACGCTGCTGCTGTCGGGCATCGAGCTGCCACCGGTCGACCTGATCCTGTCGGCCACCGCGCCGCTGTCGCCGCAACTGGCCGCGCAGGCCGAGCAGGCGCTGGGCGGCGTGCTGCTTGAAATCTACGGCAGCACCGAATCGGGCCAGGTGGCCACGCGCCGCACGACCGAGAGCGAAATCTGGGAAACCTTCGGCGAGATCCGCGTGCATGCGGAACCGGGGGAGGGTGGCGGCCCCGAGCGCTTCATCTTCAGCGGCGACTTCATTCCCGAGCCGACGCCGATGGCCGATGTGCTCGAACTGCTCGATGCGCGGCGCTTTCGCTTGTTCGGCCGTGCCAACGACCTGATCCACGTCGCTGGCCGGCGCAGTTCGCTCGCGCACCTGAACTACCACCTGAACAGCATCGCGGGTGTCGAAGACGGCGCCTTCTGGCTGCCCGACGAGGTGGCCGACGGCGTGGTGCGGCCGGTGGCGTTCGTGGTCGCGCCCACGCTGACGGCGGCGGACATCATTGCTGCACTGCGGCAACGCCTGGAGCCGGTGTTCGTGCCGCGCCGCGTGGTGCAGGTCAAGGCCTTCCCGCGCGAAGGCACGGGCAAGCTCACGGTGCGGGCGCTGCGCGAATTTGCGCTGGCGCAGCTGGCCGACGACCAGACGCCGGTGCAGATGGCGCACGCGGTGCCGGTCGACCATCCGGTCTTTGCGGGTCATTTCCCCGGCCAGCCGCTGGTGCCCGGCGCGTTGCTGCTGGCCGAGGTCATGGAGGTCGTGCGGCGCGTGCCGGCGCTGTCGGCACGGCTCGGCCAGAGCCCGACGCTCGCGGCCGCCAAGTTCCTGGCGCCCGTGCGGCCCGGCAGCACGCTGTCCATCGAGCTGCATCCCGAGGCCGGAACCGGCCGCGGCGTGCGTTTCGACGTGCGCTGTGACGGCGTGGCGGCTGTCACCGGCCGCTGGACGGCTGTGCCAGAGTCGGCGGGATGAAGCACACCGACGCCGAAACGCGCGCCGTGGACGAAGCGGCGCGGCAGACTGCTCGCCCGGCGGCCCAGCAGGGCGACTGGGCGCGCGCGCCCGAGCGCAGCAACATGCTGGCGCTGCGCTTCATCTGCCTGATGGCGCTGGTGTGCGGGCGGCACGTCACGCGGCTGCTGCTGCCGCCGATCAGCCTGTATTTCCTGCTGTTCGCGCCGGCACCGCGCCGCTACATCAAGCGCTACCTGTTCAGGGCCATCGGCCCGCGCGCGGGCTGGGTCGACGGCTACCGCCTGCTGCACGCGTTTTCCTCCACCGTGCTCGACCGCGTGTACTTCCTGCGCGGACGCATGGACCTGTTCAAGCTGAAGATCGAAGGCAACGCCCCGATCGAGGCCGAGGCGGCCGAAGGGCGGGGCGCTTTCCTGCTCGGCGCCCACATCGGCAGCTTCGAGGTGCTCGGCGCCTGCAAGCAGCAAAAGCACCAGAACCGCATGCGGCTGGCGATGCTGATGTACCCGGACAACGCGCAGCGCATCACCGCGATCCTGAACGCCATCGCGCTGCCCGAGATGCGGCCCCACGTGATCGCGCTGGGCCGGCCGCATTCCATGCTCGCGCTGCGCGATTGGCTCGACGGCGGCGGCCTCGGCGGCATGCTGGCCGACCGCACCTTGCCGGGCAGCGAGGAGCAGCCGGCAAACCAGCGCGGCAACAACATCGTGCTGCCTTTCCTGGGCCAGCCGGCCGTCTTCAACGACGGCCCGTTCCGGCTGGCGGCGCTGCTGCGCCGCAAGGTGTTCTTCATGGCCGGCATGTACGGCGGCGGTGCCCGCTACGATGTCCGGTTCGACCCGCTGGCCGACTTCGGCACGCCGTTCGCCGACGCCGCGGAGCGTGAACGCCGCATCCGAAGCGCGGTCGAAGCCTATGTGGCCCGCCTGGAGGCGCTGTGCCGCGCCTACCCGTACAACTGGTTCAACTTTCATGATTTCTGGCTCGAAGATGCGGCTTGATCGGCTTTGCAGGGTGGTGGTGCTGGCGGTGGCTTTCTGTGCCGCGCCGGCGTGGGCGGCATTCGACCTGCCCGAACTGATGGGCCTGCTGGCCCGGCAGAAGAGCGGCGAGGCGCGCTTCACCGAGCAGCGCTTCGTGCACGGCCTCGAAGGCCCGCTCGACGCGAGCGGCACGCTGAGCTTCGAGGCGCCCGACAAGCTGGTGCGCCGCACGCTGTCGCCGCGCATCGAGACCATGTCCGTCGACGGCAACACGCTGACCCTGTCGCGCGGCAACCGCAACCGCACGCTGGCGCTGGACAGCATGCCCGAGCTGCTGGGCCTGGTCGAAGCCATGCGCGGCACGCTGAGCGGCGATGGCGCCACGCTGCAGCGCTACTTCAAGAGCACCGTGACCGGCGCCGCCGGCAAGTGGACGCTCGACCTCACGCCCAACGACAGCCGGCTGGCCGCGCAGGTGCGCAGCATGCGCATCACCGGCCGCAACAGCGAGGTGCTGGGGCTGGAGATGGAGTTCGTGGGCGGTGACCGCTCGGTCATGCACATCTCGCCCAACGCGCCGCCGTCGGCGCTGCCGGCCGGCGCCCCCGGGCG
>NZ_BCUS01000204.1 GCF_001591345.1 Variovorax boronicumulans NBRC 103145 | reverse complement strand
AGCAGCGTGTTGCTGTTCTGTCCGTTGGTGCCACTGAGCGCATTGGCCGTGGCACCGCCACCGGCCGTACACGCCAGCACCGTGTTGTAGTTCGCCAGCGTGCCCGGCGACATCGTCTCGGCCGGCAGCGTGATCGTGTTGCCCGTGGCCACGGTCACGGCGCTGCCGCTGTTCGCGCCCGTGGGGGCCGTGGCCGTGAAGGCCGTGGTGTTGTTGGTGCCGCCCGTGGAGGCCGGAATGCTCGCCACGTTGCCGGTGAAGCTGTTGGCGCCCCACGACTTGACCAGTTGCAGCGTCGAGGTCTTCGGCGTGTTGGTGTAGGTACAGACGATCGCCTTGCCGGCGTCGCCCGGTCCGATCGCCAGCGTGTTGGTCGCCTGGCCGTTGGTGCCGCTCAGCGTGTTGGCCGTCGCGCCGCCACCGGCGGTACACGACAGCACGGTCGTGTAGTTCGGCAGCACGCCGCCGTTCATGGTTTCCGCGGGGAAGGTGATCGTGTTGCCGGCCGCCACGGTCACGGTCGCGCTGGTGTTGGCCGTCGGCGCCGTCGACGAGAACGCCGCGGTGTTCGCCGCGCCGCCCGTGGTGGCGCCGATGTTCGCCACGTTGCCCGTCACGCTGATGGGGTTCCACGACTTGGCCAGTTGCAAGGTCGCGGTCTTGCGCGTGTTGGTGTAGGTACAGACGATGTCCTTGCCGATGTCACCGAGGGCGATCGTCAGCGTGTTGCTCACCTGTCCGTTGGTGCCGCTGAGCGTGCTGGCCATCGCGCCGCCGTTCGCGGTACACGAGAGCACGGTGTTGTAGTTCGCCAGCGTGCCGGTGGTCAGTGTTTCCGCGGGCAGCGTGATGACGTTGCCGATGTTCACGCCCACGGTGGAACTGGAGGCGGCCGTGGATGCCGTCGAGGTGAAGGCCGAGGTGTTGCTGGCGCCGAAGAAGTTGGTACCGCCCGTGGAGGCGGCGATGCTCGCCACGTCGCCGGTGTTGCTGCCGGCCGACCAGGCCTTCGCGAGCTGCAGGGTGACCACGTTGAACTGGATCACCACGAGGCCGTTGCCGCCAGTGTCTCCGGTCAACGAACTGCGCGACCCGCCCACGCCGACACCCGACTGGTAGGGCGCACTCGTGTTGCCCGGACTGGAAGTCGCCGAGTAGCTCCCGTTGGCCCCTGCAGTGAGCACGCCGCCGGTCACGCCCGTGCCGATGAAGCCCGAGCCGCCGCCGCCGGGTCCGTTGTAGGAACAGTTGACCGAGACGGGATTGGGCGTGTTGCTGCACTGGGCCATGCCGCCGCCGCCGCCGAACCAGCCGCCGCCACCACCGCCGCCGCCCTCGTACTGGACGGGGGTGCCACCGACCGCCGAGCACCCGGTGCCGCCCTGCAAGGCGCTGCCGTCAGTGCCAGCCGGACAGGTGGCCGCGACGGTCCCCGCACTCGGGGTGCCGCGCGCGCCGCCGGCGGCTTGTGTGCCTGAGCGACCGGCGGTTCCGGTCGTGGTCCCGCCAGAGGCGCCGCCGCCGCCGCCCGGCACCGGGCTGCCGACGTCGGTCCAGAACGCGCTGCCGCCACCGCCGCCTGCGATCAGTCGTGCGGCGGCTGCCGAAAATTCCGTGCTGCCGTTCCACAGTGCACTCATGCCACCGCCGGAAGAGCCGGCGACGCCCGCGTTCGCACCATTGCCACCACCACCGCCGCGGCCGTAGGTCGAGCCGGTGCCACCGTTCTGCCCGCCCTGCCCCACCGTCACCGCCATCGCGGTGCCAGGCGTGACCGACACGGTGCCGTCGGCGAACCCGCCGGCGCCCCCGTTGGCCGAGTTGCCGCCTGCCGCCAGCGAGCCGCCACCGCCGGCGCCCCACATCGTGGCGCGCACCGAAGACACGCCCGCAGGCACCGTGAAGGTCTGCGCCGAACCGGAATAGGTAAAGGCCACACAGGTGTTGTAGCCCGACTGCGGCGTACACGAGGTGACCGCAGCCTGCGCCCCCGTCATGGCAACCAACCACAGCGCCCCCGCAGCGAAGACGCCCTTCAACACCCCGCCGAGCCGCGCCATCCCGCCCGCTTCGTTTCTCGTTCTGCTTTGCATCATGGTCTCGTTCAGCGGGTTTCCTGCGTGGCCGCGGCGATCACGACCCAGCGGCTCTTGGCGCTGCTGTCATCGCCTGCGACAGGCTGCGTGTCTTCTTTGGTGTCGGTGCGCAGGCGCAGCACATCCACGCCGCGCCCGATCAGGTAGCTGCGCACCGCGTTGGTCCGCTGCGCGACCAGCTGCATGCGGTCGTCAGCGCTGCCTTGCGCATCGGCATGGCTGATATGGATCACCACCTGCGCCTCGGTCGCCTTGATCTGCGCGGCCAGCGTGTTCAGCGTGTCGTGCGCCTGCGGCTTGATGAAGGACTTGGCAGGCTCGAACAGCGCTTCGGACTGCAGCACCGTGCGCATCGGCAGCGTTGCCACTTCGGGCGCATCCGCAGCCAGCTTCTCGGCCTTCTGCGCCTTGGCCGTGTTCGTCTCCCCTGTCGACGCAAACCCCAGGTGCGTCTCATCGAACTTGAAGCGCAGCCGCACGTACGCGCCCTTGCTCGTGTACTCGTTGGCCGTCAGGTCCCGGTCGTTCAACCCTACGAAGTTGTAGCCCGCCGACACCCACATGTTCTTCTGCACCTGGTAGCCCACCTCGACGCCGAAGGTCTTCTGCAGCGCGCCGCCCTTGCCGTACAGCAGGCCGGCCTGCAGGCCGAAGTCCCAGTCCTGGTTGATGTCCTGCGTGTAGCGCGCCTGCACCAGGTGCGCCCAGTACTTGCTGGCCAGCGTGCCGTCGTCGGCGCGGCTGAGCTTGAAGGCATAGCGCGCCATCACCGCCTTGCCCGGCTCGGGGTTGTAGTTGACGTGCGCCGAGACGATGTCCGCGCTGGTCTTGCCCGGCAGGCTGGCACCGTTGTCGGCGCCGAAGACGCTGCTGCCCTGCAGCGCGCCGGCCGCATTGCCCGCGCCCACCACGCGCTCCGAACGGCGCTCGTAGCGCGCCAGCGCGTTCCAGGTGTCGTCGTCCACCGGCCGGTAGGCGATGCCGATCTGGTGGCGCGCCAGGTGGCGCTCGTTGCCCGCGTTGGCGCCCTGGCCTTCGCTGTCGCTCACGATGCTGCGCGCCAGCAGGCTCCAGGACGGATCGAGCTTGAAGCCGAAGCCGGCACTGAACAGGCGCGTGTTCGCGTCGTCGCCGCGGCGCGCTTCATACACGCCGCTGGCCTTGATCCGGTCGGTGATGTATTCGATGCCGCTGGTGATCGCGGTCGATTCGCCCAGCCCACCGGCATAACCCGTGCCGGTGTTCTTGCTGCTGCTGTAGCCGCTCATGTCGCGCGTGTGCTCGATGCCCCCGGTCACGCGGATCTGCTCGTTGATCTTGAAGGTGTTGCGCACCCCGATGGCCGCCTGCACGCCGCGCCCTTCGGCGCCGTCGGCGATGCGGTACTCGTTGTACACGCGACCGCCTTCCATGTAGTTGCTCTCGATGCCGACGATGCCGGTGTTGTTGCGCTGCGTGCTGTCCAGCTCGTAGGGGCCGTTGAGCGTGGAGATCAGCTCGTAGCGGCCGTACACGCGCGTCTTGTCGGTGATGGCGTAGTTGCCGCCGACGGCCAGCACGTGGCGCTTGCCGTCCTTGAGGTCCTGCTCGCCTTCCACGAACACCTGCGCGCCGGCCACGCCGGGCACCTCGGTCGACAGGCGCCCGCGCACGGTCGTCTGGCTCTGCGTGTCCACGCCGGCGGCGGCGGCGGCCGCGCCCAGCGTGGTCACGCTGTTGGCGCCGATGCTGCTGCCCATCTGGCCGTTGTAGGTGGAGATCTGGCCGTAGTCGAAGCCCGAGCTGGAGCCCAGCGCGTTGTTGCTCTGGCCGTGGCGCAGGCCCACCTCGGCGACGGTCTTGTCGCTGAGCTTCTTCTGCACGCTCACCGTGGCGCCCTTGCGCTCGTCGACCTGGGCCGCGTCCTTGCTGTAGAGCACCTCGCCGCGCACGGCCAGGGTCGGGTCGACGCGGTACTCGGCGCGCGCCGAGGCTTCGGTGTGGCCGGCCGAGAAGCTCGCGCCGGGGTTGTCGAAGCCCTTGCTGGTCTTGGCCGCCAGGGCCACCACGGCCAGCTTCTCGTCCTGGTAGCGCGCTTCCACGCGCGCGCCGTGGCCGTTGCCCTTGTCGTCGGAGTCGGTCTTGACCAGCTCGGCCGCCACGCTGGTGTTCTGGCCGATGCGTGCCACGCCCGTGAGCGCCTGCAGGTTGCGCTTGTTCTGCGGGTTCTGGTCGGTGGAGGCCACCACGCCCAACTGCAGGTTCTCGCTGACCTTCACCTGCACGTCGGTGCCGGCCACGGTGAACTTGGGGCCGCCGCTGTCCACTTCGTAGGTGACGCGGATCGACTGCGGGTTCAGGTTCGCGTCGATGGAGGCGATGGCATGCGTGAACAGGATGCGGCGCGTGAGCGGCTCCACCGTGTAGTCCACGAAGCGCGCCACGGCCGTGCGCTGCAGCACGATGTTGGGCTGGTTGCGGTCGCGCACCACGATCTCGATCTGCTCGCTGTTGTCCACGAACTCGCCGTTGCTGGCGCTCAGGTAGTACGGGCCCGAGGTGCCCAGCGCGCGGAACTCCTCCACTTGCTGCGTCTGCGCGGTGCGCGAGACATAGCTGGTGGCGCGCACGTTCTCGTCCTCGTACACGTGCTTCAGGCCCGTGAGCGAACGGTTGCTCTGGCTCAGGTTGCGCACCTCGGTGCTGCTGGCGGTGGTGAAGTCGCCGTACAGCAGGTAGGAGCGGTTCTTGTCGATGCGCACGTAGAGTTTTTGCGTGCTCTGGGCGTCGAAGCCCTTGACCGCGGAGTCGCCGTAGATCGGATAGAACTCGTCGGGGCGGATGTCGCGGAACAGGCGGTCCTTGCGCGTCTTGTCGGAGTCGTAGGCGGCGGTGAGCAGGTACTCGCCCTTGACGGTGCCCTTGAAGAAGAAGGCGGCGCGACCGCTGGCGCGGCTGTTGCTGCCTTCGTCCTTCAGGCCCGAGAGTTCGGCTTCGAAGGCGGCGCCGGCGGGCATGGCGCCCAGGGGCAGCTTGCCGCGCTTGGTGAAGTCGAGCACGCCTTCGACGATGCCCACGCCGATCATGGGGCGCATCTCGGGCAGCAGCGCCAGGCGCACTTCCTTGACGAAGGTGCCCGCGCTCACGCGCAGGCGCGCATCGCCCGGCTCGCCCGGGGGCATCAGCTGGAACTCTGCAGCGCCGCCGTCCATGAAGACCTGCGTACCGGGTTCGGTCGGGTTCAGGTCTTCGGTCAACCAGCGGCCGCGGTCGGTTTCGAGCGTGAGTTGCGTGCGGGCTGTGACGGGCACACCGGCCGCGTCGATCAGGCGCACCTTGACGACGACGGGCGTGCGCAGGTCGGCGCGCGCCACCTCGGGCAGGTCGACCTCGATGGCGCCGAGCTTGTCGGGGGCGACGACGGTGATCTCGTCGGCGCTGCCGCGCACGTTGCCGAAGCCGTCCACGGCTTCGAGCTTGAGGGTGTTGATGCCGGGGCGCAGGGCCACGCCGATGTATTCCCAGGCGGCGATGTTCTTGGAGGCCAGCTGGGTCTTCTTGCCGACGCGGCGTTCTTCCAATGCACTGCCGTTGACGCTCAGGCGCAGGCTGGTGCCGGCAGTGCCCTTGACGCGCACGTTGATCGACTGGCCGGCGACGGTGTCGCGGTCCTTCAGGCCGATGAAGCCCAGCGTGTTGTTCTCCAGCTGGGGCAGCAGGGTCTCGAGTTCGATGGGACTCGGAACTGCCTGGGGCAGCAGCGGGTTGGTGCGCGGCTCGAGCATCGCGCCGCCGGTGCCGATGGGGCGCATGGCCTGCGCGCCGACGCCGGTGGCCGAGCCGCTGGTGGTCGAGGACGGCAGGCCCGAGGTAGGCACGCCGTTCAGCGGCGAGAACAGGCTGCCGGTGGGGATCGCGGGCTGCACGCCCAGCGTGCCGCCCATGCTGCCGCCACCGCCGCTGACGAAGCTGCTGGCGTTGGCCGGCGCCACGGGCAGCGCGATCAGCGGCGCCGAGGTGGGCTGCACC
>NZ_BCUS01000203.1 GCF_001591345.1 Variovorax boronicumulans NBRC 103145 | reverse complement strand
CAAGGTCAGCGAGCCTCCGAAGCGTGGCGCCGGCATCAAGGTGCCCGACGTTGCCACCCTGGTGGACAAGCTCAAGAACGAAGCCAAAGTGATCTGAGGAAGAAACGAACATGACCGCACTCGTCATTGCCGAACACGACCACGCCAGCATCAAGCCGGCCACCCTCAACACCGTGACCGCCGCCCTGGCTTGCGGTGGCGACGTCCACATCCTCGTGGCCGGTGCCAACGCAGCCGAAGCCGCCAAGGCCGCCGCGCAGATCGCCGGCGTGTCCAAGGTGATCGCTGCCGACAGCGCCAGCCTGGCTGAGAACCTCGCCGAGAACGTCGCCGCCCAAGTGCTGGCGATCGCCGGCAACTACAGCCACATCCTGTTCCCCTCGACCGCCAACGGCAAGAACGTCGCACCGCGCGTGGCCGCCAAGCTCGATGTGGCTCAGATCAGCGACATCACCAAGGTCGACAGCCCCGACACCTTCGAGCGTCCGATCTACGCCGGCAATGCCATCGCCACCGTGCAGAGCACCGACGCCACCAAGGTGATCACGGTTCGCACGACCGGCTTCGATGCCGCAGCCGCCACCGGTGGCAGCGCCACCGTTGAAACCGCTGAAGGCGTGGCCGACAGCGGCAAGAGCGCCTTCGTCGGCCGCGAAGTCACCAAGAGCGACCGCCCCGAACTCACCGCCGCCAAGATCATCGTCTCCGGTGGCCGTGCCCTGGGCAGCGCCGAGAAGTTCACCGAAGTGATGACGCCGCTGGCCGACAAGCTGAACGCAGGCCTCGGCGCCAGCCGCGCAGCCGTCGACGCAGGCTACGCCCCGAACGACTGGCAAGTGGGCCAGACCGGCAAGATCGTCGCGCCGCAGCTGTACATCGCCGCGGGCATCTCGGGCGCCATCCAGCACTTGGCTGGCATGAAGGACTCGAAGGTCATCGTCGCGATCAACAAGGACGAAGAAGCCCCGATCTTCTCGGTGGCCGACTACGGCCTCGTGGCCGACCTGTTCACGGCCGTGCCGGAACTCGTGAAGGCGCTCTGATCGCTTCAACGCATTGAGCCAGAAGGCATCGTTCGCGATGCCTTTTTTACATCTGCCGCCCCCACCGCGGCCCCTGGAGAGAAGACATGAGCTACACCGCCCCCCTCAAGGACATGCTGTTCGACATCGAACACCTGGCCAACATCGGCGAGATCGCCAAGCTGCCCGGCTTCGAAGACGCCGGCCTCGAAACCGCACAGGCCGTGCTCGAAGAGTGCGCGCGCTTCAACCAGGACGTGGTGGCGCCGCTGAACGTCGAAGGCGACCGCAACCCCTCGTCGTTCAAGGACGGCGAAGTCACCACCAGCAAGGGCTTCAAGGACGCCTTCGCGCAGTACGTGTCGGGCGGCTGGCAGGGCCTGCAGCATCCGGCGGACTTCGGCGGCCAGGGCCTGCCCAAGACCATCGGTGCGGCCTGCGGCGAAATGCTCAACTCGGCCAACATGAGCTTCGCGCTGTGCCCGCTCTTGAGCGACGGCGCCATCGAGGCGCTGCTCACCGCCGGCTCCGACGAGCTCAAGGCCGTGTACCTCGAGAAGCTCGTGAGCGGCCAGTGGACCGGCACGATGAACCTCACCGAGCCGCAGGCCGGCAGCGACCTGGCCATGGTGCGCAGCCGCGCCGAGCCGCAGCCCGACGGCACCTACAAGGTGTTCGGCACCAAGATCTTCATCACCTACGGTGAGCACGACATGGCCGAGAACATCGTGCACCTCGTGCTGGCCCGCGTGACCGGCGCGCCCGAGGGCGTGAAGGGCATCAGCCTGTTCGTGGTGCCGAAGTTCATGGTCAACGCCGACGGTTCGCTCGGTGCGCGCAACGACGTGCACTGCGTGAGCATCGAGCACAAGATGGGCATCAAGGCCTCGCCGACCGCCGTGCTGCAGTACGGCGACCACGGCGGCGCGGTGGGTTACCTCGTGGGCCAGGAAAACCGCGGCCTCGAGTACATGTTCATCATGATGAACTCGGCCCGCTACGCCGTGGGCATGCAGGGCATCGCGATCGCCGAGCGCGCCTACCAGCACGCCGTCGCCTACGCCAAGGACCGCGTGCAGAGCCGCCCGGTCGATGGCTCGATCAACGCCAGCGCACCCATCATTCACCACCCGGACGTGAAGCGCATGCTGATGACGATGCGTGCCTACACCGAAGGCTGCCGCGCGATGGCCTCGGTGGCCGCCGCCGCCTACGACGCCGCGCACCACCATCCCGACGCCGACGCGCGCAAGCAGAACCAGGCCTTCTACGAATTCATGGTGCCGCTCGTGAAGGGCTACAGCACCGAGATGAGCCTCGAAGTGACCTCGCTGGGCGTGCAGGTGCACGGCGGCATGGGCTTCATCGAGGAGACCGGCGCGGCGCAGTATTACCGCGACGCGAAGATCCTCACGATCTACGAAGGCACCACCGCGATCCAGGCCAACGACCTCGTGGGCCGCAAGACTGCACGCGACGGCGGCCAGACCGCCAAGGCGATCGCCGCGCAGATCGAGAAGACCGAGGCCGAGCTCGCCAAGAGCGACAGCGCCGCAGCCGCCGCCGTCCTCAAGCGCCTGACCGCCGCGCGCCTGGCCTTCATCGACGTGGTCGACTTCGTCGCCGGGCAGACCAAGGCCTCGCCCAACGCCGTGTTCTCGGGCAGCGTGCCGTACCTGATGCTGGCGGGCAACCTCGTGGCCGGCTGGCAGCTCGCGCGCTCGCTGATCGTGGCGCAGGACCAGGCCTCGCACAACGTGGACGTCGCCTTCATGCAGGCCAAGATCGCCACCGCGCGCTTCTACGCCGAGCACATCCTGAACAAGGTGCCGGGCATCCGCGACAGCATCGTCGAAGGCGCCGAGAGCGTCACGGCGCTGGCGCTCGAAGCGTTCTGACGCACCCGCCGCTGTCGCCGATCTGACGGGCGGCAGCGGCCCCTTGCTCTTATAAAACCGAACCCCTTCCCGGAGACGACATGTCCAAGCTGCCTTCTGTTCTCGCGAACCTCCCGCTGCCGATCATCGGCTCGCCGCTGTTCATCATCAGCAACCCCAAGCTCGTGATCGCGCAATGCAAGGCCGGCGTGGTCGGCTCGATGCCGGCGCTCAACGCCCGCCCGGCCGCCCAGCTCGAAGAGTGGCTGATCGAGATCACCGAGGAGCTGGCGGCCTACAACAAGGCCAACCCGGACAAGCCGGCCGCGCCCTTCGCCATCAACCAGATCGTGCACAAGAGCAACGACCGCCTGGAGCACGACATGGAGATGGTCGTGAAGTACAAGGTGCCGATCGTGATCACCTCGCTGGGCGCGCGCACCGACGTGAACGACGCGGTGCACAGCTACGGCGGCGTGACCTTGCACGACATCATCAACAACAAGTTCGCGCAGAAGGCGATCGAGAAGGGCGCCGACGGCATCATCGCCGTGGCGGCCGGTGCCGGCGGCCATGCGGGCGTGAAGAGTCCGTTCGCACTGGTGCAGGAAATCCGCCAGTGGTTCGACGGCCCGATCGCGCTGTCGGGCTCCATCGCCTCCGGCGGCGCGGTGCTCGCGGCGCAGGCCATGGGCGCCGACTTCGCCTACATCGGCACCGCCTTCATCGCGACCGAAGAGGCGCGTGCGAGCGAGGAGTACAAGCAGGCCATCGTGGACGGCAACTCGGACGACATCGTCTATTCGAGCCTGTTCACCGGCGTGCACGGCAACTACCTGGCACCCAGCATCGTCAAGGCCGGCATGGACCCGGCCAACCTGCCCGAAGGCGACGTGACCACCATGAACTTCGGCGGCGGCGAAGGCAGCAAGGCCAAGGCCTGGAAAGACATCTGGGGCTCGGGCCAGGGCATCGGCGCGATCACCGAAGTGGCGAGCGCGGGCGCCTTCATCGAGAAGCTCAAGCGCGAATACCAGGAAGCACGACAGCGATTGGCACTTTGAACGGTTCGCACGCACCGGCATCGACCTCCGCTGCGAGCGGTGGCGGCGGGGCCGTGCCTGCGCGGCAGGGGCGCATGCCGCTGCTCGACGTGGTCAAGGGCCTGGCCTGTGCGCTGATCGTCGGGCATCACCTGGCGCGCTACGGCCCGATGCCGGCCGGCGCGCAGGTGCTGGCGCCCGATTTCTTCGGCTGGCTGGCGAACGACGGCCGGCTCGCGGTGCAGGTCTTTCTCGTAATCGCCGGCTTTCTGGCCACGGCGAGCCTGGCGCCCGACGGCGTGCTGCGCGTGGACCGACCGCTCTCGCGGATCTTCCAGCGCTATGGCCGGCTGGTCATGCCGTACCTTGCGGCACTCACGGTCTGCGTACTGGTGGCCGAAGTGGCGCGGCCATGGCTGGGTGAAGAGGTGGTGCCGGCAGAGCCGAGCCTCGGTCAGCTGCTGGCGCACGGGCTGCTGCTGCAGGACCTGCTGAACTACGAGTCGCTGTCGACCGGTGTCTGGTATGTGGCGATCGACTTCCAGCTCTTCGCGCTGGCGCTCGCACTGGTCGGGCTGCCCGCCGTGCTGCGACAACCCACTTCGGCCGCGCGCTGGGCGCCGGTGGCGCTGGTGTTCATCGTGGCCGTGGCGTCGCTCGCGCTGTTCAACCGGCAGGCGCGGCTGGACGAAACGGCGTTCTATTTCTTCGGCGCCTACGGGCTCGGCATGCTGGCCTTCTGGGTCGGCCGCGCCACGCGCACCAGCACCTGGTGCAGCGCCGTCGCGCTGCTGGCGCTGGTGGGGGCGGGCGCGCTTGCCATCGACTGGCGCAGCCGCATCGCCATCGCGCTGGTGACCGCGCTGCTGATCGCGGTGGCGCAGCGCCGGCAGTGGCTGTCGCCCGCGCACTGGCCCGCGGCGGCCGTGCCGCTGCAGCAGCTGGGGCGCATTTCGTACTCGCTGTTCCTGATCCATTTCCCGGTGCTGCTCGCCGTGAACGCGCTGGTGGCGGGCCTGGGGCCGCACGGGCCGTGGGTCGACCTGCTGGGCATGGTCGCGACCTTCGGCCTGTCGGTGGGCGCGGCGGTGCTGCTGTACCGCGGGGTCGAAGCCCGGCCGGCGTCGCTGCGCAGCGTCTGCACACTTTTTGCCGCATTGCTCGTCAGCGGCCTCATCGTGTCGTACTGAAGCGCGCCGCACCCGCCGGGGTGCGGCCCTTTTTCTTCCCATTCCTTTGCAAATCTGTTGCCTTCGGGCTTCAGAGCGGGCAGTCTGCGCGAACTGCCCCTGTTGTGTATGATTGTGAATCTTTCAGTAAATACTGAAAATACACAAACTCAAGGAATGACAGAACCATCGCCGCCACGATCGCCGTTGAAGGCTTTCACGTCGCCCGACATCGGCAGCGTGGTGCAAGGCGTCGCGGCGCTCGCGTGGCTGCCGCAGGCGGCGCTGCTGGCGATGGCGGTGCAGGGCTTGGCCAGCGGTGAAGGCATGGCGGCCGTGCTGTGGCCGGCGGCGGGCATCCTCTTGCTCGGCCTGCTGCGCGCGGGCGGCGAAGCCTGGGGCGTGCGCCGCACCTTCGGACGCGCGAGGGCGCAGTTGACGGCCTTGCGTGCGCAGACCGCGTCCGCATTGGCGGCCGGTTCGCCGCTCGACCGCGAACGCGCGCCCTCCGGCCTTGCGGCCAGCGTGCTCGCCGAACAGGCCGAGGCGCTGGTGCCGTACCTCGTGCGCTACCAGCCCGCGCGCTGGCGTGCGACGGTGGTGCCGCTCTTCCTGCTCGCGGCAGTGGCCTGGTTCTCGTGGGCCGCGGCGCTGGTGCTGCTGGTGGCGGCGCCGCTGATCCCGATCTTCATGGCCATCGTCGGCTGGCGCGCCAAGGCGGCCAGCGAGGCGCAGATGGTCGAGATGGGCGGCATGAACGCCTTCCTGCTCGACCGCCTGCGCGGCCTGGCCACGCTGCGCGCGCTCGACGCGGTCGATGCCACGGCCGACCGGCTCGGTGCCTCCGCCCAGTCGCTGCGCCAGCGCACGATGGCGGTGCTGCGCATCGCCTTCCTGTCGTCCGCCGTGCTGGAGCTGTTCTCCGCGCTGGGCGTGGCGCTGGTCGCGGTCTACATCGGTTTCCATCTGCTGGGCTCGCTCGGCTTCGGCGCCTGGGGCCAGCAGCTCAGCCTGGGCGAAGGCCTGTTCGTGCTGTTGCTGGCGCCGGCCTTCTTCGAGCCGCTGCGCGAGCTGTCGGCGGTCTGGCACGACCGCGCGGCGGGCGAGGCGGCGCTGCAGGCGCTCGACGACCTGCAAG
>NZ_BCUS01000202.1 GCF_001591345.1 Variovorax boronicumulans NBRC 103145 | reverse complement strand
CCGGCGCCGCTGGCCGGCCTGCGCTGCCTCGTGGTGGACGACGACCCCGCCATCCTCGACGGCACGCACGCGCTGCTCACGCAGTGGGGCTGCGAGGTCGAATGCGTCACCACCGGCGCCGAGGCGCTGGCGCGGCTGGGTACCGGCGACATCGTCTACGACGCCGTGCTGTGCGACCTGCAACTGGCCGGCGACGCCGACGGCGTGGAAGTGATCGACGCCGCCCGCCGCCTGCAGCCCGGCGCGCTCGCCGTGCTGGTGTCGGGCGCCACCGGGCCCGAGGTGCTGCAGCGGCTGCGCCACGGCGGCGTGACGCTGTTGACCAAACCGGTGGCGCCGGCCAAGCTGCGCGCACTACTCACCACGCGGCGCCACGCGCCCGGCGCCTGACCACGCATGCCCACCGCCATCGACCTGAAAGACGTCCGCCCCTTCGTCGCCACGCCCTGCCACGGCGGCGCGGTCGGCACCGAGTGCGTGCGCAGCCTGCTCGGCCTGGTCAACCTCGCGTGGACCCACGGCTTCGCGATGCAGACGCGCTTTCTCGACGGCGACAGCCTCGTCACGCGCGCCCGCAATCGGCTGGCCGCCGAGTTCCTGGCCGACACGCGCTGGACGCACCTGTTCTGGATCGACGCCGACATCGGCTTCGAGCCCGAGGCCGCACTGCGGCTGCTGGGCGCGGGCCGCGATGTGGTGGCCGGCGTGTACCCGCACAAGAGCGACGGCTGGCCCGAAGGCGGCCTGCGCGCGCCGCTGCCGGCCGGCACCACGCGCGCCGATTTCGAGGCGCTGCATGCGGCGTTTCCGGTCAACGTGAACGACGCGGGGGCGCGCGTGGACGCCGACGGTTTTCTCGAAGTGCTGGACGCACCCACCGGCTTCATGCTGATCGCGCGCCGCGTGCTCGAGCAGATGGCGCAGGCGCTGCCCGAGCTGCGCTACACGCCCGACCGCATGGACGACCCGCTCGCCGCGGCGCGCCCGCACTACCGCTTCTTCGACGTGTTCGCCGAACCGGGCAACGGGCGCTACCTCAGCGAGGACTACGGCTTCTGCCGCCGCTGGCAGTCGATCGGCGGGCGCGTGCACGTCGACACACGCTCGCAGCTGTCGCACCAGGGCCTGCGCACCTACCGCGGCGATTTTTCGAGAACGCTGGGGCTGGGCGACTGAGCCGCTTGCAGGTCCAGCGGCAAGGTGTTGCGGTCGTAGTCGCGGTCCGACTCGATGCACCTCAGCTGCAGCCCCGGCCCTTCTTGCGCGAGGTAGTCGTAGCCGATGGCCTGGAACTGCCGCGCCGGATCGAGCCGCGTGTAGAGGTCGCGCCGCGCCACGCGGTCGGCGTGCCGGATGCTTTTGAGGTGGTAGAGCCGGTAGCGGCTGTAGAACATCAGGCCGTGGCGCTGCGCGTCGTCGGGCAGCCACGGGCCGTGGAGTTCCGAACTCATTTCAAACGAGATCTGCTGCGGCAAACGGAACAGCCGTGCGCGCGACTTGCGGCCCCACGGGCCATCGCTGCGCCAGGTGTCGGGCGAATTCCAGAGTTCGCAGGACACGAGCGACAGGCTGGCGAGCTGGTGGTCGGGCAACGAATCGACGGTGGCGTTCAGGTGGCGCAGGAACAGCTGCTCGTAGCGCTCGTCGGCATCGCACACCAGCACCCAGCCCGCGCCGTGGCGGCGCGCCGCTTCGAGCAGGCGGCGCTTGTTCTTGTTCTCTCGCCACACATGCGCGCCGTCGGCGCACGGCGGGTTCGACAGCAACTCCAGCAGCATCGGTTCGCGCCGCAGGATGTCGGCGGTGCCGTCGGTCGAGCCGTCGTCGAGCGCGACGATGCCGTCCACATGGCCGCGCAGGTGGTCGAGGCAACCCGGCAGACAACGCGCCTCGTTGCGCACTTGCAGCACGCAGACGATGCGCAGGCGCGACGTGAGACGCGGTGCGATCGGCGGGCGCGCGCACCGCGGGCAATGAAAGGCGCTGGGTTCGTGGTGCAGCAGGCGCGCGCAGACCTCGCACTGGCGGCGCGAGCCCATCGGCACCACGGGTGCGGCGACCAGCCAGGCCGGCGCTTCGGCGGGCCATGCGCTGGCGCTGTCGTCGCGTGCGATGCGGTCGAAGTCGCGGCCCCATCCGGCATCGCCCGCGCGCGCCTCATGCGGCGTGCACTTGATCCAGTCGACGTCGCGGTCGAACTGCTCGCCGCCCGTGCGCGTCTCGTCCGACAGGTGCAGCAGGTGCGCGTCCGGGCAGGCCAGCAACTGCCAGCCCGCCATCTCCAGGCGCACGCGCAGGTTGTCGTCGTCGCCGCCCCATTCTTCGAGGGATTCGTCGTAGCCATGCACGGCATCGAAGGCTTCGCGCGCGCAGCACAGCGAGCCGTAGAAGGTCTGCAGCAGCAGCTCGGGTGGCACCTGGCGCGCGAAGACGGTGTCGAGCGTGTCCGTGAGTTCGTCGAAGCGCGCAAAGCCGACGCGGCCGACGGCCACGCCGCGCGCGTGCCCCATCGCGGCGTTTAGCAACAGGGCCGGCGCATCGCCCACGTAGGCGGACTCGGGCGAATGGACCAGCAAGAAGCGCCCCGCACTGCCGCGCACGCCGGCGTTGATGGCCTTGCACGGCGGGCGCCATGAATGCGCCACGTCGTTCACCAGCACCTTCCAGCGGATCTGCGGAAAGCGTTCGACCAGTGCCAGCACGCCCGCCTCCTCACCGGGCTCGTCGAGCGCGACCACGACCTCGATGCCGGGCCGTGCCCAATACCCCGCGTTCATCGGCAACACGCGCTCGAAATCGGCGAGCTTGCGGTAGAAAGGCAGCACGACGCTGAGCCACGGACGGTTCGTGTCAGCCTCTCGACCTTCCAACGCCATGATGTTCACTGCATCGCTCCTTCAGCGATGACGCACCGGAGATGCCCATGCAAGGCTGCTACATCAACCTCGAGCGAAGCAACGAGCGCCGCGCCGCCATGGACGCGCAGTTGCAACGGCTCGGGCTGGCGAATGTCCGGCGGCACACAGCCATCGATGCGCAGGCGCTCGCGCCCGGCAACACGGCGATCACGCCCGGCGAGCGCGCCTGCTTTCTCTCGCACACCGAAGCCCTCACCCGCGCGAACCCCGGCGAAGCACTGCTGGTGCTCGAAGACGACGCGCAGCTCAGCGAGGCCCTGCCAGCAGTGCTGCGCAGCGGCGCGCTCGCGCAACTGGAAGCCGAAGGCTGCGACATCGCGTTCCTCGAATGCCAGCCCGTGACCTCGACGCAGCACCTGCTTGCGCTCTGGCACAGCCTGCAATGCCGCCTGCCGCCGCAAGGAAGTGGTGCGCCGCGCCATGCGCTGTCGGGCATCGACTTTCTCGACGCACGCACGCTCTACAACTGGGGTGCGGTCGCCTACGTTGTGACGCCGAAGGGCCTGCGCGTGCTGCCCGCGCTGCTGCAGGAAGCGATCACGCACGGGCCATTGCGACCCTACGACCTGACGCTGGGCAGCTTCCTGCGCAACGGCCGCCTGCAAGGCGTGGTGCTCTCGCCCTTCCTCGCCACGCCTGCATCCGGCAGCCATGCCGACAGCACCCTCGGCAGCCCGACGGAATCGGCGGCGCACGACGTGCTCGGCGGTGCGCTGCGGCGCCTGTTCTTCGCCGGGCCGCTCGACGGCCTCGAAGCCCACGTCGCACCGTGGCGCCACGCCCCGCTCACCGACGACCCGCAGCTGCGGCTGCTCGCGGACCTGATGGCGCAACTCTTCGTGCTCACGGCCCGCGATCACGCGCCGCGCTGACACGCGTGCGGTCTCAAAAGTCCGAACAGCCGTTGCGCCGCTCGGTGTTCACGCAGCTCAGCAGGTTGGGCCGCGAGCGCACGCGCGACCATTCGCGCGCCAGCACGTCGGCGCCCTGCTGCGCGCGGTCGCCGTCCAGCGGCCCGGTGGCCAGGCAGATCGGCGCCTGGCCGATGTTCCGGTCGTACAGGTACGAGGTCAGCGGCTCGCGCACCACGTCCACCGAAGGCAAGAGCGGCAGGCCGCTCACGCGCAGCTGGCCCGGCACCACGCGCACGGCGTAGCCCTCGGCCGAAGTGAAGGTGCCGTTGATCGGGTACAGGCCCGTCGGGCTGCCCGGCAGCGCCGGCGAGAACATCGAGCCGCTGAAGCCCGCGCCGGTGTCGCCCAGGATCAGCCCGGTGATGCTGTAGATGAAGAAGGGGTTGGGCGCGCCCACGGTGCGCGACGCGTCGGCGATCACGATGGTCGCCGTCGGCTGCTGCGCATAAATAAAGTGGTTGTCGCCCGGCGTCACGGTCACGGTGCACAGGCCCAGGTAGGCGCAGTGATAGAAGTTGGGCAGCGGGCCCGAGCCCGCGAGGCCGCCGCGCGTTTCGCCGACCCAGGTGTCGGCCCACACGCGCCACAGCGCGCCCGAGATGCCGTGGCCGCCCGGGTTCTGGAAGCGCGCCGCCGCCACGAGGTCGGTGCCGCTGGTGCTGCTGACCGGTGCGCCCAGCGTGAGGTCGCCGCTCAGCGTGCGCACGAACACGGTGTTGGCGGCCATCGAATCGGCCGAGGTGACCTGCGGCAGGTTGCCCGCCGCATCGAAGCCCGTGACCGACACCGGCCCGATCGTGACCGCGTTCGCGTCCACGTAGGCAAAGCCGCCCGCCGCGCCGCCGCCGACCGTGGCCACGTCATTGCCCGGGTTGCGCAGATCGACGCTGCCGTTGCGCGAGCGCGCGAGCAGCGTGCCCGCCGTGATCGTGCCCGCGCCCGACTGGCTCACGTTGCCGCCCGACAGCAGCCCCAGCGTCGCGGCCGAGACCGGCGCGTTGAGCGCGATGCCGCCGCCACCGCCTTCGTTCTGCAGGGTGAGCGCGCCCGAGGTCGTGAGCGCACCGGCCACCGTGATGGCGCCCGCGTGCGTGGTGCTGCCTGCGACGATGATCGGCGCCGACAGCTGCGCGAACTCCGCGCCCGACACCGAGAAGCCGTTGACCGTCGGGCCGCCCAGCACGATGGGCGTGGCCGTGTCGTCCGACGCGACCATGTTGGCATCGACCCCACCCGGGCGCAGGTCGATGGCGCCGGCCGCGACCACCGGCGCCTCGATCACGATCGAATCGCCGCTGCCGTCGTTGCTCGCGCGCAGCAGCACGTTGCCGCTGCTGCGGATGCCGGGCAGCGCGCCCGGCGCGGTCGGCGCACCGCCGGCCTGCAGCACGACGCCGCGCCCGCCGTTCTGCGAGCGGCCCGTGACCTCGATGTTGCCGCCGCCCGTGGTGACGAGCTGCGCGCCGTTCTCCAGCCGCACGCCGCTGTCTTCGGTCACGCCCGGCGCCGAGGGGTCGTTGTTGAAGTTGTAGCCGCGCACCGCGATGTTGCCGCTGCCGGTGGTGATGCTGCTGCCGCCGTTGATGAGCACGCCGTGCGCCGCCGCGAAGGTCGACGACGCCTGGCGCCGCGCCACGCCCTGCACCGTGACGTTGCCGCTGGTGGTGCTGATGGTGCTCGGCCCGATCTGGCCGCTGGTGATGACCACGCCGCTGTCCCAGGTGGTCGAGGTGCCGCGGATGTCGACGTTGCCGGTGGCGCTGGCGATGCGCGCGCCCTGCAGCAGCACGTCGCCGCCCTCGATGCGCACGTTGCCGCCCGCGCCCGCGTTGCTCTGGCCGACGCGCGTGTCGACCTGCACGTCCTGCGTGAGGATCACGGTGCCGGTGGGCGCACCGGGCTGGCCGCTGAGCAGCGACACGTTGCCGCCGTCGGTGATGACCTGCCCGCCGTTCAGGCGGATGAAGCCGCTGCCGGGCGTGCCCGTGCCCACCGCGTTCATCGTCACGCTGCCGCCCTGCGTGAGGATGTTGCCCCCGAAGTCGATGAAGCCGCTGTTGCCCGAGGGCGTGCCGTCGGGGTTGACGCCCGCGTTCATCACCACGTTCAGGTCGTCGCCGCCGGTCGCGCGGATGGTGGTGCCGGGCGTGCGCGTCTGGATGCCGCTGGCGGCGTCCAGCTGCAGCGTGAGCGGGCCCTTGGAGCCGGTGTAGTTGATGTCGACGTCGGCATCGAGCGTGATGACGCCGCCACCGCCCGTGCCGGTGCCCGTCGTGATCTTCACGCTGGTGCCGCCGTTGAGCGCGGTGTTGATGTCGCCGTCCTGGATGGTCGAGTTGGCGACCGCGTCGTAGGGGTTGGTCGGCAGCGTGCCCGCGGCCGTGCCGTGGGCGATGGTGAGGTCGAAGGGGTCGATGAACCACTGCCCCGCCGCGCCCACCGGTGCCGACGCGTCGACGCGCGCGCCGCGCAGGTCGAAGCGCCCGGCCGAGGTC
>NZ_BCUS01000201.1 GCF_001591345.1 Variovorax boronicumulans NBRC 103145 | reverse complement strand
GCCGCGCGCGGCAAGGGCGGAGCGTCGTGACCGATCTCGCGTTCCACGCGCTGGCCGCGAAGGTGCGCGCGGCGCAGCGCCCGGCCGACCTGGCCTTCCTGATCTGCAACGAGACCCACGCGATCGCGCCGTACCGGCAGGCCGCGCTGGTCGGCTTCTTCGGCGCGCGCCGCACGCGGCTGGTGGCGCATTCGGGCCTGGCCGATGTCGAGTCCGACTCGCCCTATGCGCTGTGGCTGGCCTCGGTGGCCGACCACCTGAAGGCGCGGCTGGACGAACTGCCGGCCGCCGCGCGCGTGCTGGCGCTGTCGCCCAGCATGCTGCCGCCGGCGCTCGCCGCCTCGTGGGCCGACTGGCTGCCCGACCAGGTGTGGGTGCTGCCCATGGCCGACCCCGACGGCCGCGCGCGCGCCGCGCTGTTCCTGGCGCGCGAGGCGCCGTGGCCCACCGAGTTCGACGCCAAGGCGCCCGAGTTCCTGCTGCTGCAAGCGAGCGCGATGTACGGCCATGCGTGGTGGGCGCTGACCGGGCGCCGTCGTTCCATCGGCACGCTGGCGCACGACGCGTGGGCGCGCAAGCCGCTGCGCTGGGCGCTGGCGCTGCTGCCGCTCGCGCTGCTGGTGCCGGTGCGCGAGTACGCGCTGCTGCAGGCCGAGGTGATCTCCACACGCAGCCAGGTGATCGCCTCGCCGCGCGACGGCGTGATCCGCCGCATGACGGTGCCGCCCAACACGCCGGTGGTGGCCGACCAGACCATCGCCGAGCTCGACGACACCACGCTGGACAACCGCCTGGCCGTGGCGCGCGCGGCGCTGTCGACCGCGCGGCTGGAACTGCACCAGGCCTCGCAGCGGGCCATCGAATCGCAATCGGCCAAGGCCGAGCTGAGCCTGGCCGAAGGCAAGCTGCGCGAGCGCGAGGTGGAGGTGGGTGCGCTGCAGCGCGAAGTGGCGCAGCTGCAGATCAAGGCGCCGGCCGCGGGCGTGTTCGTGTACTCCGACCCCGACGACTGGGCCGGCCGTCCGGTGCAGACCGGCGAGCGCGTCGGGCTGCTGGCCGACCCGGCCGTGCTCGGCGTGCAGGCCTGGGCGCCGGTGAGCGAGGCGGTCAACCTCGCGCCGGGCGCGCCCATGACCCTGTTCCTGCGCGTGGCGCCGCTGGACCCGGTGTCGGCCCGGCTCGACCACGCCGGCTACCAGGCGGTCGAGGCGCCCAACGGCGTGGCGAGCTACCAGCTGCGCGGCCACCTGAGCGAGCCCTCGGGCGTGGCGCGCATCGGCCTGCGCGGCACGGCGCGCGTGTCGGGCGAGTGGACCGTGCTCGGCTACCTGCTGCTGCGCCGGCCGTTCGCGGCGGCGCGGGAGTGGTGCGGATGCTGAGCGGCACGGCGCTCGCAGGCCGTGGCGCTCCTGCGGGCGCTGCGTCGCCGCCGCCGTGGCCGGCATTGCGCGAGGAACTGCAGATCCATCCGGCCGGCGCCAACGGCGACGGCTCGCCGGCCTGGCACGTGTGCGACCCGGTGCGCAACCTGTTCTTTCGCATCGGCTGGCTCGAGTTCGAGATCCTGCAGCGCTGGCCGATGGCTGACGCCGCGCGCATCGCGCAGGCGATCGAACGCGACACCCCGCTGGCGCCCGACGCCGACGACGTGGCGCGCTTTCAGGGCTTTCTCGAACAGCACCAGCTGCTGCGCACCGTGCGCCGCAAGCCGCCGATGCCGGCGTGGCGCTGGCTGCTCAACAACTACCTGTTCGTGCGCATCCCGCTGGTGCGGCCGGCGCGGCTGCTCGAGAAGATGCTGCCCTGGGTCGAGTGGCTCTACAGCCGCTGGTTCGTGGCGCTCAGCGCACTCGCCGCCGGCGTCGGCGTGCTGCTGGCCGCGCGGCAGTGGGACACGGTGGCGGCCCAGTTGCGCGGCGCCATCAGCTGGGAAGGCGTGCTGGGTTTTGCGGGCGCGCTCGTGGTGTCGAAGCTGCTGCACGAGATGGGGCACGCGCTCATGTCCACGCGCCACGGCGTGCGGGTGGGGCACATGGGCGTCGCGCTGCTCGTGATGTGGCCGATGGCCTACACCGACACCGGCGAGAGCTGGAAGCTGGCGCGCTCGCGGCACCGCCTGGCCATCGCGTCGGCCGGCATCTGCGCCGAGCTGGTGCTGGCCGCGTGGTCGACGCTGCTGTGGGCCTTCATGCCCGACGGCGACCTGCGCAATGCGCTGTTCTTTCTGGCGACGACGGCCTGGGTGCTGACGCTGGCCGTGAACGCCAGTCCCTTCATGCGCTTCGACGGCTACTACATGCTGACCGACGCGCTGGATTTTCCGGGCCTGCACGAGCGCGCCGGGCAGCAGGCCAAGCGTGCGCTGCGGCGCTGGCTGCTGGGTTTCGACGACCCGTCGCCCGAGACGCTGACGCCGGGCTTTCGGCGCTTTCTCATCGCCTTCGCGTTCGCCACCTGGGTCTACCGGCTGGTGCTGTTCATCGGCATCGCGGTCGTGGTCTATCACGCGTTCTTCAAGGCGCTGGGTGTGTTCCTTTTCATCGTCGAGATGGGCGTGTTCGTGGTGCGGCCGGTGATGGCCGAGCTGCGCGTGTGGCACGCGCGGCGCGGCGAGATCAAGCCGCGGCGGCGCGTCGTGGCCGTGCTGCTGCTCGCGCTCATCGCGGTCGTGTTGCTGGTGCCGTGGCACGGCGGCATCTCGGCGCCGGGCGTGATCCGGGCCGGCGTCGAACAGCCTGTGTTCTCGCCTTACGCGGCGCGGCTGGCGGCGATGGAAGCCAGCGACGGCGCGGCCGTGGCGGCGGGGCAGTCGCTGGTCACGCTCGAGGCGCCCGGCCAGACCGAGGAGCGCGAGAAGGCGCGCGTGATGTCCAGCGCCTACGCGCGCGCGGCACGCGGCGCCATGGGCCTGGAGGAGCGCCCGGCGGCGCAGCAGGTGCTGGCCGAGCAGCAGGCCAGCCGCTGGGACACCGAACGCCGCGCGCGCGACGCCGAGCTGCTGCGCCTGCGGCTGGTTGCGGCGCACGGCGGCACGCTGCGCGACGTCGATCCGCTGCTGCAGTCCGGCACGTGGGTGGCGCCGTCGCAACTGATGGCGATGGTGGTCGACGGGCGGCGCTGGCGCGTCGAAGCGCTGGTGCCCGAGCACGACCGCCAGCGCCTGGCGGCCGGCAGCCGCGCGGTGATCCTCGTGAAGGGCCGCACGCGCAAGCTCGAAGGGCAGGTGCGCGCCATCGACAACAGCCCGGTGCGCCGGCTGCCGCACCTGCTGCTGGCGCAGGACCACGGCGGCCCGATCGCGCTCAACCCGACCGCGCAGAAGAAGGACCTGCGCCCCGCCGAAGCCTGGTTCCGCGTGACGGTGGAAGGAGAAGACGACGCGCCGGTCGACGGGGTGCGCGAGGTGCGCGCGCATTTCGAAGGCACCCGCGAGAGCCTGGCCCGCCGCTGGATCCATGCGGCGACCTCGGTGCTGATCGAGCAGTCGGGGTTCTGAACAAGCGCGCCCGCTTGCGCCGGCCGGCCACGTGCCGGCAGGCGATGCCCGCGGTCTGCCTTACAGCCGGGTGTGCTCGGAGTGCGGCATGTCCTGGTCGGAACGCAGGACCGCCAGCATGCTCATGAGCGTCACGCCCGCGGCAAGACCGACCAGGAAAGCAAGCACAACGAGGGAGGGGTCGGTTGTCATGCGGTTCTAACGCCGACCCATCCCGCAAGGTTTACGAGTGTTTACACTTATTTGTCATGTCTGCAGGTCCGGGGTAAACAGGCGTCTGCAAAAGGGTCCCTGTGCTTCGGCACCCACCTGCCACACGGCGTGGCTATAGTCGTTCGACCATGCAGAAACGGATCGAGGTTGTCTTTGTCTCGCGGCGCAATTCGCTGCGCAGCGTGCTGGCCGAGGCCTGTCTTGCCCACCTCGATGCGAAGCGCTTTTCGGTGCGCTCGTGCGGGCAGCCGGGGCGGCTGGCGGCGGACGTGCACCCCGCGGCCGTCGAGGCGCTGGGCAGCGCCGGCATGGCCTTGCCGACCTCGCCGCCGCGCAGCTGGGACCTGCTGGCGCGCGCGGGATCGCACAACGCCGATGTCGTCATCACGCTCGACCCCGCGCTCGAACCGCTGCAGCCGCGCTGGCCCGGCCAGCCCGATGCGGCGCTGTGGCCTTACCCCGACGTGGCCGGCGCCAACACCGGCCCGGACGACGCGGCGCATGGCGCGCTGCAGGTGCTGTATTCGCTGCGCCGCCGGCTCGAACTGCTGGTCAACCTGCCGCTCGTGGGCGCCGACCGCAGCGCGCTGCGCTCCGACATCCGCGACATGGCGCACATGCGCTGAGGCGATCTAGGGCGCGGCGAGCCGCAGCACGAAGGTCTTGGTGTGCGGGTCGGTGAGAAACACCTGCGCCACCTGCCAGGCCTGCGCATGCGCGTCGCGCCAGGCGGTGGCGTACTTGATGTCCAGGCGGGTCATGGGGGGCTCGTCGAGCCGCTCGAGCCGGCGCCAGAGCCGGTAGCAGTGCGCGACCTGCCGGGGCGAGCCGAGCAGTTCCTCGAGTTTGATGCGGTAGGTGAATGCCGCCACCATCACGTCGCGTACCGTGACGTTGCGCCCCTCGACTTCGATGGTGTAGAGGTGTTCGGCGGAGTGGATCTCGTCCTTCATGCGGCGGCGCGGAAATCGGGGCGGACGGTGTCGACCTGCGGGGCAGGCCGGTCGGGAGGATGCGCAGAAAGAGGGAGACGGATCACGGCCGCTCCATCCTAGATGGCACGCTGTTTCGGCGCGAGTGCCGAAAGTCATGCGGATGTTCACACATGGTGTCCCTTTGCGCGAAGCGCGTGAAATTGTTATTAAACGAAATTAAATGCTAATACCTAGGAACTATGTCCTAGGGCGGCGCCGGCAGTAGCCCTAAGCTCCTCACTGACATGAGCGCCACACAGCAACATCTTTTCGTCGAACTTTCCGACGGTTGGTCCAGCGAGATCGACATCCGCCAGACCACCGGCGGCCGCTATGCCGGCGTTGCCGAACTCCGCCTGCGCGGGCTCAAGCGCGGCGTGCTCGTCTTCATGCAGCAGCCCTCGCTGGACGCCGCGGTCGCGCGCGTGCGCCTGCGGGCCAGCCAGTTCGCCCGCGAGCGCCTGTCGCTCGCTGAAGCCCGGACCGGCGCACGGGCGAGCTGACCGGGTTCACCCGCACCCGCCGCACCTGCGGTTGAAGTTTTTCTATCCCGGCCATCGGGATTGCCAAACCCGCAGCACCCGCAAGCGGCGCACCATCGAGGCTCACGGATCTCACCGATGGAGCACACGACATGTTGAAGACCTTCAGGAAAGCCATGGGCGCCGCCATTTCGCTGGCTGGGTTCGTGGTGCTGGTGACCCAGCAACTCTGAACGCCCGGCCTCTTTTCCCGCATGCCGCCGCTCAGGGCCGCGCCGGCAGCAGCGGCGAGGTGTACACCGCCGGCGGCGGACGCTGCGGATACACCGAGGTGCCGAAGGTGTTGCCCATGCGATGCCCGGTCGCCGCGCGGTTGAACAACCCCAGCTGATTGCCCGGCCGCTGCGTGATTGCTTCCGAGGCCAGCCCGGGCGCCGCGTCGTCCGGCCCGCGTGCCGGCATCGTGGGCGCGAGCTTGCGGGTCAGGCAGTCGTAGGCGGGCGTGCGCTCGCCGTTCACCACCACTTCGACGCAGCTGCCGTCGGCCTCGCCGCCACCGGAGGGTGGTGTCTGCGCCGCCGCGCCAGTGCCGATCACCGAGAGCATCACGCCGAACAGCCACACACCGACGCGCATCGTTGCACCCCAGGAAAAAAGAAGAAGAAACGCCGTGCCGCGATCACGGCCAACCGGGCAGTCTGGACCGCGCGCAAGTCAGGAAGAAGACGGAATCTCGCGAGGTCGGAAGTGTGAACGAAACGTCACATGTCGGTCATGCGGGGTCGCTAGTCTCGCCCGCACGCTCACCCGGGCCGCACGGCGGACGGCCGCTTTCCAGACCCTTCGTTGCTGCTGTTCATCCTCCGTCACATGACACGTACTTCCGCATCGGGCGGTGGCCTGACACTGTCCTGGTGCCTGGTCATGGCGCTGGTGATGTGCGCCGCTCACGCCGCGGCAGCCGACGACATGGCGAGCGACGCGCCGGCGCTGCATTTCGACCTGCCGGCGCAGCCGCTGGCGCGCTCCCTCGCCGTCTTCGGCCACCTCACCGGGCATTCGGTGCTCGTCACCAGCCGCCTCACCGACGGCCGCGAGGCGTCGCCGGTGCAGGGCGACTTCGCACCGCGCGACGCGCTGCAACGGATGCTCGTGGGCACCGGGCTGGTGGCGCGCTACACCGGTGCCAGCGCGTTCACGCTCGTGCCGGCACCGTCGGCGACTGCCGTCCCCGACGAACGCGTGCCGG
>NZ_BCUS01000200.1 GCF_001591345.1 Variovorax boronicumulans NBRC 103145 | reverse complement strand
CCGCCCTGGATGAAGCGGCGCGCCGTCGCCAGCTCGCCCATCGCGAACGGCAACTGGCCGCCCGCCACCTCGACCAGCGCCGGCCCGGCGCTGCGGTACGGCACATGCACCATCTCCAGCCCCGCCTCGCGCGCGAGCAGTTCCATCGCGAGGTGCTGCGCGCTGCCGTTGCCGGCCGAGGCAAAACTGAAGCGGCCCGGAAAGGCGCGCGCGTCCTCGATGAAGGCACGCGCATCGCGCACGCCGCTGGCCGGGCCGACCAGCAGCACCATCGGCAGCCGCACCAGCTGCGTGACGGGCGTGAAATCGCGCGACGGGCTGTAGCTCAGGCTGCGGTACAGCGCCGGGTTGAACACCCACATGCCGTTGTCGGCCGACAGCACGGTGTGGCCGTCGGCTGGTGCGCGCGCAGCTTCGAGGGCGGCGAGCGCGGTGTTGCCGCCGGGGCGGTTCTCGATCTGCACGGGCTGGCCCGTGTCGATGGTGAGCTGGGCACCGATGGCGCGCGCGACGACGTCGGCGATCGCGCCCGTCGGGAAGGGCACGATCCAGCGGATCGGCCGCGCGGTGTCGTCGGAGGGCTGCGCCCAGGCCGTGCCGGCCACCAGCCCCAGCAGCGCGGCCAGCCGCCGTCGCTTCAGGTCGGGCAGGCGGCGCTGCTTCACGGGGCGGCCCGGCTGGTCTTCAGGCCCTGCCCCGCGGCCCAGGTCGACACGTCCTCGCGCTTGATGGCGGCAGCCATGAGGCCCGGGAACGCATCGGGCGTGCAGGCGAACGAGGGCACGCCCAGCGCCGCGAGCTTGGCGGCCAGGTCGCGGTCGTACGAAGGCGCGCCCTCGTCGCTGAGCGCCAGCAGCGCGATGAACTGCACGCCGGCCTCCACCAGCTGGTGGGCGCGGCGCAGCAGGCCGTCTTCCACGCCGCCTTCGTACAGGTCGGAGATGAGGATCAGGATGGTGTTGCGCGGCTCGCGCACCAGCGTCTGGCAGTAGCCCACGGCGCCGTTGATGTCGGTGCCGCCGCCCAGCTGCACGCCGAACAGCAGGTCAACCGGGTCCTGCAGCTGCTCGGTCATGTCGACCACGGCGGTGTCGAACACCACGAGCTTGGTCGACACCGCCGGCAGGCTCGCCATCACCGCGCCGAAGATGCTCGAATAGACCACCGACGCGGCCATGGAGCCGCTCTGGTCGATGCACAGAATGACTTCGCGCTGCGGCTGGCGCGCCTTGCGCCCGTAGCCCACCAGCGTCTGCGGCACCACCGTGCGGTACTCGGGCTGCCAGTGGCGCAGGTTGGCGCGGATGGTGCGGTGCCAGTCGATCTCCGAATGGCGCGGGCGGCGGTTGCGCTGGCTGCGGTTGAGCGCGCCGCTCACGGCGCTGCGCATCGGCTCCTCGAGCTTCTTCATGAGCTCGTCGACCACCTTGCGCACCACGGCGCGCGCCGTGTCCTTGGTGCCGGCCGGGATCACGCTCGCCAGCGCCACGAGGTTGGCCACCAGGTGCACGTCGGGCTGCGCGTTCTCGAGCATCTCGGGCTGCAGCAGCATCTGGCGCAGGTTGAGGCGCTCCATCGCGTCGCGCTGCATGACCTGCACCACCTGGCTCGGGAAGTACTTGCGGATGTCGCCGAGCCAGCGCGCCACGCTGGGCGCCGAATCGCCCCGGCCGCCGCGTTGCCCGCCCTGGCCCAGGCCGCGCCGGCCGTCGGCTTCGTAGAGCGCGGCGAGCGCCTGGTCGATCTCGCGCACGCGGCCTTCGATGGCGCCGCAGCTGGCGTTGGCCTCGCTGCCGAGCACGAGGCGCCAGCGTTGCAGGCGGTCGGTGGGCGGCAGGGTTTCTTCTTCGTCGATGGGTGTTGGATTCGCGCTCATGCCTTCACTCCCAGCAGTTCCCGCAGCAGCGGCAGCGCGAGCACCGCGCGTGATTCGTCCCAGTCGGTGGCGGCCACGGCGGACGGCAAGGTGCCGCCGACGGCGCCGCGTTTCGCGCGTTCGCCGAGTGCGCGCCGGTCGGCGCCCGAGAAGTCCGCGAAGCTGCGCCGCACCAGCGGAAGCACCTGCACGAAGTGTTCTTCGCCGAGCCCCGCGAGCCAGCCGTCGACCAGCGACCACACGGCATCGTCGTGCAGCAGCACCATCGCGTTGCGGTTGAGAAAACCTTCGAGCCAGGCCGCCGCATCGGTCGGCGGCGCGCCGGCCGAGAGGTTGCGCGCCAGTTGCTGCGAGGCGCCGTCGCTGTCGATCTGCGCATCGTCGAGCAACAGCCGGCAGCTCACGCCGCGCAGCAGCGGCGCGCCGGTTTCGCCGAAGGCGATGGATCGCAATGCGTTGCGCCAGGCGGTGGTCGTTTCTTCGCCGTCGCGCAGGCGCACCGCGTCGTGCGCGCCGATGAGGCGGGTACGCAGCGACTCGGCGGCTTCGGCGTCGAGCGCGCCGCACGCAATCGGCAGGCCGATGGCGCCGCGCACGATGAGGCTGTCGAGCACGTGCGAGAGCAGCGCGCTGTCGGTCTGGCGCACGCTGCCGTAGCGGAACACGTTGGCCAGCGGCGGCACCGCGCCGATGAGCTGCACGGCGTCGCCGGTGAGCGCGGCGCGGTCTTCGAGCGCGCGGGTCACGGCCTGCACGGCCACGGGCAGGTCGGCCAGCAGCACGGTGTCGACCTGCTCGGCCAGTGCGGTGAGCGAGGTCTCGGCCGCGAGCCCTTCCATCACGCGCGCGCTGGCGGCGTGCGCCACCGTGGCGCCGAAGCGGCTGGCCTCGATGACGCGCAGCGCGAACTCGGGCTGCCACTGCAGCTGCCACACCTCGTGGAAGGTGCCGCGGCTCGCGCGCTGGCCGGCGGTGACCTCGCCCCACGGCAGGTCGAGCAGGCGCAGGCGGTGCAGCAGGTGGCTGCGTGCCAGGTCGTTGGGCTGGCGCAGGTCGAGGTCGAGCGTCTTGGCGGTGGCCTCGGGCTTGAGGCGCAGGCTCTTCTGCGCCTGTTCGAGGTCGCGCTGCAGCGGCACGGTGGGCACGTCGGCCGGCACCTGGCCCATGCGGTCGCCGACCGTGAGGCGCTCGCGGATGAGCGTGAGCGGCGCCTGCTCGCCCATGCAGATCACGCTGCGCACGGCCTCGTCGAGCTCGGGCAGGCCGGGCGCGGGGCGCTCGCGCAATGCGGCCAGCGTGTCGGCCAGGCGCGTGGCTTCGATGAGGTGGGCGGAGGAGCAGTCGAGGTCGTGCTCGCGCAGCAAGCGCGCGACGCGGGCGAGCCAGCCGGTGCTGCGCCCCGCCACCTCGTGTCCCTGCTGCCACAGGTGCTCGTACCAGCCCGGCGAATCGATGCCGGCGCCGTAGCCGCTGGCGCTCGTGAGGTGCCGGTAGGTCCACGGCACCCAGGTTGCGAGCACCTTGAGCTTGGGCAGGCCCTTGAGCAGCGCCGCATCGGCCTTGGCGGTGGCCGCGCCCTGCAGCGCGGGCACGTGCCAGGCACCGCACACGACGGCGATGCGCTGGTGACCGGCCTTCACGGCCTCGCGGATCGATTGCCGCATGAAGGCTTCGCGCCGCTGCTCGCGTTCCATCGCGCGCACGCCGCGCCGGTCTTCGGGCGTTTCGGCGCGCACGGCGGTCATGGCCTCGGCGATGGCGCCGAACAGGTCTTCGCCGTCGCCGCGCTCCTCGACCATGTGGTTCCACCAGCTCTCGCCGTCGGCATAGCCGGCAGCGTGGGCGAGCCAGTCGAAGGGGTCGTCGGGCAGCGTGTGGGCGGCCTGTTCTTCTTCGGGCGCATCGACGGTTTCAGCGACGGTTTCAGCGACGGGCACCGTGTCGGTCTCGTCATCGCCGAGCGGTGTGTCGACTGGCTCTGCGGCCTTGGCCTCATCGACCGCGCGCGCGGCCTGCTCGATCGCCATGCGGTGCGCCTGCGGCAGGTCGATGAAGCGCGTGGGCACGCCACGCGCGGCGCCCCACTGCAGCGCCTGCCATTCGGGCGAGAAGGTGGCGAAGGGATAGAACGCGGCCAGGCCGGTGTCTTCGCTCGCGTGGATCAGCACCGCGACCGGCGGTTGCAGGTCGGCATGCGCGAGGAAGGACAGCAGCGGCTCGGCCTCGGGCGGGCCCTCGACGAGGATGCAGTCGGGCTGCAGCGACTCGAAAGCGCGCAGCAGGCTGCGCGCACAGCCGGGGCCGTGGTGGCGGATGCCGAAGTAGTGCAGCGGCGAAGGCGCCGCGCTCGTGCTCATGCGCTGGCTCGCGTCAGAGTTGTTCTCGGCAGGCGCGGTACAGGTCCTTCCAGTCGGCCCGCTCCTTCACCACGGTCTCCAGGTATTCCTTCCACACCACCTGGTCCTGCACCGGGTCCTTGATGACCGCGCCGATCAGGCCCGAGGCCACGTCGGCCGAGCGCAGCACGCCGTCGCCGAAGTGGCCGGCCAACGCCATGCCGCTGTTGATGACCGAGATGGCCTCGGCGGTCGAGAGCGTGGAGGTGGGCGACTTGATGCGCGTCTTGCCGTCCTCGGTCTGGCCGTTGCGCAGCTCGCGAAAGATCTGCACCACGCGGCGCACTTCCTGCAGCGCGGGCGGCTCGGCCGGCAGCGCGAGCGCACGGCCCAGCTCGCCGACGCGCTTGACGACGATCTGCACTTCCTCGGCCTCGCTCGACGGCACGGGCAGCACCACGGTGTTGAAGCGGCGCTTGAGCGCGCTCGACAGTTCGTTCACGCCCTTGTCGCGGTTGTTGGCGGTGGCAATCACCGAGAAGCCGCGCGTGGCCTGCACCTCGGTGCCGAGCTCGGGCACGGGCAGGGTCTTTTCCGACAGCACGGTGATCAGCGAGTCCTGCACGTCGGCCGGGATGCGCGTGAGTTCTTCGACGCGCGCGATCTTGCCCAGGCGCATGGCGTGCACCAGCGGGCTCGGCACCAGCGCCTTTTCCGACGGGCCATGGGCCAGCAGCTCGGCGTAGTTCCAGCCGTAGCGCAGCTGCTCTTCGCTGGTGCCGGCCGTGCCCTGGATCAGCATCGTCGAGTCGCCGCTCACCGCGGCCGCCAGGTGCTCCGACACCCACGACTTGGCCGTGCCCGGCACGCCGTACAGCAGCAGCGCGCGGTCGGTGGCGAGCGTGGACACGGCGATTTCCATCAGGCGCGAATTGCCGATGTACTTGGGGCTGACCTCGAAGCCGTTGGCCAGCTTGCCGCCCATCAGGTAGGTGAGCACGGCCCAGGGCGAGAGCTTCCAGTTGGCCGGGCGCTGGCGGTCGTCGACCTTCTGGAGCGCTTCGAGTTCTTCGGCGAATTGCTGTTCGGCATGCTGGCGCAGGACATTGCTCATGGACGGCCTTGGGAAGAGGTTGAAAGTGAGGAAGAAGAGGAAGAAGAAGGAAGCGTGGCGACCAGCCGGCGCGCACGCACGATGCGCGCGGTGTCGACCAGTGCGTTGGCGAGGCCGGGGCTTTCCTCGGCCGCGCGCGGCAGGTCGGCCAGCAGCGCCAGCGCATCCAGGTGCAGCAGCGCGGCGGCGGTGCCGAGCACCTGGCGCAGCACGTAGTCGTTGACGAGGTCGCCGCGCTCGACGCGCATGCGCAGCGCCTGCGCGATGCGCAGCGACAGCGCGGCAGAGGGTGTATCGCCGGGTGCGCAGGCCTGGTCGGCAAACGCGACGACGTCCTGCACGCCCTGGCCGGCATCGCCGAGCTGCGTCGCCCAGTGGCGCTCGCGGCGCTCGCGCGGCAGCAGCGCCAGCAGCGGGCCCACGCCGCCGCGGTGGGCGCGCGGGCGGTCAAGCAGCGCATCGCACCAGTCGAAGTCGGGCGCGGCCAGCACGGCCTCGTTCCAGCCGCGCAGCAGCGCGTCGTGCCAGTCGCCCTTGGCGGCCCAGTCGAGCAATGCAGCGGGCGTCAGGCCGGTGCGCGCGGTCCACCACGCGAGCGGCATCTGGCGCACCAGCTGGTAGAGCCACCACGCGCGCTCGCCGAGGCTGTCGTGCGTGGGGCGCGCGGCGTCGATGGCGTCGTCCTTCCAGCGCGGATCGGCGGCTTCGGGGGCGTTCAGTTGCCACGTCGCGCCTTGCGATAAGAGCAAGGGCGCGAGGAAGGCTTCGACGCGCCGCACGTGCGCGCTGGCCGGCAGGCGCTGCAGCAGCTCGACCACGGTCTGGCGCACGTCGCGCGCGCGGTCTTTCAGCTGGGCTTCAAGCAGCGCTTCGTCGTCGGGGCCGAGGTTCTCGGCCAGCGCGCCGAGCAGCTCGGCGCGCTCCTTGGCGGGCAGCTGCGGCAGTTCGGCGGCGAGGCGTTCGCGCGCACCGGCCGGGTCATCGCGGCGTTGCTCGGCCAGCACGGCGCGGCGCTGGTCGATGCTGCCTTCGTCCCAGCGGGTCTGCGTGTCGGCCTGCGCGCTGGCGCCGACGGCGTAGCGCCAGTCGTCGTTGCGCGCGGCGAGCCA
>NZ_BCUS01000199.1 GCF_001591345.1 Variovorax boronicumulans NBRC 103145 | reverse complement strand
GCCGCCGCGCGCGCCCGTGCCGGCAGCGCCTGGGCGCGCGCCAGCAGCTCGCGCACGTCGGGCAGCAGCGCCTCGCCGGCCGGCGTGAGCGCCACGCGGCGGCGTGTGCGGTCGAACAGCACCACGCCCAGCGTTTTCTCGAGCTGGGCAATGGCCTGCGTGACCGGCGGCTGCGTCATGTGCAGGCGCTGGGCGGCGCGACCGAAGTGCAGCTCTTCGGCCACAGCCACGAACTGGCGCCAGGCGCGCAGGTCGATGAGGGCTTCATTCATATGCCAAGCATATCAATCCAAGCTTCAAATTGGATTGGAACCAATCAATCAGAAGTCCGATACTTGGCGCTTCCCCTCACGATCTCCCCACGACAGAAGAGACACCATGGACACCAAGACCATCCAGATCAACCGCCGCAGCGCGAACATCACCGAAGGCAAGAGCCGCGCCCCCAACCGCTCGATGTTCTACGCCATGGGCTACGAGGAAGGCGACTTCAAGAAGCCGATGGTCGGCGTCGCCAACGGCCACAGCACCATCACGCCCTGCAACTCGGGCCTGCAGAAGCTGGCCGACGCGGCCATCGCGGGCATCGAGGAAGCCGGCGGCAACGCGCAGGTGTTCGGCACCCCCACCATCTCCGACGGCATGGCGATGGGCACCGAAGGCATGAAGTACTCGCTGGTGAGCCGCGAGGTCATCTCCGACTGCATCGAGACCTGCGTCGGCGGCCAGTGGATGGACGGCGTGCTGGTGGTCGGCGGCTGCGACAAGAACATGCCCGGCGGCCTCATGGGCATGCTGCGCGCCAACGTGCCCGCCATCTACGTCTACGGCGGCACCATCCTGCCGGGCCGCTACAAGGGCCAGGACCTGAACATCGTCAGCGTGTTCGAGGCCGTGGGCCAGAACGCCGCCGGCAACATGAGCGACGAAGACCTGCACGAAATCGAGAAACGAGCCATTCCCGGCACCGGCTCGTGCGGCGGCATGTACACGGCCAACACGATGTCGAGCGCGTTCGAGGCACTGGGCATCTCGCTGCCCTACTCGTCGACCATGGCGAACCCGCACGACGAAAAGGCCAACTCGGCCAAGGAATCGGCCAAGGTGCTGATCGAGGCGATCAAGAAAGACCTGAAGCCGCGCGACATCGTGACCAAGAAGGCCATCGAGAACGCGGTGGCAGTCATCATGGCCACCGGCGGTTCGACCAACGCGGTGCTGCACTTCCTGGCCATCGCGCACGCGGCTGGCGTGGAGTGGTCCATCGACGACTTCGAGCGCATGCGCAAGAAGGTCCCGGTGATCTGCGACCTGAAGCCCTCGGGCAAGTACCTCGCGGTCGACCTGCACCAGGCCGGCGGCATTCCGCAGGTCATGAAGGTGCTGCTCAAGGCCGGCCTGCTGCACGGCGACTGCATCACCATCAGCGGCCAGACCATCGCCGAAGTGCTCAAGGACGTGCCCGACGTGCCGCGCGCCGACCAGGACGTGATCCGCCCGATCGACAACCCGATGTACGAGGAAGGCCACCTGGCCATCCTGAAGGGCAACCTGTCACCCGAAGGCGCGGTCGCCAAGATCACCGGCCTGAAGAACCCGGTCATCACCGGCCCGGCGCGCGTGTTCGACGACGAGCAGTCGGCGCTGCAGGCCATCCTGGCCGGCAAGATCGTCGCCGGCGACGTGATGGTGCTGCGCTACCTCGGCCCCAAGGGCGGCCCGGGCATGCCGGAAATGCTGGCCCCCACGGGCGCGCTGATCGGTGCGGGCCTGGGCGAGAGCGTCGGCCTCATCACCGACGGCCGCTTCTCGGGCGGCACCTGGGGCATGGTGGTCGGCCACGTCGCACCCGAAGCGGCGGCGGGCGGCACCATCGCGTTCGTCAACGAAGGCGACTCGATCACCATCGACGCGCACGAGCTGAAGCTCGAACTCAACGTGCCCGAAGCCGAACTCGCCAAGCGCCGCGAAGGCTGGACGCCGCCGGCCCCGCGCTACACGCGCGGCGTGCAGGCCAAGTTCGCGTTCAACGCCTCGAGCGCAAGCTCGGGCGCGGTACTCGACAAGTTCTGAAGCGGACTCAGCCCATCATCCACGCGCCGTAGCCGAAGGCCGCAAAGCCCAGGCCGACGATCGCGAAGATGGCCCGGGCTTCGAAATCCATCGCCGGGGGAAAGCTCTGCACGACGAAGTGCAGCAGCGCCCCCGCGCCGATGGCGAGAAACCCCGCACCGAACTGCTTCATCGCGCTGTCGTCGGGATAGAGAAACACCAGCGCGAAGCCGGCCAGGAACACCACGTTGGCCAGCACGGTGCCGCGCGTGCGCCATTTCTTCTGCGCGGGCGTCGGCTCGCGCACCGGCGCCGGCCGGCCCCTTCGGCCTTCCTTGAGCGCCATGCCGGTGAAGAACAGGCCGAACATCGTCGGAAAGCCGCCGAAGAGGCCGAGCCCCCAGACGATGCCCCACATGTTCTGGAAATCGGCCACCAGTGCCTGGGCCGGATCAGTGGTGCTGTAGCGCACCTCGACCGCATCGCCCCACTCCTTGTCCGACAGGCTGCCGCCCAGCCCCTTGACGCGGCGTTTCTGCCCGTCGGCTGCGGTGTATTCGACGAGGGGCGCGCGCGTGGTGGTGACGTAGCCCTTGCTGTCCTTGCTGCGCTCTTCCACGAACTCGACCAGGCTGCCCTGCGTGCTGGCCGTGCCCGCGATCGACTGGTAGCGCTGCCAGCCCACCGTGACCGCACCGTACAAGCCGGCGCAGCCGATCAGCAAGGCGCCGATGCCGGCGCCCCAGAAAAAGGTCTTGAAACGACCGACCAGCGCACCGACGGCCGGCCCGACCAGCAGCGACAGCCCGAAGACGAGCAAGGCGTGGGTGGCGGCTTCGTCGTCCATGGCGCGCGTCCTGTCGGCATGCGGCGCGGGTGACGGAGCCGCGGGGTCAGCGGCGCGGGCGCTGCTGCCCGTTGCTGGTGCGCAGGCCCATGTTGGTCTTCTGGCGGTCGATGCGCGCCTGCTTGCGCCGCTCTTCGCGCTCGATGACCTTGCGCTTGGTATAGCCCGACGAATCGGCCCAGGCCCACCAGGCCAGCGCCAGCGCGAACGGGCTCAGCACGATCCACCAGCTCCAGCCGGCGACCATGCCCACTTCGAAATATTTGAGGGCTACACCGAGCAGGCCCAAGAGCAGAAACCACATCGCGAATACCCTCCGAGTTGGTCGGTATCGCCGCCGGTGCGTGTGCACCGCGCTACCTACAATCGCGTTGGATCGAATGTAACTCAGCCCTTACGAAAACAGTCCCCATGAAAAGAACGATGTTGATGGCAGCCCTGGGCCTCGGCCTCGCGGCGCCCGCCTTTGCCGACTTGGCCCTTGCCACGTCGAAGAACTGCATGAGCTGCCACGCGGTCGAACGCAAGGTGCTCGGGCCGTCGTTCAAGGACATCGCGGCCAAGTACAAGGACGACAAGGGCGCCGCCAACACGCTGGCCACCAAGATCATCAAGGGCGGCTCGGGCGTGTGGGGCCCGGTGCCGATGCCGGCCAACAACCAGGTCAGCGAAGCCGATGCGAAGAAGCTCGCAGCCTGGGTGTTGTCGACGAAGTAACCGGCAGCAAAACGAAGCGCGCGGCGCGCCCGCTCAGATGCTCGGGTTGATGTCGCTGGGCACCGGACGGCGCTCGATGCGGTCCTCGAGCTGCCCGATGTGCGCCGCCACTGTGTTGTCGGTCTGGTCCGAACGCAGCTTGACCGCGCTTTCCAGCTGATCCATGCGCGCCAGCAGCGCCGTGTGCCGGTCGGCGTTGTGCGACATGTGCTGCTTCTCCTGCGCTTCCAGGAAGTTGCGCAGCTCGGTGAAGCGCGAGGCCTCGGCCTTGTCGGCGAGGTCGCGCTGGGTCTGCATTTCCTTCGTGTGGCGCTTGGTCTCCAGCAGCACCGAGCTGTGCAGGTACAGCACGTACACGAGGAAGAAGGCCGCGAGCACGGCCGTGAGCCCCAGCATGATCAGCCCCAGCGGCGCCGACACGCTCATGAAGCCCAGCCACACGTCGGTGGGGGCCGACAACGTGCCCCAGTTCAGCGCGGCGAGCCCCGCGATGAGCAGCACGATGACAAAAAGAAAAGCGGATCTCACGCCCATGTGGCGCCTCCTTGCAAACAACCGATCACGATGACAAAAGCCGCGCGCCTGTCAGGGCACGCGGTGACGACATCGGTTTTACCTCAGCCAGGAGGCCGCTTTGGTGCACATGGCCGCACAAACGGCCATGTCCTACACCTCGATACAGCAGGTTCGTGACAACTGTTCCGGAATGGCCGGATTCGGCCAATCCCGGGGGGTCAGTTCGTCTCGGACAGCTGATCGAGGATCGCCGGATTCTCGAGCGTCGACGTGTCCTGCGTGATCGCCTCGCCCTTGGCGATGCTGCGCAGCAGGCGCCGCATGATCTTGCCGCTGCGCGTCTTGGGCAGGTTGTCGCCGAAGCGGATGTCCTTGGGCTTGGCGATGGGGCCGATTTCCTTGGCGACCCAGGCACGCAGCTCGTTGGCGATCTGCTTGGCCTCTTCGCCGGTCGGGCGCGCGCGCTTGAGCACCACGAAGGCGCACACGGCCTCGCCCGTCACATCGTCGGGACGGCCCACCACCGCGGCTTCGGCCACAAGGTCGGTCTTGGACACCAGCGCCGATTCGATTTCCATCGTGCCCAGGCGGTGGCCCGACACGTTGAGCACGTCGTCGATGCGGCCCGTGATGCGGAAGTAGCCGCGGTCGGCGCTGCGCACCGCGCCGTCGCCGGCCAGGTAGATCGTGCCGCCCATCTCTTCGGGGAAGTAGCTCTTCTTGAAGCGCTCGGGGTCGTTCCAGATGGTGCGGATCATCGAGGGCCACGGCCGCTTGATGACCAGCATGCCGCCCGCGCCGTTGGGCAGGTCCTTGCCGGTCTCGTCGACGATGGCGGCCATGATGCCAGGCAGCGGCAAGGTGCACGAGCCCGGCACCAGCGGCGTGGCGCCCGGCAGCGGCGTGATGACGTGGCCGCCGGTCTCGGTCTGCCAGAAGGTGTCGACGATCGGGCAGCGCTCGCCGCCGATATTGCGGTGGTACCACATCCACGCTTCCGGGTTGATCGGCTCGCCGACCGAACCGAGGATGCGCAGGCTGGTCAAGTCCCAGTTCTTCGGGTGCACCTTCTCGTCGCCTTCGGCCGCCTTGATGAGCGAGCGGATCGCGGTGGGCGCGGTGTAGAACACGCTGACCTTGTGCTTCTGGATCATTTCCCAGAAGCGGCCCGCGTGCGGGAAGGTCGGGATGCCTTCGAACACGACCTGCGTGGCGCCGGCCGCGAGCGGGCCGTAGGCGACGTAGGTGTGGCCGGTGATCCAGCCGATGTCGGCGGTGCACCAGAACAGGTCTTCGGGACGGATGTCGAAGGTCCAGTCCATCGTGAGCTTGGCCCACAGCAGGTAGCCGCCGGTGGCGTGCTGCACGCCCTTGGGCTTGCCGGTGGAGCCCGAGGTGTAGAGGATGAACAGCGGGTGCTCGGCATTGACCGGCACGGGCGCGCACTCGGTGCTCTGCCCGGCCAGCGCTTCGGTGAAGGTCTTGTCGCGGCCCTCGACGCGGTTCCACGCAGTGGGCGTGCGCTCGTACACGAGCACGGTCTTGAGCGTGTCGCAGCCGCCCAGCGCGATGCCGTCGTCCACGATGGCTTTGAGCGGCAGCTCCTTGCCGCCGCGCAGCTGGTAGTTGGCGGTGATGACGGCCACCGCGCCCGCGTCGATGATGCGTTCCTGCAGCGCCTTGGCCGAGAAGCCGCCGAACACCACGCTGTGGGTGGCGCCGATGCGCGCGCAGGCCTGCATGGCGACCACGCCCTCGATGGTCATCGGCATGTAGATGATGACGCGGTCGCCCTTGTTGATGCCCTGCGCTTTCAGCGCGTTGGCGAACTGGCTCACACGGGCCAGCAGTTCCTTGTAGGTGACGCGGGTGACGGCGCCGTCGTCGGCTTCGAAGACGATGGCGGTCTTGTTCTCGACGGGGGTGCCGATGTGCTTGTCCAGGCAGTTGGCGCTGGCGTTGAGCTCACCGTCGCCGAACCATTCGTAGAACGGCGCCTTCGATTCGTCCAGGGTGCGGGTGAAGGGCTTCGTCCACTGGAGGTTGTCCTTGGCCAGGCGGGTCCAGAAGCCTTCGAAGTCCTGTTCGGCTTCCTTGCACAGTGCCTCGTAGGCGGCCATGCCGGCAATGCAGGCGCCTTCGGTGGCGCGGGCGTCGGGCGGGAACACGCGGTTCTCGACCAGGACGGATTCAATGTTCTTCGATGCGCTGCTCATGCTCTTGTCTCCTGATTGAATGCGGCCGTAATGTCGGGGCACGCACTTACGGGCCACTGACGGGGTCGATGTTAGTTCGCAGGGTTATCACGAGTGCGTCACTGGGAGACCTCTAGAATC
>NZ_BCUS01000198.1 GCF_001591345.1 Variovorax boronicumulans NBRC 103145 | reverse complement strand
CGAGGAGATGGGCAAGGCCGGCGCCAAGAAGATGATCGACGAGGGCCTGTTCGAGCGCTTTCCGTGCGACGCGGTCTTCGGGCTGCACAACTTCCCCGTCGGCGACGTCGGCCGCTTCGCGCTCAACGAAGGTGCGCTGATGGCGTCGAGCAACACCTACAAGATCACCGTGCGCGGGCGCGGCACGCACGCCTCGATGCCGCACACCGGCATCGACCCGGTGGCCGCGGTGGTCACGCTGGCGCAGCAACTGCAGACCATCGTGGCGCGCACCATTCCCAGCACCGAGCGCGCACTGTTGGCGGTCACGCAACTGCAGGGTTCGGATGCGCCGAACGTGATTCCCGATGTGGCGACGGTGGGCGGCACGATCCGCACCTTTTCCATCGAGGCCATCGACAAGCTCGAGGCGCGGCTGCGCGAAGTGGCGGCCGGCGTGGCGGCGGCGCATGGCTGCACGGCCGAGGTGTACTTCAACCGCTCCTCGCCGCCGACCGTGAACCATCCGGCCGAGGCGCGCTTTGCCGCCGGCGTGATGCGCGAGGTGGTGGGCGACGACATGGTCACCGACAACTTCCCCGCCGTGATGGGCGCCGAAGATTTCGCCCACATGCTGCTCGCGCGGCCCGGCTGCTACGCCTTCCTGGGCAATGGCGACGGCGACCACCGGCTCGATGGCCACGGGCCCGGCCCTTGCATCATCCACAACACCTCGTTCGACTTCAACGACGAGATCATCCCGATCGGTGCCAGCTACTTCGTGAAGCTGGTGCAGCGCTGGTTGCCGTCGGGCGCCTGAAACACGACTTTTTTGTTGACGATGAAAGCGGCCACCTCGATGACTTTTCCCCTGTTCACCCGACGTTCGCTGGCTGCGCTTGCAGCCGCCGTGGCCCTGGGCGGCCTTGGTGCCGCGCACGCGCAGCAGCGCGTGATTCACATCATCGTTCCCTTCGGCACGGGCGCCGTGCAGGACACGGTGGCGCGCGCCTTCAACAACGAGCTGGGCGTCGCGCTCGGCGGCAGCGCCATCGTCGAGAACCGCGCGGGCGCGGGCGGCACGGTGGGCGCGGCGGTGGCGGCCAAGGCGCCGGCCGACGGCAACACGCTGGTGCTGGCGGCGGCCAGCCACAACATCGCGGGCTTCCTGTACAGCAAGCTGCCCTACGACCCGCTGAAGGACTTCGTCGGTGTGGCCAACGTGGGCAATGCGGGCTACGTGCTGGCGGTGGCCAGCGGCATGAACGTGGCAACCACGGCCGACTTCATCAAGGAGGTCAAGGCCAACCCCGGCAAGTACAACTACGCCTCGGCCGGCAACGGCAGCGCCACGCACCTGGCGATGGCGTCGTTCCTGGCGAAGGCGGGCCTGCAGATGACGCACATCCCGACCAAGTCGACCGGCGAGGCCGTGAACGAGGTGCTCGCGGGCCGCGTGCAGGCGGTGATCTCGTCGAGCATCGGCGTGATGGGCTTCCAGGACGACGCGCGCGTGAAGCTGCTGGCCTCCACGGGCCAGGCGCGCAGCCCCTTCCTGCCGAAGCTGCCGACGGTAGGCGAGAGCGGCCTGCCGGGCTACGCCTTCGATTCGTGGATTGGCCTCCTGGCGCCGGCGGGCACGCCGAAGGCCGAGGTCGAGCGCATCAACGCGGCGGCCAACAAGGTGCTGGCCGATCCGGCGATCCAGGAACGCTTCAAGCGCCTGGGCGTGGAGCCGCGCAGCCAGAGCGCCGAAGCCTTCCAGAAGCTGCTGCGTGCGGATTGGGATGCGATGGGGGCGGTGGTGAAGGCTTCGGGGGCGAAGGTCGACTGACCTTCTTGTTGTTGTCCGGGTGGGTGCTCCTGTTCGGGGCGCGTGCCCGGGCCACCGGGTACTTCCCTCCGCGAATGTCCCCCGGGGCTGCGCCCCTCCTCCTTGATTTCGCTGCGGGAAGCACCCAGTGTCCCGGGCACGAGGGCACGCTGTGGGTTCTTCGCCGATCAACCACCGCACTGACCCGATCACGTCGATGGGGTGCCTTGCGCAGCGAAATCAAGGAGGAGGCCGCAGGCCGGGGGACATTCGCGGAGCAAGGTGCCCCGTCGGCGGGATCGCGCCCCGAACGGCCCGTTCGTTCACAGATATCACAGAACCCCAGCGACCGAAAGAGCGCTTGCCCCACAGATATCTACAAGATATGTACTTAATATATTTAAACTGGGGCAGGTCTCCATGCAGCCGGGCCCTGTCGTTTTTCATTGTTCCCAACCCTAGGAAGAAGCATGAAGTCACAAGCAGGCATGGTTTCCTCACTCAGTCTCGCGGGCCTGGTCGCCCTGGCCGTGGCCAGCCCCGCGCAGGCCCAGGAGCAGGTGGTCAAGATCGGCCACAGCGGTCCGCTGTCGGGTCCCAACGCCTTTGCGGGCAAGGACAATGAAAACGGCATCCGCCTGGCCATCGAGGAGCTCAACGCGAAGAAGCTCAGCGTCGGCGGCAAGACGCTGAAGTTCGAGCTGGTCTCCGAAGACGACCAGTGCGACGCCAAGACCGGCGTCAGCGTGGCGCAGAAGTTCGTCGACGACGGCATCAAGTTCGTCATGGGCCCGTACTGCTCGGGCGTGGCCATTCCGGCCTCGCGCATCTACAGCGACGGCGGCACGCTGGTCTCCACCGTGGGCACCAACCCGAAGGTCACGCAGGGCGGCTACAAGAACCTGTACCGCATCATCGCCAGCGACAACCAGATCGGCGGCGCCATGGCCGTATACGCGGCCAAGGAACTGAAGGTGAAGAAGGTCGGCGTGATCGACGACCGCACGGCCTTCGGCCAGGGCCTCGCCGAAGAGTTCACCAAGGAGGCCAAGAAGCAGGGCCTCACCATCGTGGGCCAGGAGTTCACCACCGACAAGGCCGTGGACTTCACCGCCATCCTGACCAACATGAAGGGCAAGGCGCCCGAGGCGATCTTCTTCGGCGGCTACGCGCCGCAGGCCGCGCCCATGGCACGCCAGATGAAGCAGCTGGCCGTGCCCGGCAAGCTGCTGGGCGGCGACACCGTGTGCAGCCCGGCCACCGGAAAGATCGGCGGCGACGCGGTGAACGACCTGGTGTTCTGCGCGCAGGGCGGCTCCATGCTCGAGAAGGCGCAAAGCGGCCCGGCCTTCAAGGAGAAGTTCAAGAAGCGCTTCAACGTCGATCCCGACGCGTACGCCGCCTCGTACTACGACCAGGTGCTGTTCATCGGCGAGTCGATGAAGAAGGCCAACGCCATCGACCCCGACAAGGTCGGCGCCGAGCTCTACAAGGCCACCTACAAGGGCGTGGCCGCCACCTACGCGTACGACGACAAGGGCAACATGAAGCAGGCGCCGATCACCGTCTTCACGTTCAAGAACGCGGCCCCCGTGCCCATTGCCAGCTACTGAGTGAGCCCCACACCCATGCAACGCATCCAGGTCATCGACTCGCACACGGGCGGCGAGCCCACGCGCCTTGTGATCGGCGGCTTTCCCGATCTGGGAAAGGGCTCCATGGCCGAGCGCCGCGCGCTGCTCGCAGATCAGCACGACAGGTGGCGCGCGGCGGCCGTGCTGGAGCCGCGCGGCAGCGACGTCGTGGTCGGCGCGCTGCTGTGCGAGCCGGTGTCGCCCGATGCGGCGGCTGGCGTGGTCTTCTTCAACAACGCCGGGTATCTGGGCATGTGCGGCCACGGCACCATCGGGCTGGTCGCGAGCCTGGCGCACATGGGGCGCATCGGCGTGGGCGAGCACCGCATCGAGACGCCTGTCGGCACGGTGACGACCACGCTGCATGAAGACGGCTCGGTGAGCGTGCGCAACGTGCCCGCGTACCGGCACCTGCACCAGGTGGCGGTCGAGCTGCCGGGCCACGGCACGGTGCGCGGCGACGTGGCGTGGGGCGGCAACTGGTTCTTCCTCGTGAGCGAGCACGGCCAGCGCGTGGCGAGCGACAACCTCGCGGCGCTGACCGACTACACCGCCGCCTTGCGCAAGGCGCTGGCGGCGCAGGGCATCACGGGCGCGAACGGCGCGGAGATCGACCACATCGAACTCTTCGCGAACGATGACGAAGGCGCCGACAGCCGCAACTTCGTGCTGTGCCCCGGCAACGCCTACGACCGCTCGCCCTGCGGCACCGGCACCAGCGCCAAGATCGCCTGCCTCGCGGCCGACGGCAAGCTCGCGCCGGGCGCGGTGTGGCGGCAGGCCAGCGTGATCGGCAGCGTCTTCGAGGCGAGCTACGCGATGGACGGCGACCAGGTCATTCCCACGCTGCGCGGCCGCGCGCACATCAGTGCCGAGGCCACGCTGCTCATCGACGACGAAGACCCCTTCGGCTGGGGCATCCGCCTCTGACACCGGGGCGCATGGACGTGGACGTCATCGTCATCGGCGCCGGCATCGTCGGCGCGGCGTGCGCCCATGCGCTGGCGCAGGCCGGGCGCCGCGTGCGCGTGCTCGATGCACGCCTGGGCGGTGCCACCGGCGCGGGCATGGGCCACCTCGTGGTGATGGACGACAACGCGGCCGAACTCGAGCTCAGCCGCCACTCGGTCGCGCAATGGCGCGCCCTTGCGCCGCGCCTGGGCGCCGGCTGCGCCTACAGCCCCTGCGGCACGCTTTGGATCGCGGCGAACGACGAGGAAATGGCCGAGGCCGAACGCAAGCAGCAGCGCCTGAGCGCGCTCGGCATCGAGAGCCGGCTGCTGGGCGCGGCCGAACTCGCGCGCGCCGAGCCCGCGTTGCGCCCCGGCCTGTCGGGCGCGCTCGAAGTGCCGGGCGACGGCATCCTCTATGCACCGAATGCGGCGCGCTGGCTGCTCGCGCAGCACGCGGCATTGGTGCATGTCGAACACGCGAAGGTCGAGGCCATCGAGGACGACGGCACGCTGCGCCTGGCCGACGGCAGCCGCCGCCACGCGCCGCAGGTCGTGCTCGCCAACGGCATCGAGGCGACGACGCTGTGCCCCGAGCTGCCGATCCGCCCGAAGAAGGGCCACCTGCTCATCACCGACCGCTACCCGGGCACGGTGCGCCACCAGCTCGTCGAACTCGGCTACGTGACCAGCGCGCACCACAGCGACGGCGACTCGGTCGCCTTCAACGTGCAGCCGCGCCCCACGGGGCAGCTGCTGGTCGGCTCGTCGCGCCAGTTCGACACGACCGACCTGGCCGTGGAGGTGCCGATGCTCGCGCGCATGCTGCAGCGCACGCTCGACTACCTGCCGGGGCTCGCCGACCTGAACGCCGTGCGCGCGTGGACTGGCCTGCGCGCCGCCTCGCCCGACGGCCTGCCGCTGCTGGGCAGGCATCCGTGGCGCGAGAAGCTCTGGCTCGCGGTCGGCCACGAGGGGCTGGGTGTGACCACGGCGCCGGGCAGCGCGCACGTGCTCGCGGCGCTGATGACCGGCACGGCGCCCGACTTCGACGCCGCGCCATATGCGCCGCGCGGCCTGCGGGAGAGGGCATGAGCGATCGGACGCAACTGCACATCGATGGCCAGCTCGTGCGCGTGAAAGCGGGCAGTTCGGTCGCCGCCGCCTTGCGCATCGCCGGCGGCATGGGCGCGGCGCGCACCTCGGTCACGGGCCAGCCGCGCGCGCCGTTCTGCGGCATGGGCGTGTGCCAGGAATGCCGCGTGCAGATCGATGGGCGGCGCCGCCTCGCCTGCCAGACCGTGTGCGCCGAGGGCATGCGCGTGGAGACCACGGCATGAGCGGCGTGGCGATCGACGCGTGCGATGTGCTGGTCGTCGGCGCGGGCCCGGCGGGCATGGCCGCGGCCGTAGCGGCGGCGTCCAGTGGCGCGTCGGTCGTGGTGATCGACGACAACCCCGCACCCGGCGGACAGATCTGGCGCGACGGCCCCGGCGCGTCGCTGCCCCCGGAGGCACGCCGCTGGCGCGAGGCGCTCGCACGCCACGCGAACCTGCGCGTGCGCAGCGGCACGCGTGTGGTCGCTGCGCCTGCTTCGCATGAACTGCTGCTCGAAGACGCCGAGGGCGCGACGCGCATGCGATGGACAAAGCTCATCCTGTGCACCGGCGCCCGCGAGCTGCTGCTGCCCTTCCCCGGCTGGACGTTGCCCGGCGTGACGGGCGCGGGCGGGCTGCAGGCACTGATCAAGGCGGGCTTGCCGGTCGAGGGCGAACGCATCGTCGTCGCCGGCAGCGGGCCCTTGCTGCTGGCCGCCGCCGCCACGGCCAAAGCCGCGGGCGCGCAGGTGCTGCGCATCGCCGAGCAGGCGTCGTTCGCTTCGGTCGCGGCCTTCGGTGCCAGCCTCGTGCGCTGGCCCGGCAAGGCCGTGCAGGCGCTCACGCTGGCCGATGCGAACTACCGCACCGCGTCGCGCGTGGTCTCGGCGCAGGGCACGACGCAGGTCGAATCGGTGCGGCTGCGCCAGGGCAGCCGCGAGGTCGAGATGGCCTGCGACCGCATCGCCTGCGGCTTCGGCCTCACGCCCAACACGCAGCTGGGCCAGCTGCTCGGCTGCGCGCTCGCGGGGCCGGGGCTCGCGGTCGATGCGCTGCAGGCCACGAGCGTCGCGGACATCTACGCGGCGGGCGAATG
>NZ_BCUS01000197.1 GCF_001591345.1 Variovorax boronicumulans NBRC 103145 | reverse complement strand
GCGCTGTCGGTGCTGGTGATTGCCGCCAGCGGTTTCTGGCCCGGCCTCGCGGGGCAGGCCGTGGGCGTGGCGCTGGGCCTGGCCATCGGCTTCGCCGCCACCCGCATCGACCGCCGCGCCGGCGCCGTGCGCCTGCTGCCGACCGGCGCCTATGCGCTTGGCACGCCGCTGGGCGCGATCTACGCGAGCGTCGCGCTGCTGCTGATCGGCACCACCACCGAAATCTTCGTGCCCTACTTTTTGCAGCTGCTGCACGGCCACTCGCCGCTCGCGGCGGGCTACCTCACGGCGGCGATGGCGGGCGGCTGGAGCATCGGCTCGCTGACCTCGTCGGGCCGCACTGGCGCAGGCGCCGACCGCATGCTGCGCGCCGGGCCGGTGGTCTGCACGGCAGGTCTGCTGGCGCTCGCGTGGCTGCTGCCGACGCCGGGTGCGCTTGACGCCAATGTCGAGACCTCGCTCGTGGCCGTGGCGCTGGCCGCGGTCGGCTTCGGCGTGGGCATCGGCTGGCCGCACCTGCTGACGCGCGTGATGGCGCTGGCGCCGCGCGGCGAAGAGGGACTGGCCTCCGCCTCGATCACGACCGTGCAGCTGTACGGCATGGCCGTCGGTGCGGCCGTCGCCGGGCTGGTGGCGAACGCGGCGGGGCTCACGGTGCCGGGCGGCGTCGACGGTGCGCGATCGGCCGCGATCTGGCTGTTCACGGTCTTCGCGCTGGCACCCGCCGTCGCTGCCTGGCTGGCGTGGCGCGCGGTGGCGCGGCGCTAGGTCAGTACGCCTTCCCAGGCCAGCGCGCGCCGGCGTCCACGTTCGCGGCGCGTTTCGCCGCGCAAGGTGGCGACGAGGTCATACACATCGGCCGGCAGGTGCGCGCCGCGCCACGCGATGTGCTGGTCGGCGCGGCACATCACGAGGCGGTGCGCATAGGCCTTGGGCAGGCTCGCGGTCTCGATGTCGAGCACCGTGAGCGGCATGCGGTAGGCGGCGGCCGCGCGCTCCAGCGGCCGAACGTCCACGCTGCGGTCGAAGCGCAGCAGCGTGTAGCCCGGGCCGAAGGCGTCGTACAGCGAGCGCCCGTCGGCCAGCCAGAAGTGCGGCGCGCGGCAGCCGGGCACGGTGGAGGGCGTGAACTCGCCCATCGAGTACGGCGGCGCGCGGTGCTCGCCGTCGGGCACGATGATCGGCGAGCCGGTGTAGAAGTAGCCGAAGTTGAGCCCGCCGCAGCAGAACTGCTGCACGTTGAGTGCATAGGCCTCGCGGCCGATCTCGGCGCGCTGCGCGTCGCCCGCCGGGCCGGGCGCCTCGATGTCGGGCGGCACGGCGCGGCGCGCGCGGATCATCTTCTGCGCATGGTCCATCGCGAACTGCGACACCTGCTCGGTGATTGGTAGCCGCTCGGCCTCGTAGGCGTCGAGGATGGCCTCGTCGGCCCAGCCCTGCACGCAGGCGCCCAGCAGCCACGAGAGGTTGAGCGCGTCGGCGATGCCGGCGTTCATGCCGTAGCCCGCGTAGGGCACCCACAGGTGCGCGGCGTCGCCCGCGAGGAACACGCGGCCGTCACGGAAGCGCGTGGCCACGAGACGCCGGCCGATCCAGTCTTCCTTGCTGATGATGTCGTAGTGGAAGTCGGACCCCACGCCCAGGATCTCGCGGATCGAGGTGTCGCGGTCGACCGAGTCGAACTCGGGCTCTTCGGCGTTCAGGTGGTTGTGCACCAGCCAGGTCTCGTGGCCGTCGATGGCGAACATCGTGCCGCAGCGGCGCGGGTTCATCGCGTAGTACGACCACGCGGGCTTGCCCGGAATCATGTCGCGCAGCTGCGGCGCGCGGATGAAGGTCGACTGCACGCGCTGGATGACGGCCGTGCCTTCGAGCTTCGCGCCGATCTGCTTGCGCACCGGCGAGCTGCCGCCGTCGCAGCCGACCATGTAGCGGCAGCGGATGCTGCGCGTGGCGCCGCTGTCCATGTCGGTGGCGATGGCGCTCACGCCGTCGGCGTCCTGCGTGAAGCGCTCGAAGCGCGTGCGGTTGAGCAGCGACACGCCCGGCAGCGCGGCCGTGTGCTTCAGCAGAATCGGTTCGAGGTAGATCTGGTTGATGCGGTGCGGCGGCTCCGGCGTGGGCCACCACGCGTCGGGGCCTTCGGTCTCGGTGTAGCGGTCGCGCCGGCACGGAATGGGAATGCGCGTGAGCTCGGTGCCCGTCACCGTCGTGCGGAACACCACGTCGTTCGGGTGGTCGGCCGGCAGCCCGGCATCGCGCAGCTGCTGCGCCACGCCCAGGCGGCGGAACTGCTCCATGGTGCGCGAGGCCACGTGGTTGCACTTCACGTTCGGCGGCTCGGCGAAGCGGCGCGTCTCGCACAGGATCACCGAGACGCCGCGCGAGGCCAGGTCCATCGCGAGCGTGAGGCCCACGGGGCCGGCGCCGACGATCAGCACGTCGGCTTGCATCGAGGTGTCGGCGGTCTTCGTCATGTCTCTCTGTTGGCTGTCGTTCAATCGAGCTTGATGTGGGCGTCCTGGATCACCTGGGCCCACTTCTTCGTCTCGGCGCGGATGTAGCTGTCGAAGGATTCGACCGAGCCCGGCGCCGGCTCCACGCCGAGCGCGCGCATCGCGGTCTTCACCTGCTCGTCGCCGAGCGCCGCGTTGAGCTCGGCATTGAGCCGAGCCACCACCGGCGCGGGCGTGCCGGCCGGCGCGACCACGCCGAACCAGCCGGTCGAGTCGTAGCCCGGCAGGCCGGCCTCGGCCACCGTCGGCACCTCGGGCAGCATCGGCAGGCGCTGCGGGCTGGTCACGGCGAAGGCGATCAGCTTGCCGGCGCGGATCTGCTGCAGCGACGAGGGCAGGTCGACCACCGCCAGCGGAATCTGCCCGCCCAGCACGTCGAGCGCCGCCGGGCCGGAGCCGCGGTAGGGCACCTCGACCAGCCGCGTGCCCGCCATCTGGTTGAACAGCGCCGCCGACAGGTGCATGGCCGTGCCATTGCCGCCGTGGCCGATCGACAGCGTGCCCGGCTTCGCCTTGGCCAGCGCAATGAGTTCGCGTTGCGTCTTCGCAGCCACCGAGGGGTGGCCGACCAGCACGAAGGGAATGGCCGCCAGCATGCCCACGGGCTTGAGGTCTTTCTGCGGATCGAAGGGCATCTGCGGGTACAGGCTCACGTTGGCCGCCAGCGCGCCCGCCGCGCCCACGCCCAGCGTGTAGCCGTCGCCCGGCGCCTTGGCCACCAGCGTCAGCCCCACGTTGCCGCCCGCGCCGGGACGGTTGTCGACCACCACCTGCTGGCCCAGCTTCTCGTTCAGGCGCGGCACCAGCATGCGCACCACGCCGTCGGCGCTGCCGCCGGGCGGAAAGGTCACGACCATGCGGATCGGCTTGGTGGGGAAATCGCCCGCCGGGGCCTGCGCCAGGGCGGTGCCGGCCACCAGCGCGCCGGCCACGGCCCACAGCAGGTGCCTGCGTCGCCCACGAAATGCGTGCATGCCGCGGGCGATGGGTGCTGTCATTCGGGCCTCTCCTTGAATTCGGTGCTTTGATCGGAGATTGAACGATGGCAGCATTCATTCGTAAATCAAGAAATTCCGAATGATTTTTCAAATTTTCTGATGAATACGAACTTCAGTCCTACGATCCGCCAGCTGCGTGCATTCCTCGCGGTCTACCAGCTGCGCAAGCTGGGCGCCGCGGCCACGCGGCTGTTCGTCACGCAGTCGGCCGTGAGCATGCTGATCCGCCAGCTGGAAGAGGGCCTGGGCACGCGCCTGTTCGACCGCACCACGCGCGCGCTCAAGCCCACGGCCGCAGCCGAACAGATGATTTCCACCGTCGAGCGCGTGCTGCGCGACGTCGATTCGCTCTCGGCCGATTTCCGCGAACTCGCCACGCTGGAACGCGGTCGCGTGACGCTGGCCATCACGCCCACGCTGGCCGGGTTTTTATTGCCCGATGCGCTGCGCGCCTTCGGCGAGCAGCACCCGAAAGTTCGCGTGCTGGTGAACGACTGCGCGCCCGACCAGTTCCTGTCGCGCATCCTCGGCGAGCACGTCGACTTCGGCATCGGCACGCCCGAGCGGCCTGGCCCCGAGGTCGAGGTGCAGCGCCTCCTGCGCGACCACCTCGCCGTGGTGTGCCGCACCGACCACCCGCTGGCCAAGGCACGCGTGGTGCGCTGGTCGGACCTGGGCCGCCACCCCGTCATCACCGTGCGCCCCGGCTACGGCGTGCGCCCGCTGATCGACGGCACGGCGGCGGAGGCCGGCGTGACGCTCGACGTGGTGAACGAGGTGTCCTTCCTGTCCACCGCGCTGTGGATGACGGCGGCCGGCATGGGCGCGTCGATCATGCCGTCGGCCTTCGCGCGCGCCGAGAAGAACCCGGTGCTCGTGGTGAAGGTGCTCAGCGCCCCGCGCGTGGTGCGCGACATCTCCATCGTCACCAAGCGCGGCCATTCGCTGTCGGCGGCGGCGCGGGCGTTCATCGAGGCGCTGAAGCAGAGCCTGCAGTAGCCGTGGGGGCGGGCCGGTCGTATGCTGGCCGGTCTTTTTTCTTTGCGCGAAAGCAGGTGCCCCATGACAACAACCACACGGTCCCGTTTCTCTTCCGCATGGCTGGTCCTGGCATTCGGCCTGATGCTGTCGATGCTGCTCGTGGCCTGCGGCAACAAGGAGGCTGAACAGCGCACCGCCTTCATCGCCTACCTGCAGACCCGCGTGCTCGACAAGCCCGGCTTGCGCGTGCCCACGCCCACCGCCGAAGAAAAGGCATCGTTCGGCGACTACGCGCAGCACTACGCGGTGATCACCGATTTCAACGAAGGCATGAACAAGTCGGTGAGCCAGCCGATGACGCAGGTCATGAACAAGGGCGCGCTGCGCTCGTTCGTCGATCTGCCGGCACGCCGTGACGATCTCAAGGCCGCCAAGGAGGGCCTGGGCGGCCTTCGCACTGCGCTCGATCAGCAGTTGGCCAAGGCCGATGCGGCACGCGCGCAACTCAAGCAGCCCGACGACCTGAAGCAGGTCTATGCCAAGGCCTACGAGAAGACCGTGACCACGCCCGCCACCACGTTCAAGGAGGTGTTCCCTCCGGTCGACGCCGTGATCGACAGTGCGTTGGCCATCGCCGATTTCATGGAGAAGAACAAGTCGAAGCTTCGGGTTTCCGGCGGCACGCTCACCGTGACCGACCCGGCCGTGGGGGACGAACTCAACAAGATGGCGCAGCAAATGGGCAAGCAGTCGGCGGCGATCAACACCGCGCAGGACAAGATGCGCGCGGTGATGCGCGGCTCTTGATCAGACGAAGTGGTCGAACGAGCCGAAGCGCTGTGACACCGGCGCGCCGCTCGCATCGACGATGCGCAGCCCCGCATCCGTTTCGATGCGGCCGATGCGCGTCACGCGCGTGGCGCTCGCTTGCCCGGCCTGCGCGACCGCCGCGCGTGCCGAGGCCGGCGCGGTGAACACCAGCTCGTAGTCGTCGCCGCCCGAGAGCGCGCAGGTGCGCAGCGCCTCGGTGGGCAGGCCGGCCGTGTCGACCGCGATCAGCGCCGTGGTGGCATCGGCGTCGAGCGTGGCGCCCACGCCGCTGGCCGCGAGGATGTGGCCCAGGTCGCCGATCAGGCCGTCGCTCACGTCCACCGCCGAGGTGGCGATGCCGCGCAGCGCCTGGCCCAGCGCCACGCGCGGCGTGGGCTGTTCCATGCGCGCGCGGGCCTGTGCGAAGGCGTCGGCGGGCAGGCTCAGCGTGCCGCGGAACACCTCGAGCGCCAGCCGCGCATCGCCGAGCGATCCGCTCACCCACAGGTCGTCGCCCGCGCGCGCGCCCGAGCGCAGCAGCGCGGCGCCGGCCGGCACCTCGCCGAACACGGTGATGCAGATGTTGAGCGGGCCGCGCGTGGTGTCGCCACCCACCAGGTCGCAGCCGTGGGCGTCGGCCAGCGCGAACAGGCCGCGCGAGAAACCTTCGAGCCAGGGCTCGTCCACGCCGGGCAGCGCCAGCGCCAGCGTGAAGGCCAGCGGCTTCGCGCCGCAGGCGGCCAGGTCGCTGAGGTTCACGGCCAGCGCCTTGTGGCCGAGCCGGGCCGGCTCCACGGTCGAGAGAAAGTGCCGCCCCTCCACCAGCATGTCGGAGGACACGGCGAGCTGCATGCCCGCGGCCGGCGCGAGCAAGGCGCAGTCGTCGCCCACGCCCAGCGGCGAGCGCGTGGCGGGACGTTTGAAATAGCGTGTGATCAGGTCGAATTCACCCATGGGTGCGAGAGCATAACGACCTGGCGCGGGGCCGCCCGCCGCGGCGCCCGCGGGAAATGGGGGCTGACACTGGAAGCATTTTGTAATACCGTCATGCAAGCGGATACACCGAAAGTCCAAACAGGAGGAGGCCGCCATGACAGCCATCGTGCAGGGAGGCGTGTCCGCCGACGCAGACACCGACCGGATCGTTGCCTTGCTGTACGACGGGATCACCTGTCCCGGCGACTGGTACGACGCGCTCGATGCCATGCGCGAGGTGCTCGGCGCCGCCTGCTTCCACACGCTCACGGTGCGCCGCGCCGACTGCTCGGTGGTGGGCGCGGGGCTCGCCAACCTGGAGAGCCCGCCCGACAAGGTGCGCGAGTACGAGCAGCACCTGGCGCGCGACGACATCCGCATGCAGATGCCGGTGAACGCCCCGCTGGGCACGCCGGTGGCCGACCACGCCTACTTCGGCGCGCGCACGCTCTCGCACAGCCCGATCTATGTCGACTGGCTCGCGCCGCTCGGCCTGTGCCATACGCTCGCCATGGGGCTGCGCGCCGACGACGACACGCGCGAAGTGCTCGGCTTCATCCGCCCCCGGGCCGAGGCGCCTTACGGTCCCGAGAGCGAGGCCTTCTGCCGGCGCCTGTCGCCGCACCTGGTGCGCGCCAGCGAGCTGCGCGCCCGCATGGCGCAGCTGGGCGAGCACGCGGCGACCGGGCTGTCGGCG
>NZ_BCUS01000196.1 GCF_001591345.1 Variovorax boronicumulans NBRC 103145 | reverse complement strand
GGCGCCGATGCGCAGGCGCTCGATGCGCCCGCCCGCCGCCGGCGCCACGGCCTGCGCGCTGGCGTCGAGCGCCTCGAGCACGCGCAGGGCGTGGGCCAGCAGCTGTTCACCGGGCGGCGTGAGGCCCTGCACGCCGCGGCGCCCGGCCTGGCTGCGTTCCACCAGACGGGTGCCGACCACGGCCTCGAGCTCCGACAGCGTCTTGGACACCGCCGGCTGGCTCAGCGCCAGCCGCTCGGCCGCGCGCGCCAGGTGGCGCTCCTGCGCGACCGCGACGAAGGCGCGCAGGTGCCGCAGCTGCACGTTGCGCACGAAATCCTGGCGAAGCTCGGCGGGAGACTTTTTCAATGCCTTCTGGTTATTGAAACTGGAACAATCTTCAATTTACATCATTGATTGCGACTTCTACAGTGCGGGCTTCGGATTCGTCCCACGACAGGAGACAACGTACATGACCAAGACCAGCGGCGTTCAGCCCACCCTCACCCCGCGCGACTGGGACGCCCACCCCAGCTACATCTACCCCGGCTACAAGTCGACCGGCAAGCGCGGCCCGCAGAAGCCGCTCATTCCGCTGAAGGCCTCGCTCGGCGAGCTGCAGCAGCCGGTGTACGGCCACGACAGCATCGGCGAGTTCGACCACGACCTCACGCGCAACGCGCGCGTCAACGGCGAGCCGCTGGGCGAACGCATGATCCTCACGGGCCAGGTGCTCGACGAGCGCCGCCGCCCGGTGGCCAACACGCTGGTCGAGCTGTGGCAGGCCAACGCCTCGGGCCGCTACGTGCACAAGGTCGACCAGCACGACGCCCCGCTGGACCCCAACTTCCTGGGCGCGGGCCGCTGCCTGACCGACAGCGAAGGCCGCTACCGCTTCCTCACCATCAAGCCCGGCGCGTATCCCTGGGGCAACCACCCGAACGCCTGGCGTCCGCAGCACATCCACCTGTCGCTGTTCGGCCAGAGCTTCGCCAGCCGCCTCGTGACGCAGATGTACTTCCCCGGCGACCCGCTGCTGCAGTACGACCCGATGGTCACCGGCACGCCCGAGCGCTACCGCAACCGCCTCATTGCCGACTTCAGCCTCGACATCACCGAGGAAGGCTACGCCCTGGGCTACCAGTTCGACATGGTGCTGCGCGGCGCCGATGAAACGCCGTTCGAGAACCGCTGAAAGGAATTCCCCATGCCATTGATGACCGCACAGGAAGCCGACTTCGGCCAGACGCCCTCGCAGACCGTGGGCCCCTACTTCGCCTACGGCCTCACCGCCACGCAGTACGGCTACAACTTCAACCAGCCCTTCGACGCCGTGCTGGCGCTGGACACCGCCAGCGGCCAACGCATCCGCCTCGAAGGCCGCGTGATCGACGGCGACGGCAACCCGATCAACGACGCGCTGGTCGAGATCAGCCAGCCCGACGGCGAAGGCCGCTACCCGCAGACGCCCGACGAGGCACGCGCCCTGGGCTTTCGCGCCTTCGGCCGTGTCGGCACGGGCACCGATGCGCAAAACCGCTTCGTGTTCCACACCGTCAAGCCCGGCGCCGAAACGCCCGGTGAAGCCCCGCACATCAACATGATCGTGCTCATGCGCGGCCTGCTGCTGCATGCCTTCACACGCGTGTACTTCAGCGACGAGGCCGAAGCCAATGCGAAGGACGCCGTGCTGCAGAGCGTGCCGGCCGAGCGCCGCCACACGCTGATCGCCGAGCGCGTGGAGCAAGGCGGCGCGGTGACGTACCGCTTCGACATCCGCATGCAGGGCACGGACGAGACGGCCTTCTTCGACGTCTGACCCCCGGGAAAATCCGGACGAAAAAAAGCCCGCTGATGCGGGCTTTTTCTTTGGGGCAGCGGGTCGATGCCCGTCTGTCTGGCTTACTGAGGCGCGTGATGCAGGCGCGATTCAGGCACGACCTTCAGTTCGCCAGGCAGCGAGCTGATGTAGGTGGCCAGCGTCTTCAGCTCGGCGTTGGTGAACTTCTTGGGTTCGACCTGCGCGGCCATCACGGCGTTGGAGCGGCCCAGGTGGGGGTTGTTCTTCACGCGGTACGACTTCAGCGCCACGAACAGGTAGTCGGCGTGCTGGCCGGCCAGCTTGGGCACGGTGCCGTCGTTCGGCGTGTTGAAGTTGGCACCGTGGCACTTGGTGCAGCTGTTGTCCTTGTCGCGCGCGATGAGCGCCTGGACGTTCTCGGACGCAGCCTTGGCCGGGGTGGCCGCAGGCGCGTCGCCTTCCTTCACGCCCAGCTGGCTGTAATAGGCCGCAAGGTCGGCGATGTCCTGTTCGGTGAGGGTGTCGGCGATGGCGCGCATCGTCGGGTGCTTGCGGTCACCGCCCTTGTACGCGGTGAGCGCGGAGGAGATGTACGTGGCGCTCTGGCCCGCGATCATCGGGACCTTGTGGATCTCGGGGAAGCTCGCCTGGTAGCCGATGATGCCGTGGCAACCCACGCACATCTGGACCTTCTTGGCTCCGTCCTGGGCCTTGCCAGTGACTTGTTGGGCTTGGGCCGAGACCGTCACGCAAGCGACAGCAAGGGCAAACATCGTGGTCAACAACTTGTTCATTTTGCGCGCACAATCTCGTGGAGATACAGTTTTTCGAATCAACATTCGATTATATGCAAGGGTCCCACGGGAACCTCGCGCGGGCTGCACAAGAGACTGCGCAATGCAGATCGAGTGTGTTCTTTTCTCCACCCTGCCTCCGCTCCACTCATGAAATTCAAGGGCTCAGACAACTACGTCGCCACTCAGGACCTGATGCTGGCGGTCAATGCGGCCATCACACTCCAGCGTCCCCTGCTCGTCAAGGGCGAGCCCGGCACCGGCAAGACCATGCTGGCCGAGGAAGTGGCGCAAGCGCTCGACATGCCGCTGCTGCAGTGGCACATCAAGTCGACCACCAAGGCGCAACAGGGCCTGTATGAATACGACGCCGTGAGCCGCCTGCGCGACTCGCAGCTGTCCGACGTGGACGGCGGCGAGCGCGTCAAGGACATCCAGAACTACATCGTCAAGGGCGTGCTGTGGCAGGCCTTCACGGCCGACAAGCCGGTGGCACTGCTGATCGACGAGATCGACAAGGCCGACATCGAATTCCCGAACGACCTGCTGCGCGAAATCGACCGCATGGAGTTCTACTGCTACGAGACGCGCGAACTCATCCGCGCCAAGCACCGTCCGCTGGTGTTCATCACCTCGAACAACGAGAAGGAACTGCCCGACGCCTTCCTGCGCCGCTGCTTCTTCCACTACATCAAGTTCCCCGATGCCGAGACGATGAAGCACATCGTCGCCGTGCACTTCCCGAACCTGAAGCAGGAGCTGCTCACGTCCGCGATGAAGACCTTCTACGACGTGCGCAACCTGCCCGGCCTGAAGAAAAAGCCCTCGACCTCCGAGCTGCTCGACTGGCTCAAGCTGCTGGTGGCCGAAGACATTCCGCTCGAAGCCCTGCAGAGCAAGGACGACAAGGTCGCCGTGCCGCCGCTGGTGGGCGCGCTGCTCAAGAACGAACAGGACGTGACCCTGTTCGAGAAGCTCGTCTTCATGCAACGCAACAACCGCTAGGCCATGAGCCGGCAACCGCATTCCACCAAGCAGCTGATGAAGCTGGGCATCGCCCAGGCGGTGCTGTTCGTGGTGGGCGCGCTGATCGGGCGCGGGATCGGGCTGCTGCTCGGACTCGACGCCTTCGCCACCGACAGCAAGTACGGCACGCGCGAGATCGTCGGCATTGCGTTGATCGGCCTGGGCGGCGGCGCCGGTGCGCAGGCCGCGCGCGCGTGGTACGTGCACAAGTACGGCGACCCGCGCGGCTGAGCCCCAGATCCACCGAGACCTGCACGGAGATACGGAGAGTTTGCACATGGCGTTCGTCGAACCCGTCACGCTGAAGGCCCGCGGCCTCGCGCTGGTGCCGCTGGCACTCACCCACGAAGACGGCCTGCGCGCCGCGGCCGCCGACGGCGAGCTGTGGAAGCTGCGCGTCACCTCCGTGCCCGAGCCGCAGCACACGCGTAGCTACATCGAGACCGCCCTGAAGACGGCCGATCGTTTCGCCTTCGCCGTGACCGACGAAGCCAGCGGCACCGTGCTGGGCAGCACGAGCTTTCACGACATCCTGCCGGGCGTGAAGCGCGTCGAGATCGGCTACACCTGGTACGCCGAGCGCTGCCAGCGCACCCACGTCAACACCACCTGCAAGCTCCTGATGCTCACGCACGCGTTCGACACGCTGGGCTGCAACGTGGTGGGCTGGCGCACTGACAACTTCAACTTCGCCTCGCAGCGCGCCATCGAGCGCCTGGGCGCGAAGAAAGACGGCGTGATCCGCGGCCACGTGATGCGCCGCGACGGCACCATCCGCGACACCGTCATGTACAGCCTGCGCGCGGGCGAATGGCCCGAGGTGAAGGCCCAGCTGCTGTACCTGCTCGACAAGCCGCGCGGCTGAACGAAACACAAGGAGCGCTCCATGCTCATCGACTTCTTCTACACCCTGCGTTCGGCCAAGCTGCCGGTGTCGGTCAAGGAATACCTCACGCTGCTCGAGGCGCTCAAGTCCGACGTGGTGGGCCCGAACTCCGACGGTGCCTACGGCATCGACGACTTCTACTACCTCTCGCGCACCGCGCTCGTGAAGGACGAGAAGCACTACGACAAGTTCGACCGCGCCTTCGCCGCCTACTTCAAGGGCGTCGAGATGCTCACCGACTTCACCAAGGAAGTGCCGCTCGACTGGCTCAAGAAGACGCTGGAGCGCGAGTTCACCGCCGAAGAAAAAGCCAAGATCGAGAAGATGGGCTGGGACGAGCTCATGGAAACGCTCAAGAAGCGCTTCGAAGAGCAGAAGGAACGCCACGAAGGCGGCAGCAAGTGGATCGGCACCGGTGGCACCTCGCCCTTCGGCAACGGCGGCTACAACCCGCAGGGCATCCGCATCGGCGGCGCCGGCAAGAACCGCAGTGCCGTGAAGGTGTGGGACCAGCGCGCCTACAAGGACTACGACGACACGCAGGAACTGGGCACGCGCAACATCAAGGTCGCGCTGCGGCGCCTGCGCAAGTTCGCGCGCGAAGGCCACGAGGAAGAGCTGGACCTGGACAACACCATCCACTCGACCGCCGCCAATGCCGGCTACCTCGACATCAAGATGCGGCCCGAGCGCCACAACAACGTCAAGGTGCTGCTCTTGATGGACGTGGGCGGCACGATGGACGAGCACATCCAGCGCGTCGAAGAACTGTTCTCGGCCGTGAAGACCGAGTTCAAGCACCTGGAGTTCTACTACTTCCACAACTGCGTCTACGACTTCATGTGGAAGAACAACAAGCGCCGCTTCTCCGAGAAGTTCGCGACCTGGGACATCCTGCGCAAGTACAACAAAGACTACAAACTCATCTTCGTGGGCGACGCCACGATGAGTCCTTACGAAATCTTGCAACCTGGCGGCAGCGTCGAATACAACAACGAAGAGGCCGGCGCCGAGTGGATCCAGCGCCTCACGCACACCTTCCCCAAGTTCGCCTGGATCAACCCCGAGCCCCAGGGCGTGTGGCAGTACCGCCAGAGCATCGCGGTGATGCAGCAGCTCATGTCCAACCGCATGTACCCGCTCACGCTGCGCGGCCTCGAAGAGGCGATGCGCATGCTGTCCAAGTAACCCGCGGCCCCGCACAAGTGGGGGGCAGCCGCCACACGGGTGCTGTCAGAATGCCCCCATGGTCAGGGTGGCATCCGTTCTTTCGCCGGCGTTGTGGCCGGCTTTGCTTTTTTCCGGCGTCCTGCTTTTGCAAGGCTGCAGCCTGCTGCCTAAAAAAGAGGCGGCGGACACCGGTGCGTCCACCGCGGGCGTGGTGCGCAGCGGCGACAGCAACGGAGACACCGCCAAGGACGACGACAAGGCCAAGGCCGACGGCCGGCGCAACGCCTTCACGGTCGATGTGCGCGGCCCCGAGACCGAGCGCGACTACCTCGCGCGCCACCTCGAGATCCAGCGCTACCGCGAGCTCGACGACCTGGGCGTGACCGAGGTCTCGCGCCTCATGGTCGCGGCCGAGGCCAATGCGCGCGAGCTGCTGGGCACGCTGGGCTACTTCACGCCCACGCTCACGCTCGAACTCAACGAAACACCCGACAGCACCGAGGCCCCGCGCGAGGTCGTCATCACCGTGGCGCCCGGCGAGCGCACCAAAGTGTCGACCGTGCAGATCCGCTACGCCGGCCAGATCGCCAACGACCCCAGCGCCGAAGCGCAGCGCGACGCCATCCGCACCGGCTGGGCGCTGCGCGCCGGCGAGCCCTTCACGCAAGGGGCATGGGACGACGCCAAGACCACCGCGCTGCGCAGCCTCACGGCCAAGCGCTTTCCCACCGGCAGCGTGGAGATCAGCCGCGCCGAGATCGACGCCGACCGCCACGAGGCCCGACTCGGCGTGACCTACCAGTCGGGCCCGGCCTACAAGTTCGGCCCGCTGGTGCTGCGCGGCGTGGAGCGCTACGACGCCGACGCCGCGCGCCGCATCGCGCGCCTGCCCACCGGCACCGACTACGACCAGCAGAAGCTGCTCGACGCCCAGCAGCGCCTGGCCAGCAGCGGCTACTACGACTCGGTGTTCCTCACGCTCGACACCGACAGCCACACGCCGCTGGCCGCGCCCGTGATCGCGCAGCTGCGCGAGGCGCCGCTGCAGAAGGTGGTGATGGGCGTGGGCTTCACCACCGACAACGGCCCGCGCCTGTCGATCGACCACACCCACAACCGCATGCCGTTGCTCGGCTGGCGCGCCGTGTCGCGGCTCTCGCTGGACAACGACATCCAGTCGCTGGGCACCGAGTGGAACGCCGTGCCCGACGACCGCGGCTGGCGCTGGTTCGCCGGCGGCGAACTCAAGAGCGAGCAGTCGGGCAGCTACGTGGTCGACAGCGGCCGGCTGCGCGGCGGACGCAACAAGTCCAGCGACCACATCGACCGCAGCTACTTCCTGCAGTACGACTACGCCCACAACCGCGGCACCGACGCGCCGCCCTCGGCCTCGGCCGTCACCGCCAAC
>NZ_BCUS01000195.1 GCF_001591345.1 Variovorax boronicumulans NBRC 103145 | reverse complement strand
GGTGCAGGGCACCATCGCCGGCCACGCGGCCGTCGGCGAGGCCGCCCAGGCCCGCGCGCACGACCGCGAACGCGCCCGCTGGGACGCTTTCGCCGCCCAGCTGCACCGCCGCTTCGCGCTGGCCGACGACCTCAAGGCCCTGCCCCGCCCCGACACGCTCGTGTGCCGCTGCGAGGACGTGCCCTTTGCCGCACTCTCGGCCTGCACCGGCTGGACCGATGCCAAGCTGCACCGCCGCTGCGGCATGGGCGCCTGCCAGGGGCGCGTCTGCGGCGACGCGGCGCAGTTCCTGTTCGGCTGGACGCCGCCCGCGCCGCGCCCGCCGCTGGTGCCGGTCCGCATCGAGACACTGGCCGGGCTCGCAGCGCCCGGCGACGCCCGACAATGACGGCCCCACATCTGTACACGCACGAGCACATCCACATCCCCACCATGGCCGCCCCGAAGACCGCTCCCCGACCCCCGCCCAAGCGCCGCGCGGCCGACCTGGCCTACGACGCCATCGAGGCGCTGCTGTCCACCATGCAGCTGGAGCCCGGCAGCCAGATCGTCGAGGCCGAGCTGGCCGAGCGCACGGGCCTGGGCCGCACGCCGGTGCGCGAGGCGCTGATGCGCATGGTGTCGATCGGCCTCATCGTGCAGCAGCCGCGCCGCGGCCTGCTGGTGTCGACCATCGACCTGGCCGACCACCTGGACGTGATCCAGACCCGGCGCGTGCTCGAGCAGCTGATTGCCGCCTGCGCCGCGCGCCGCGCCACCGCGCCGCAGCGCCAGGCCATCGTGCGCTGCGCCGAGGCCATGGTCGAAGCCGCCGGCCGCGGCGACCTGAACGACTACATGCAGGCCGACCGCGCGCTCGACCTCGTCACCCACCAGGCGAGCCACAACGACTCGGCGGTGAAGGCGGTGGTGCCGCTGATCGTGCAGTGCCGGCGCTTCTGGTACGCCTACCAGCACGAGGGCGAGATCGTCGAAGGCGCCAACGCGCACCTCGAACTGGCGCAGGGCATCGCCACCGGCGACGAGGCCGCGGCCATCGCGGGCGCCGAGCGGCTCATGGACTACCTCGAAGTCTTCGCCCGGAAAATCATCGACAAGTAGGCCGAAGGGCCTCGCCGCTGCGCATCCGCATCGGGGAACTACGCGTGATCTGCCGGCGCCTTCGCCGCATACTGGCCCGATGGCCGCTGCACCCCGCGCTCGACCCGAAGACTTCTTCACCCCCGACGAGTGGCAATCGCTCACCGCGCGCTCGTCCTGGCGGGGCCTGTGGCTGGTGGCGCACTGCTGGGGCGTGATCGGCGCCGCGATGCTCGTGGGCATCGTGTGGCCGTGGACGATTCCGCTCATGGTGCCGATCGTCGGCACGCGCCAGCTGGGCCTGTTCATCCTCATGCACGACGCCGCGCACGCGGGGCTGCACCGCAATCGCAAGGTGAACGACTGGGTCGGCTACTGGCTGTGCTCGCCCACGCTGCGCGACTACCGGCCCTATCACCTGCAACACCACCGCTTCGTGCAGCAGACCGAAGACCCCGACCTCGTGCTGTCGGCGCCCTTCCCGATCTCGCGCGACTCGATGTGGCGCAAGGTCGTGCGCGACCTCAGCGGCCAGACCTTCTACAAGCAGCGCTTCGGCCACATCGCCGACGCCCTGCGCCAGCGCGCGCCGGGCGAGTCGGCGTTGCGCGTGTTCGGGCGCGGGCTGGCGAAGGACAGGCGCTTTCTCATCGGCAACGGCCTGGGCCTGCTGGCCTTCACGCTGGCCGGTGTCTGGTGGGCCTGGGTGCTGATGTGGCTGCTGCCGATGGCGACCTGGCTGCCGCTCGTGAGCCGCGTGCGCAACATCGCCGAGCATGCGCTGGTGGCGCAGAACGAAGCCGACCCGCTGCGCCAGGCGCGCACCACGCACGCCGGCTGGCTCGAACGCATCTTCGTGGCGCCCTACTGGGTCAACTACCACTGCGAGCACCACATGTTCACCAACCTGCCCTGCTGGGCGCTGCCGAAGGCGCACCGCCTGCTGCAGCGCCAGGGCGCGACGGCGCGCATGGAAGTGCAGCCCGGTTACCTGAGCCTGCTGCGCCGCGCGGCCCCGGTGGCCTGAAGTCTCAGCGACTGGGGGCGGGCTGCACCGCCGGCACCGGCTGCGCACCGCGCTGTGCCTGCTGGCTCAGCCAGATGCTCGCGATCACGATGCCGATGCCCGCCATCTGCCAGCCCGAGAGGCTCTGGCCCAGCAAGGCCCAGCCCAGGATCACGGCCGTGACCGGGCTCAGGAAGGCCAGCGGCGCGATCGCCGAGGGCTCCAGCCGGGCCACGCCGCGGAACCACACGATGTAGGTGAGCGCGGCGCCGACCAGGCCGAGCCAGGCGAAGCCGACCCAGTTCATCGCCGTGAGCGCGGGCAGCGGCGGTTCCAGCCACAGCGCCACCGGCAGCAGCAGCAGGCCGCCGGCGGTCAGCTGCCAGGCCGTGAAAGTCAGCGCCGACACCGGCGGCTGCCAGCGGCGGCTGAGCACCGTGCCGAAGGCCATCGACACCGCCGCCGTGAGTGCCGCGGCGATGCCCAGCGCGTCGAGCGCGGCGTTCGGCGTGAGCACCAGCAGCGCCACGCCGCCCATGCCGATCACGGCCGCTGCCACCGACAGCGCACGCACCGGCGCGCCCAGCAGCAGGCCGGCGAGGAACACCACGAACAGCGGCTGCACCGAGGTGATGGTGGCCGCCACGCCGCCCGGCAGCCGGTAGGCGGCCAGGAACAGCATCGCCCACAGCACCGAGAAGTTCAGCGCGCCCAGCAGCAGGATGCGCCCCCACCACGCCCGGGGCGGCAGCTGGCGCACGATGAGCATCAGCAGCAGGCCGGCCGGCAGCGCGCGCAACAGCGCCACCGTCAGCGGGTAGTTCGCCGGCAGCAGCTCGGTGGTCACGATGTAGGTGCTGCCCCAGACCGCAGGCGCGATCGCGGTGAGCAGGACGTCGGTGGTGCGGTTGGAGGAGGTCATGGCTCGAATCTAGGCCGTTGACCTGTGGTTGTGAATGCTCGAATAATGAATTGATTCTTTACTGACAGTCGTCAATCGAGCGCCGGCCATGGACCATCTCACCGCCCTCAAGGTCTTTCGCACCACCGCCGCGGCGGGCAGCTTCGCCGGCGCCGCGCGGCAGCTGGGGCTGTCGGCCGCGGCCGTCAGCAAGAACATCGCCGAGCTGGAGGCGCACCTGAAGGTGCGGCTGATCAACCGCACCACGCGCAGCATGAGCCTCACCGAGGCCGGCGCGGCCTACGTGGAGCGGCTCGCGCGCATCCTCGACGACCTGGACGAGGCCGACGCCGCGCTGGCGCCCATGGGGGCGAGCCCGGGCGGCGTGCTGCGCGTGAGCGCGCCGCTGACCTTCGCGCTGACCTGCATCTCGCCGCACATCCCCGCCTTCCTGGCGCGCCACCCCAACCTGCGGCTGGAGCTGAACCTGCAGGACACCCGCATCGACCTCATCGGCGAAGGCTACGACCTCGCGATCCGCGGCAGCGACCGGCTGGAAGATTCGAGCCTGGTCGCGCGCGAGCTCATGACCATGACCCACGTGCTGTGCGGCGCGCCCGGCTACTTCGCGGCCCACGGCCGGCCTGCCGCGCCCGAAGACCTGAAGGCCCACGAGTGCGTGCAGTTCACCCTGTCGGGCCACGCGAACAAATGGACCTTCCGCCGCGCCGGGCGCAGCGTGGCGGTGCCGATCGACGGGCGCTACAAGGTCAGCTCCAGCATCGCCGTGCGCGACGCCCTGCTCGCGGGCTTCGGCCTGAGCCTGGTGCCGCGCATCTATGTCGAGCAGGAGCTGGCGGCGGGCCGGCTCGAAGCCGTGCTCGCCGACTGGGAGGCCGACCGCACGCCGGTGTACGCCGTGTACCCGTCGCGTCACCTGGCGGCGAAGACGCGCGCCTTTGTCGATTTCCTGCTGGAGCGGTTCGCGGCGCGGTGAGGTGCGCGGGGGCTAGTCGCCCGTCGGCTCGGCGATCTCGGGCGCTTCCCACCCCAGCAGCTCGGCCAGCCGCTGCACGATCCAGCCGGCCTCGGGCACCGACACGCCCGATTCCGGCGTGGCCAGCCCGGCGTGGATGCGCCGCAGGATCTCGCTTTCGACCGGCACCTCGGTGTGGTGCTGGATCTGCGCATGGCCCACGAGGTGGCCGGCGAGGTCTTCGCAGATCTCGTAGCGCGCGCGCACCACGTCGATCGGCTCGCGCAGGCGCTGGCGCGCGTCGCTGTAGACCGCGAAGAACGAGGGCGGGATGTAGATCTGGTTGTCGTCGGACATGGCAGCGCGTGATGCAGGGCAGGCCCCAATGACAAAACGCGCCCGGGGGCGCGTTCGTCGTGGCTCCGAAGAAAGAGCCGCGGGGGCTGGATCAGCCGCCCTTGCTCGGGCGCTTGCCCGGGTTCTTCTTGCTGCGCGTGGCGGTGCCGCGCTCGAGGCTGATCTTCTGGCCGCCACCGTTGCGCGGCACGGTGTAGCCGGGCATGGGCGTCGGCTTCGGGCTGGCAAGACGGTCGGCTTCGGTACGGATTTTCTTGGGCATGGAAAGCTCGGATAAAAAAGATGTTCGACCCCCGATTAGGCCACATCGGCAGATTTCGTCTGCCAAGCGCCCAAACAGGAGCATGGGAGGGATGTCAGGTGGACTGCGGTGTCAGCAGGCGCACCTTGACGCTCTTGCCCTTCACGCGGCCGTTGCCGAGCTTGCGGGCGGCTTCTTCGGCAATGCCGCGGTCCACCGCGACATAGGTCGAGAACTCGTTGACGTTGATCTTGCCGACCTGGTCCTTGGTGTAGCCGCAGTCGCCGGTCAGCGCGCCCAGCACGTCGCCGGCGCGGATCTTTTCCTTGCGCCCGCCGACGATCTGCAACGTGGCCATGGGCGGCGTGAGCGGTGCGCCCTTGGCGGGCGTGAGCTCGGCGAGCGGGTGCCATTCGGACTCGCGGCCCTGCAGCTGTTCGATCTTCCCGACGAAGCCCATCTCGTTCATGCTGGCCAGGTTCAGCGCCAGCCCTTCCGAGCCGCCCTGCTGGCCCACGCGGCCGGTGCGGCCCACGCGGTGGATGTGGATTTCGGAGTCGGGCGTCACGTCGACGTTGATCACCGCTTCGAGCTGCGCGATGTCCAAGCCGCGCGCCGCCACGTCGGTGGCCACCAGCACCGAGCAGCTGCGGTTGGCGAACTGCACCAGCACCTGGTCGCGCTCGCGCTGCTCCAGCTCGCCGAACAGCGCCATCGCGCTGAAGCCCTGCGCCTGCAGCACGTCGACGAGGTCGCGGCACTGCTGCTTGGTGTTGCAGAAGGCCAGCGTGCTCACGGGACGGAAATGGTCCAGCAGCAGGCTCACGGCGTGCAGCCGCTCGCTGTCCTTCACCTGGTACCAGCGCTGGCGGATCTTGCTGCCTTCATGCTGGGCCTGCACCGTGATCTGCTCGGGGTTCTTCATGAACTGCTGCGCGAGCTTGGCGATGCCTTCGGGGTAGGTGGCCGAGAACAGCAGCGTCTGGCGTTCCTTGGGGCACTGGCGCGCCACCTTCACGATGTCGTCGAAGAAGCCCATGTCGAGCATGCGGTCGGCCTCGTCGAGCACCAGCGTGTTGAGCGCCGAGAGGTCGAGGTTCTCGCGCTCCAGGTGGTCCATGATGCGGCCCGGCGTGCCCACCACGATGTGGGCACCGTGCTCCAGGCTGGCGATCTGCCCGCGCAGCGCCACACCGCCGCACAGCGTGACGACCTTGATGTTTTCTTCGGCGCGCGCCAGGCGGCGGATCTCGGTCGTGACCTGGTCGGCCAGCTCGCGCGTGGGGCACAGCACCATCGCCTGGATGGCGAAGCGGCGCGGGTTCAGGTTGGACAGCAGCGCCAGCGCGAAGGCGGCGGTCTTGCCGCTGCCGGTCTTGGCCTGGGCGATCAGGTCCTTGCCGAGCAAGGCGGGCGGCAGCGCGGCGGCCTGGATGGCCGTCATCTGCGTGTAGCCGAGCTGGGTGAGGTTGGCCAGCATCTGGGGCGACAGCGCCAGCGTGGCAAAGCCGTGGGGTTCGGCCTGGAGGCCGCCGGCTGGGGAGGTGGTGGAGTTCATCGTTCGGCAGCCGGAGACAGACAGGAAGACGGAGGAGCAAAAAAAGTGACGGCCCGGAAAAGACAAAGGCCTTGCAGGGCCCCCTCCGGGAGGGCGCTCTGCAAGGCCGGCCGGGCGTCGCTCAGCGGCGGGGCGTGTTGTTGCCCGAGTTGGTCGGCGGGGGGCCGCGGCGTTCCAGGTGGCGGAACGTGATGCGGCCCTTGGTCAGGTCGTAGGGCGACAGCTCGAGCGAGACCTTGTCGCCGGCCAGGATGCGGATGTGGTGCTTGCGCATCTTGCCGCCGCTGTAGGCGATCAGCTGGTGGCCGTTGTCGAGCGTGACGCGGTAGCGCGAGTCGGGCAGGACTTCGGTCACTGCGCCGTTCATTTCGATCAGTTCTTCCTTGGGCATGTGTGATTACCTCTGAATCGTTCGATGTGTGTTGGAGATGAAGATGGGCGTGTTGGTTTCAGTCGGCCGGCGGGTCAGCCGGCGTCCAGGAATCTGTCGTTGCGGTGCGGGAAGCAGAAACCTGCCCACCGCGATGCTGTTGCGAAAGTGTCCATGAAGCCTGGGGCGCTGCGTGCCGGTGCGGGGCGCGCAATGCCGAAAAATTAGTGAGAACGGACGCGCCGCACGCGCGATTCGCTTCAACAGGAACGAAGGCAGTGGTGGCATTCATGGGCGCCCGGTCTGGCGCTCCAACACACTGTGAAAGCCGGCGTGGCCCGAGGGCTGGAAACGAGAAGCCTGATGAATCCTGGATCCCGGATTCAGATGGCAACGCAGATCGGCCGGCGGGGGTGACGAAATTCTTCGTCGTGGTATCGAAACGAACCCGACATTATAGCTTGCAGGGCATGACAGTTGCTTGTCTTAAAAACAACGCCCGCATGAAAAAGGCCCCGAAGGGCCATCCATCCTGCAAAGGTAGCTATTGAAAATATAGCAAGCGCCCGTGGGCTCAGGCGCAGGCCGGCGCCGTCGACGCCGCAGGCGCGGCCGACCGGGCCCG
>NZ_BCUS01000194.1 GCF_001591345.1 Variovorax boronicumulans NBRC 103145 | reverse complement strand
CGCGCCGCTGCCGGCCGAGGGGTTGGTGCCCGGCGGCGCGTCGCTGGTCGGCGGTGCATGGCATCTGCGCGGCGTCGAGGCCGAGCTTGCGTTCCGCCTCGGCACCGACCTGCCGCCGCGCGCATTGCCTTACACCCGCGACGAGGTCGCCGGTGCCATCGCGGAAGTGCTGCTCGTGATCGAGGTAGCGGAGACCCGCCTGATCGACTGGCTCGACGCCAGCCCCTCGGCGCTGCTGGCCGACCTGCTGTGCCACGGCGGCCTCGTGCTCGGCGAGCCCGCGCCTTTCGAACGGTCGTGGCTCGACCTCGCACAGACCGAGGTCGTGATGCATTTCGACGCGCAGGTCGTCGCCCACACGGTCGGGGAGCACACGCACCCCGACGTCGGCGCACTGCTCGTGTGGCTCGCCAACGAAGGTGCGGCGCGTGGCCAGGGCCTGCGGGCCGGCCAGGTCGTGACGACCGGTTCGTGCACCGGCATGTTGTTCGCCTCGCAGGGCACGGCCGTGCGGGCGGAAGTGAAGGGGCTCGCGCCGTTGCACGCGCGCTTCTGATTTCTTTCCTGGGATCACTGGAGGAACCCGATATGTCCCATTCAACGATCGACGCGGTGGCGCAGGCGCTGGTGCGTGCGCGCAGCGCGCACGTCGCGAGCCCGGCGGCCGACGTGGCCGGAGGGCTCGCGCAGGCCGACGAGGCCTACGCCGTGCAGCAGCAGGTGGCGCAGGCGCTCGGCTGGTTCGGTGCGGCGCCGCCCCGGTACTGGAAGGCCGGCGGCCCGTCGCGCGATGCCGTGCTGACGCATGCGCCGCTGCCGCCGCGCGGCGTATGGACCAGCCCGGCCACGGCCGGCGACTGGCCGTTCCACCTCCGGGGCATCGAGGCCGAGATCGCGCTGCGCATCGGGCTCGACGTCGATGCGGCCCTGGCATCGGCGCTCGATGCGGACAGCGCACGCGCGCTGGTCGATGCGATGACGGTCTCGATCGAGATCGTCGATTCCCGCTGGCAGGAGGCCCTCGACGCGCCCGCGCTGTGCAAGCTGGCCGACCTGCAATCGCACGGCGCGCTGGTGCTCGGCGAGTGGGGGCCGTTCGTCGCCCGCGACTGGGCCGCGCAGGCCTGCGAGGTGCGCATCGGCGCGCGCGCGACCGTGATGCGTCGCGGCACGCATTCGCTCGGCGATCCCGCCTGGCTGCTGCCCGTGTGGCTGCGCCACGCCACGCGCCATGGCCAGACCGTCGCGGCCGGCACCGTCGTCACAACCGGCACCTGGGTCGGCATTCTCGAAGCGGGCGAGGGCGACCTCGTCACCGCCGAATTCCCGGGCATCGGCCACGCGTCGGTGCAGCTCTAGCACTTTCCACAACCCATCCAGAACGGAGACACCCCCCATGATCGCGCTCGACAACCACCCCAGCGGCCGCCACTTCCTGCAGATCCCGGGCCCCAGCCCCGTGCCCGACCGCATCCTGCGGGCCATCAGCCTGCCGACCATCGACCACCGCGGGCCTGAGTTCGCCACGCTGGGAAAGAAGGTCATCGGCGGGCTGCAGCAGGTGTTCCAGACCCGGCACCCGGTTGTCGTCTATCCCGCGTCGGGCACCGGCGCCTGGGAGGCGGCGCTGGTCAACGTGATGAGCCCGGGCGACCACGTGCTGATGTTCGAGACCGGCCACTTCGCGACGCTGTGGCAGAAGATGGCGCGCCGGCTCGGTCTGGAGCCCGAGTTCCTCGCGCTCGAAGGCAGCGACGAGACCGGCCTGCCGCGCAGTTGGCGCCACGGCGTGCAGGCCGACCTGATCGAGCAGCGCCTGCGCCAGGACACCACGCACCACATCAAGGCCGTGTGCGTGGTGCACAACGAGACCTCGACGGGCGTCACCTCCGACATCGCCGCGGTGCGCCGCGCGATCGATGCGGCGGGCCATCCGGCGCTGCTGATGGTCGACACCATCTCGGGCCTGGCGAGCGCCGACTACCGGCACGACGAGTGGGGCGTGGACGTCACCGTCAGCGGCTCGCAGAAGGGCCTCATGCTGCCGCCGGGCATCAGCTTCAACGCGGTGTCGCCCAAGGCGCTCGAGGTGGCGAAGACCGCGCGCCTGCCCAAGGCCTTCTGGGCCTGGGACGAGATCATCGAGATGAACCAGGGCGGCTACTGGCCCTACACGCCGAGCACGAACCTGCTGTACGGCCTCAGCGAGGCGCTGGACATGGTGCTCGAACAGGGCCTGCCCGTGATCTTCGCGCGCCACCAGCGCTGGGCCCGGGGCGTGCGCGCCGCCGTGCAGGCCTGGGGCCTGCCGACGCAGTGCGCCGACGAGTGCGTGCACTCGCCCGTGCTGACCGGCGTCATCACGCCGCAGGGCGTCGATGCCGACGCGCTGCGCCGCCTCATCCACCAGCGCTTCGACCTCTCGCTGGGCGCGGGCCTGGGCAAGCTGCGGGGCCGCATGTTCCGCATTGGCCACCTGGGCGACTGCAACGACCTCACGCTGATGGCCGCATTGACCGGCATCGAGATGGGTTTCAAGCTGGCCGGCGTGCCGGTGGCCGGCAGCGGGGTGCTGGCGGCCATGGCGTACTTTGCGCAAACACCGGCCGCCGACGCCGCGTGATCCCTCGGGAAGGGGCTGCAGTCTAGGTGCTCTCCACTATCGTCAACAAGATTGTCAACATTGTTGTTGACGTTAATTTCGACAAAGCCTAAATTCCGCCCCACAGCCTCGGTGGTGCACTGGACCGGACCAGCCCGACCCGCGACTGCAAAGTTCGCCAGCGTGCCGGGTCGTTTCCTTGCAAGCTGGCATCCGTGCCACTGCAAGGAGACAAACCGATGCAAAACACCATGACGGACGGCGCCAAGGCGACCGCCGCAGCGCCCGACGCCGCCCTCCAGCCCACCAAGGTGCGCTGGAAGATCTTCCTGATGATGTTGTTCCTGATCTCGATCAACTACATCGACCGGGCCTCGCTCTCGGTGGCCATGCCGCTGATCGCCAAGGAATTCGACATCGGCCCGGCCGTGCAGGGCCTGCTGCTCAGCTCCTTCTTCTGGACCTATGCGCTGATGCAGATCCCGGGCGGCATGCTGGCCGACCGCTTCGGCCCGCGCGTCGTCATTGCCGGCGCCACCGTGGGCTGGGGCTTCTTCCAGGCCATCGCCGCGGCCTGCACCGGCTGGGTGCCCCTGCTGCTCACGCGGCTGGGCCTGGGCGCGGCCGAGGCGCCGATCTACCCGGCGGGCGGCAAGCTCAACGGCATCTGGATGACGCAGACCGAACGCGGGCGCGGCGCCACTCTGCTCGACGGCGGCGCGCCCCTGGGCGCGGCGCTGGGCGCGATCCTGATCTCGGCGCTGATCGCCGTGCTCGGCTCGTGGCGCCTGGCCTTCGTGATCGCCGGCGTCGGCACCGTCATCGCCGGCTACTTCGCCTGGCGCTACATCCGCAACCATCCGCGCCAGCATCCCGACGTGAACGAAGCCGAGGCGCGCTACATCGAGGCCAGCCATGCCGCCGACGCCGCCAAGGAATCGGCCAATGCCAGCGGCCGCGTGCTCGACTTCTTCCGCTACCGCTCGGTGTGGGGCATGTTCTTCGGCTGGATGTGCTTCAACGCGCTGTTCTACGGCCTGCTCACCTGGATGCCCAACTACCTGTCGAAGGTGCACGGCTTCGACATCAAGCAGATGGGCGGTGCGGTGTTCATCATGTTCTTCTCGGGCTTCGTCGGCGAAATGTTCGGCGGCTGGCTGGCCGACAAATGGATGGCGGCCGGCGCGTCGCAGAGCAAGGTGCTGCGCACGCTGTTCGGCATCTCGTCGATCATCGCGACCATCGCCATCTTCATGGTGACGCGGATCACGGACCCGGTCGCGGTGGTCGTGCTGCTGTCGGTCACGCTGTTCTTCCTGCGCTGGTGCGGCCTGTTCTGGTGCGTGCCGTCGATCCTCGGCACGCGTGCCCGGGTCGGCTTCCTGGGCGGCACGATGAACCTGGGCGGCAACGTGGCGGGCATCGGCGTGCCGATCGTGGTCGGCCTGATCGTGCAGGCCACCGGCTCGTACTTCATGGCGCTGATGCTGTTCACGGCCGCCGGTGCGGGCCTGTTCGTCTGCTCGACGATGCTGATCGACTACAGCAAGAAGCTGCCGGTCTGATGCCAACCATCCCGACTTCCATCTCATGACCTCTCGCAAACTCATCGGCGTGCTCACGCCTTCCTCGAACACGGCGCTCGAACCGCTGACCAGTGCGATGGTCGCGGCCGTGCCAGGCGTCTCGGCGCATTTCTCGCGCTTCACCGTCACCGAGATCTCGATGCGCGATGCGTCGCTGAACCAGTTCGATGACAGCAAGATCCTCGAGGCCGCGCGGCTGCTGGCCGACGCGCGCGTCGACACCATCTGCTGGAGCGGCACCTCGGCCAGCTGGCTCGGCTTCGAGAAAGACCAGGCGCTGTGCGCGCGCATCACCGAGGCGACCGGCATCCCGGCGACCACCTCGGTGCTGGCGCTCAACGAACTGCTGGCCGCGGAGGGCGCGCGCACGCTGGGGCTGGTGTCGCCGTACGTCGAGGATGTGCAGCGGCGCATCGTCGCCAACTACGCGGGCATCGGCATCGACTGCGTGGCCGAACGCCACCTGGACCTCACGGTGAACTTCTCGTTCAGCGAGGTCGAGCCCGACACGCTGCGCCGCATGCTGCGCGAGGTGGCGCAGCAGCGTCCCGACGCCATCACCATCATGTGCACCAACCTGAGCGGCGCGCAGCTGGTCGAGGAGATGGAGCGCGAGCTCGGCATCCCGATCTACGACTCGGTGGCCACCGTGGTCTGGCGCGCGCTGAAGACGGTCGGCGTCGCGCCGGGCGCCGTGAAGGGCTGGGGCCGGCTGTTCGACGCAACAGCCTGAGCGTTCGCCACCGCCCCCGACACAGACAGAAAAGCAAAGAAAGACCATGACCTTCCGCGACCTCGATCTCGTGGTGCGCAACGCCCGCGTTGCCACCGCCAGCGACACCTTCGATTCGGACATCGGCATCCGCGATGGCCGCATCGTGCAGCTCGGCCTCGGCCTGCCGCCCGGCCGGCAGGAGATCGACGCCGCCGGCCGCTACGTGACGCCGGGCGGCGTCGACGCCCACTGCCACCTCGACCAGCCGATGGAGCCGCCCGTGCGCATGGCCGACGACTTCGGCTCGGGCACCCGCGCCGCGGCCTGCGGCGGCACGACCACCGTGATTCCGTTCGCCGCGCAGCAGAAGGGCCAGTCGCTGCGCGCCGCCGTGCAGGACTACCACCAGCGCGCCGAGGGCCGCGCCCACGTCGACCACGCCTTCCACCTGATCGTGAGCGACCCGACCGAGGAGGTGCTCAAGCACGAGCTGCCGCAGCTCATCGCCGAGGGCTACACCTCGTTCAAGATCTACATGACCTACGACGATCTGAAGCTGGACGACGGCCAGATCCTCGACGTGCTGTCGGTGGCGAGAGAGCAGGGCGCGATGGCCATGATCCACGCCGAGAACGCCGACTGCATCGAGTGGCTGACCAAGCGACTCGAAGCCAGCGGGCGCACCGCGCCGCGCTTTCATGCGCATTCGCGGCCGATGCTGGTCGAGCGCGAGGCGACGCACCGCGCCATCGCGCTGTCGGAGCTGGTCGACGTGCCGATCATGATCGTGCACGTGTCGGGGCGCGAAGCCGTCGAGCAGATCCGCTGGGCGCGCGCGCACGGCCTGAGCGTGTTCGCCGAAACGTGCCCGCAGTATTTGTTCCTGACCGCTGAAGACCTGGGCATCGACGACAGCTACCAGGGCGCGCGCTGCGTCTGCAGCCCGCCGCCGCGCAACCGCGAGAACCAGCAGGTGATCTGGAATGGGCTGTCCGACGGGCTGTTCACGATCTTCTCGTCGGACCATGCGCCGTTCCGCTATGACGCGCCCGAGGGCAAGAAGCCCGGCGGCGAAGAGGTGGCGTTCCGCCACATCCCGAACGGCATTCCCGGCATCGAGACGCGGTTGCCGCTCCTGTTCTCGCACGGCGTGCTCGACGGGCGAATCACCATCAACAAGTTCGTCGAGCTGACGTCCACCAACCCCGCCAAGGCCTACGGGCTGCACCCGCGCAAGGGCACGATCGCCGTGGGCGCCGATGCCGACCTCGTGGTCTGGGGCACCACGCCGCGCGCCATCCGCAACGCCGACCTGCACCACGACGTCGACTACACGCCCTACGAGGGCATCGAGGTGAAGGCCTGGCCGGCGCTGACGCTGGCGCGCGGTGAAGTCGTGTGGGACGGCGAACGCTTCCATCCGCGCGCCGGACGCGGAGAATTCCTGCGCCGGGGCGAGCCCACCTTGCTGCCGAGCCGCCGACCCGCCTGAACCTGGAGCCACCGCCATGAACCTGCTGCTCATCAACCCCAACACCTCGCAAAGCGTCTCCGACCTGATCGCGGCCGAGGCCCGGCGCGCGGCCGCGAGCGACACGCACATCGAGGTGGTCACGGCGCCCTTCGGCGTGGCCTACATCGAGACCCGCTTCGAATCGCTGATCGGCGCCTACGCCGCCGCCACGCTCGCGGCCGAGCACCACACGCGGCACGACGCCATCGTGGTCGCGGCCTTCGGCGACCCCGGCATCGACGGCCTGCGCGAGGCGCTCGACGTCCCCGTGGTCGGCCTCACCGAAGCCGCGCTCATGAGTGCGTGCCTGCTGGGCAAGCGCTTCTCGATCGTCGCGATCTCGCGGCGCATCACGGCGTGGTACCGGGAGTGCGTGCAGGCCAACGGCCTCATCGACCGGTTGGCGAGCATCCGCAGCCTGGACGGTCCGCTCAAGGACATCGGCCATGTGCAGGACGACCACGGCCAGCGCCTGAAGGCCCTGTGCATGTCGGCCATCGAGAACGACGGCGCGGACGTGATCATCATTGCCGGCGCGCCGCTGGCGGGCTTGGCGCGCTCGATCAAGGACCGCATTCCGGTTCCCGTGGTCGACGGCGTGTCGAGCGCCGTGTGCCATGCGCAGACGCTCGTCTCGCTGGCACCTGCACCGGCGCGCCTGGGCAGTTTTGCGCCGCCGCCGATCAAGCCGAACCACGGGCTGCCCGAGGCGCTGGCGCGGCTGCTGGCACGC
>NZ_BCUS01000193.1 GCF_001591345.1 Variovorax boronicumulans NBRC 103145 | reverse complement strand
GTGAGGATCAGTGCGGTGGCGGGCTCGCCGCGCGCCACCGCCGCGATCACGCGGCGCGCCGTGGCCAGCGTGGCACCGCCGCCGCCGTATGCGACGGGCGCGACGAGGCCGACCAGGCCGTGCGCCTGCAGCGCCTCGAAGTTCTGGCGCGGAAAGGCGCCGCTGCGGTCGTGGTCTTCGGCCGTGGACGCGAACTGGTCCGACAGGCGGGCCAGCACGGCGGAATCGACGGAGGGCGGGGTGTCTGTGTCGGGAACGGCCGGCGCGCGGCGCAAGGGGAGTGCACTCATGGTGCCCGCACGGTAAAGGCCCGCTGCCAGCGCGCGAAGGATGCATCGCGCATATCCAAATTCGTTTTTCTGCGTTCGTTTTCGGGGTCCGTCTCGGTACGGTCTCGCTTCTCCTCGTGAGTGAGTGAAGAAGAAAGAACACAAGGCATGACACCCGATTTCCCGCTGGACCGACGCCGCCTGCTGCAGGCCGCCGCCGCATGGGGCGTGGCGGCTTCGGGCGTGGCGCAGGCCGCCGCGCCGTCGCGCGACCTGTCGGGCGTGACGCTGCGCGTGGGCACCTACAAGGGCCTGTGGCGCCCGCTGCTCACGGCCTCGGGCCAGGCCGACACGCCCTACAAGATCGACTGGCGCGAGCTCAACAACGGCGTGCTGCACATCGAGGCCATCAACGGCGACGCGCTCGACCTGGGATCGGGCAGCGAGATCCCGCCCGTGTTCGCGGCGCGGCAGAAGTCGAGCGTGCGGCTCGTGGCCGTGACGCACGAAGACCTCAACAACCAGGCCACGCTGGCGCGCAAGGACTCGGCCATCCGCAGCATCGCTGACCTCAAGGGCAAGCGCGTGGGCTACGTGCGCGCCACCACCTCGCACTACTACCTGGCCAAGCAGCTGGCCGAAGCGGGCCTGTCGTTCGCCGACATCCAGCCCGTGAGCCTCACGCCGGCCGACGGCCTCTCGGCCTTTGCGCGCGGCGACCTCGATGCCTGGGCCATCTACGGCTACAACGGCCAGCTCGCGCGCACCCAGTACGGCGCGCGCACGCTCAAGACCGGCGTGGGCTACCTGTCGGGCAACTTCCCCATCTACGCCAACCCGCGCGCGCTCGACGACACGCTGCGCCGCGCGGCGCTGGGCGACCTGCTGCAGCGCCTGCAGCGCGCGTTCGCCTGGATCAATGGCAACTTCCTGGCCTACGCCCGCGCGCAGTCGGCCGAGACGCGCGTGCCCGTGGGCGACCTGGTCGAGCTGTTCAACGGCCGCAGCGGCGACTACAGCCTGGGCCCCGTCACCGACGCCGTGGTGCGCAGCCACCAGGACGTGGCCGACACCTTCCAGAAGATCGGCGTGCTCGACGGCCCGGCCGATGTGAAGCCGCTGTGGGACCGCCGCTTCGAAAACCTCTTGCGGCTGCCCGCCGCCTGACCCCTTCATTCCATCCGCATCCACGAGGACACCATGAGCCAGAACGACGTTGAATTCATCGGCATGATCCAGGGCCAGAAGGTCTCGGAGATCCACGCCGCCAAGGGCCCGGCCATCGACCGCGACTACGTGCGCGCCTTCGCGCAGGCGCACGAGAACGCCGGCTTCGACCGCGTGCTGGTGCCGCACCATTCCACCAGCCCCGACGCCACGCTCACCGTGGCCTACGCGGCCTCGGTGACCGAGCGCATCCACTTCATGCTCGCGCACCGCCCGGGCTTCGTGGCGCCCACGCTCGCGGCGCGCCAGTTCGCCTCGCTCGACCAGTTCAGCGGCGGGCGGCTCGGCGTGCACTACATCTCGGGCGGCTCCGACGAAGAGCAGAAGCGCGACGGCGACTGGCTCGACCACGACCAGCGCTACGCCCGTACCGACGAATACCTCGAGGTGCTGCACAAGGTGTGGACGGCCGAGAAGCCCTTCGACCACGAAGGCGCGCACTACCGCTTCCAGAACGCGTTCTCCGAAGTGAAGCCGGTGCAGACGCGCCACGGCAAGCCGCACGTGCCCGTGTACTTCGGCGGGGCGTCGGAGGCGGCGATCCCGGTCGCGGGCAAGTACGCCGACGTGTACGCGCTGTGGGGCGAGTCGCTCGACCAGGCGCGCGAACTCACGACCCGCGTGCGCGCCGAGGCGGCGAAGCATGGGCGCAGCGTGCGCTTCTCGGTGTCGTTCCGCCCGATCCTGGCGGACACCGAAGAGGCCGCATGGGCGCGCGCCGAGAACATCCTGGCGGAGACGAAACGCCTGCGCGTGGTGCAGGGCTACAACCGCGGCGGCCCGCAACAGAGCGAAGGCGCCAAGCGCCTGCTGGCCGCGGCCGAGAAGGGCTCGCGCCTGGACAAGCGGCTGTGGACCGCGGTCGCGCAGGAGATCGGCGGCCGCTCCAACAGCACCGCGCTGGTCGGCACGCCCGAGCAGGTCGCCGACGCGCTGCTCGACTACTACGACCTCGGCGTGACGACCTTCCTGATCCGCGGCTTCGATCCGCTCGAAGACGCGACGGACTACGGCCGCGCGCTGATTCCGCGCACGCGCGAACTGGTCGCGCAGCGCCTGCAGTCGCAGCGCAAGGCGGCCTGAGCCATGAGCGCCGTCCTGTCCATCGACCGCCACGCGGCCCAGCCGCTGAAGCTGCACGCGAACCCGCAGCAGAAGCACTGGTTCGACCCCATCCCGCCGCGCCCCACCGTGCAGGCCGAGCGCCGCCACCGGCAGGAGCGCCTGGCGGGCGCCTTCCGCCTGTTCGCGCGCTTCGGCTTCGCGCAGGGCCTGGCCGGCCACATCACGGCGCGCGACCCCGAGCTGACCGACCACTTCTGGGTCAACCCGCTGGGCGTGCACTTCTCGCGCATCAAGGTGTCCGACCTGCTGCTCGTCAATTCGAAGGGCGAGACGGTCGTCGGCGACCGGCCGCTCAACAAGGCGGCCTTCGCCATCCACGCCGCGATCCACGAGCACAACCCGAACATCGTGGCCGCCGCCCACACGCACTCGACCTACGGCAAGGCCTGGTCCACGCTGGGCCGCAAGCTCGACACGCTCACGCAGGACGCCTGCGTGTTCCACGACGACGTGGCGCTGTTCGACGACTTCACCGGCATGGTGGTCGACACCAGCGAGGGCGATCGCATCGCCCGCGCGCTGGGCGACAAAAAGGGCGCCATCCTCAAGAACCACGGCATCCTGACGGCCGGCCCCACCGTGGAGGCCGCCGCGTGGTGGTACATCGCGCTGGACAACGCCTGCCACACGCAATTGCTGGCCGAGGCGGCAGGCACGCCGCAGCCGATCGACGAAGCCACCGCGCGCCACACGCACGGCCAGATCGGCGGGCCCGAAGGCGCCATCCATTCCTTCGACAGCCTGTACGAAGGCCTGGTCGAGGCCGAACCCGAACTCCTGCTTTGACAATGACGACGAACCCCCGGAGCCTTTCCCCGATGAACGCATCCCTTTCCCGCCGCAGCGTGCTGCGCACCGGCGCCGCCGCCGCCGTGGTCGCCTCGGGCGGCCTCATTGCCTCGCAGGCCTTCTCGCAGCAAGCGCGCAAGCTCACCTTTGCCTGGAACGCCGCCGCGTTCTGCCTCTCGCCCGTGGTGGTGGCGCAGGAGCGCGGCTACTTCGAGCGCAACGGCCTGCAGGTGGACCTCATCAACTACACGGGCTCGACCGACCAGCTGCTCGAATCGCTCGCCACCGCCAAGGCCGACGCGGCCGTGGGCATGATCCACCGCTGGCTCAAGCCGCTCGAATCGGGCTTCGACGTGAAGATCGTCGGCAGCTCGCACGGCGGCTGCGTGCGCCTGGTGGGCGCCAAGGACGCGGGCGCCACCAGCCTTGCGAGCCTCAAGGGCAAGATCATCGGCGTGTCGGACATCGCGAGCCCGGGCAAGAACTTCTTCTCGATCCTGCTGGCCAAGAACGGCATCGACGCCGACCGCGACGTCACCTGGCGCCAGTACCCGGCCGACCTGCTCGACATCGCGGTGAAGAAGGGCGAGATCCACGCCATTGCCGACGGCGACCCGAACGTGTACCTGATCGAGAAGCGCAACCAGGGCACCTTCGTCGAGCTCGCGAGCAACCTCTCGGGCGAGTACAAGGACAAGGTCTGCTGCATCGTCGGCGCGCGCGGCGAGCTGGTGCGCAAGGACAAGGCCACCGTCGCCTCGCTGGTGCGCGCCATTGCGCAGGCCTCCGACTACGTGGCCGAGAACCCGAACGAATCGGCCAAGCTCTTCGCCAAGTACTCGCCCAAGGTGCCGGTCGAAGACCTGCGTGCGCTGCTGGGCACGCTCACGCACAACCACCACCCGCTGGGCCGCAAGCTGCGCGACGAGGTGGAGTTCTACGCGCGCGACTTCCGCGGCGTCGGCGTGCTCAAGAAGACCACCGACCCGGTGCGCTTCGCGGAGCACGTGTCTTTCGATCCGCTGGCATGAGCGCCGTCATCGATCGGGTGCTCGAGGCACCACCGCAAGCGCCGGGGCACTGGCGCCGCCCTGGCATCGAGAAGGCCGCGCCGGCCGCCGTGTTCGCGCGTCCCGCCGAAGGCTTCTGGCGCACCGGCGCGCTCGCGAGCGCGGGCTGGGTTGCGCTGGGGCTGCTCACCGTCTACTGGCCCAACAAGGCCGTGGGCTTCAGCGACTGGGCCTACACCGACGAATTCGGCATTGCGGCGATTGCCATCGGTGCGGTGCTGCTGCTCGTGGCGCTGCTCGGCACGCGCGCGGGCCGCGTGGCGCGCACGCTGCGCCCGGCCGGGCCGTGGCTGGTGGCGCTGCCGGTCCTGTTCGCGATCTGGGAGATCGCGACGGCCAAGCTCGCGCTGCTGCCCACGCCGTTCTTCGCGCCGCCGCAGAGTCTCATCGAAACCTACATCGACGACTGGCGGCGCCTCGGCGAAAGCCTGGCTCATTCGGCGCGGCTGCTGGCCCACGGCTTCGTGCTGGGCGCACTCGCGGGCTTTCTCACGGGCGTGACCATCGGCTGGTCGCGCATCGCGGGCTACTGGGTGCATCCGGTGCTGCGCTTCGTGGGGCCGGTGCCGGCCTCGGCGCTGCTGCCGCTGGCGTTCTTCTTCTTTCCGTCGAGCTACGCGGCGGCCGTGTTCCTCATCGCGCTGGCCACGGGCTTTCCGGTGGCGGTGCTCACCTGGTCGGGCGTGGCGGGCGTCAACCGCAACTACTACGACGTGGCGCGCACCATGGGCGCGAGCGAGCGCTTCCTGGTGCTGCGCGTGGCGATTCCCGCCGCGCTGCCGCAGGTGTTTGTGGGCCTGTTCATGGGGCTGGGCGCTGCCTTCTCGGTGCTGGTGACGGCCGAGATGATGGGCGTGAAGGCCGGGCTGGGCTTCTACCTGTCGTGGGCGCAGGGCTGGGCCTCGTACTCGAACATGTACGCCGCGCTGATCGTCATGGCGCTGCTGTGCTCGGGCCTGATCACGCTGCTGTTCAAGGTGCGCGACCGCGTGCTGTCGTGGCAGAAGGGGACCGTCAAATGGTAGCCACCGCGCAAGCCGAAGCGGGTGTGCGCCAGGCCGGCGCGCAGATCGACATCCATGGCGTGAGCCACTGGTTCGACGTGCCCGCAGGTCCGCTGCAGGTGCTCGACGACATCGATCTCACGGTGAAGCCCGGCGAGTTCGTCGCGCTGCTCGGGCCGAGCGGCTGCGGCAAGTCGACGCTGCTGCGCCTCGTGGCCGGGCTGGAGCCCGCCACCGCCGGTCGCATCACGCAAGACGGCGCACCCATCACGCGGCCCGACCCGTCGCGCATCGTCGTCTTCCAGGACCCGACGCTCTACCCCTGGCGCAGCGTGTGGGACAACGTGGCGCTCGGCCTGCAGGCGCGTGGCGTGCTCAAGGCGCAGCGCGGGCGTGTCGACGAAGCGCTGAAGCTCGTCGGCCTCACCGACTTCGCCAAGGCCTTTCCGCACCAGCTCTCGGGCGGCATGGCGCAGCGCGTGGCGCTGGCGCGGGCGCTGGTCAACGACCCGCAGCTGCTGGTGCTCGACGAGCCGCTGGGCAAGCTCGATTCGCTCACGCGCATCGCGATGCAGAGCGAGCTGGTCAACCTGTGGCAGCGCGCGGGCTTCTCGGCGCTGCTGGTGACGCACGACGTGGAAGAGGCGCTGTTCCTCGCCAACCGCGTGATCGTGCTGAGCGACCGGCCGGCGCGCATCGCGGCGGAGCTGGTGGTCGACCTGCCGTACCCGCGCCACCGTGGCCATGCGCGTCTTGCTGAACTGCGCCACGAAGCGCTGCGCCATCTGGGGCTCGGCGCCACCTGGTAGATGTAGCTCGCCCCCAGGCTGCGCGCACTTCGTGTCGCTTCGCCAACCCCCTACCGGGGGCGGGCCGGCCGCTTCGGGCGGCCGTGCGCGGCGGCCCCCTTGAACAGATATGAACGCTCTGCCGGAAGCCGACTGGCTCAATTTCCTGATCGACCTGCTCCAGGGCGCCCAACTGCAGCTGCTGCGCGTGCTCGATGCGCTCGGCCTCGTGCAAAAGGTGAACGGCCAGCCGGCGTGGCCGTGGGCGCACCGGCTGTCGGGCGAGAACCTGCTGATCGACCTGGGGCAGGCGCGCAGCCTCGCATGGACGTTGGCGTGCGTCGGCGTGGCGGTGCTGCTGCTGTTGATCGCGTTGCTCTGGCGGCGCTCGCGCTGGTACCTGCTCGCGCTGGTGCCGATGCTGCTGATCGCCGCGCCCTGGCCCCACGCGAACGTCGTGCTCGTGCCTGCGACGCCGGCGAGCTTCCACGCGTCGCCGACCGGCTTCACGGCCACGTCCATCGCGCAAGGCCGCGTGCTCTACGCGCAGCACTGCGTGAGCTGCCATGGCACCGACGGCAAGGGTGAAGGACCGCTGGCCGCTTCGCTCGCCGTGTGGCCGCCGAACCTCACCGGCCCGCTGCTGTGGCGCCGCGCCGATGGCGACCTGCTCTGGCGCGTGCTTCACGGCACCGCCGCCATGCCCGGCTTCGGCGGCCCGCTCGACGCGGCCGATGCCTGGGCGCTCATCGACTACATGAAGGCGCAGGGCGCAGGCCAGAGCCTGCGTACGCTGGGCCACTGGCCGCAACCCGTGGGCCTGCCCGACATGGCGGTGCGCTGCGGCGCGCAGGCGCCCCGGTCGCTCGCGCAGTGGCG
>NZ_BCUS01000192.1 GCF_001591345.1 Variovorax boronicumulans NBRC 103145 | reverse complement strand
AAGGTGGCGCGCTCGTCGTCGTTCAGGCCGGGGCCGTCGTCCTCCACGTTGAGGCTCCAGCCCGCGGCGTCGCCGGCCGCGAAGAGCGTGATGGTGCCGGCCGCCGGCGTGTAGGCGATGGCGTTGGCCACGAGGTTGCTCAACGCCTCGCGCAGCAGGCCGCGGTCGCCCACCGCGTGCAGGTCGGGCGAGGGCGCATGGATGCCCAGGTCGATGCGCTTGGCGCGCGCCAGCGGCAGCAGGTCGACCGCCACTTCGCGCAGCAGCTCGGCGGTGTCGAATTCGGCCGGTGCCACGGCCACGGTGTCGCTGCGGCCCAGCGCCAGCAGCTGCTGCGCGCTGCGCGTGGCGCGGCCGATCTCGGCGCCCAGCGCGTCGAGCGCGGCGCGCACCTGCGCCGGGTCGTCCTCGCGGCGCGCGTAGTCGGCCTGCATCTGCAGCGTGGTCAGGTGCGTGCGCAGCTGGTGCGAGGCGTCGTCGAGAAACTGCCGTTGTTGTGCGACCAGTTCCTGCGTGCGCGCCATCTGCTGGTTCACGGCGGCCACCAGCGGGCGCACCTCGGCGGGCAGGTCGGTCTCGGCGATGCGCGTGAGGTCGTCGGGCGTGCGTGCCTGCACCTCGCGCGCCAGCCGCGACAGCGGGCGCAGCGCCGCGGCCAGCGCCAGCGCGGTGCCGCACAGCAGCATCGCGAGGATCAGCCCGTCGCGCAGTGCGGCGCTGCGCACGAAGCGGCTTGTGAATTCCTGGCGCGAGCGCGTGCTCTCGCCGACCTGGATCAGCACGCTGCGCCCGGTGCTGCCGGCCGGCGCGCGGTCCAGGTCGCGCCGGTAGGCCGCGAGCCGCACGGCCTCGCCGAAGTAGGTGGCATCGTAGAAGGCCGGCACGCCCATCGCCGGCTCGACGGGCGGCGCGGGCAGGTCGGCGCTGCCCAGCTCCACCAGCCCGTCGGAGGTCGCGACGCGAAAGAACACCTGCCCGCTGGCCGTGAGCTCGAAGAACTCGAACATCGTGTAGGGCAGCTCGACCGACAGCCCGCCCGAGGCCGTGGAGATGTTCGCGTCGATCGACTTGAGCGCGCCCAGCAGCGAGCGGTCATACGCGGCGTTGGCGGCGGCCAGCGCGTCGTGCCGCGTCATCCACAGCTCGATGCCCGTCACCAGCAGCAGGGCGGGGAACAGCAGCAGCGCGAGCCGCTGCCACAGGCTGGTGCGGCGCAGGCGGTCGGTGAAGCGGCGCAGCGCGCTCACTCAGTCCGCTTCCAGCACGTAGCCCAGGCCGCGCAGCGTGACGATGCGCACGCCGCTGCCGTCGAGCCGCTTGCGCAGCCGGTACACCAGCACCTCGATCGCTTCGAGGTGCACCTCGTCGTCGTCGGAGAACACGCGGTCGAGGATCTGCTGCTTCGACAGCGGCTCGCCGCTGCGCTGCACCAGCGCGCGCAGCACCGCCTGTTCGCGCGGCGACAGGGCGAGCGCCTCGCCGCCCAGCGTGAACTGCCGGCGCGCGCCGTCGTACACCAGCGGCCCGCAGGCCAGGCGCGGATGCTCCACGCCGCGCGCGCGGCGCACCAGCGCGTGCAGCCGCGCTTCCAGCTCGGCCAGCGCGAAGGGCTTGGCGAGGAAGTCGTCGGCGCCCGCGTTGAGGGAGGCGACGCGCTCGTCCAGCGAATCGCGCGCCGTGAGGATCAGCGCCGGCAGCCGCTGGTCGCGTTCGCGCAGCCGCTGCAGCACCGTGTGCCCGTCCATGCCGGGCAGGCCCAGGTCGAGCACCAGCGCGTCGTGGTCGCGCTGCTGCAGCGCCCGGTCGGCCAGCCGGCCGTCGTCCACCCATTCGACCTGGATGCCCGCATGCTCCAGCGCCTTGCAGAGCCAGGTGCCCAGGGTGTGTTCGTCTTCGGCCAGCAGGATGCGCATGGCGCCGATGCTAGGGCCTGCCTGCCTCAATCAGGCTTGATGTTTGCCCTTGCGATGACCTTCTGCCAGCGGTTCTGTTCGGCGGTGATGAACTGCGCGAACTGCTCCGGCGTGCCACCCACGGCCTCGGCCGCATCGGCCGTGAGCCGCTGCATCGAGTCGGGCGACTTCACGGCCTTCATGGTCTCGGCCGACAGCTTGGCCATCTGCGGGGGCGTGATGCTGGCCGGTGCCAGCATGCCGTACCACTGCGTCATCTCGAAGCCGGGGAAGCCCTGCTCGGCCACGGTCGGCACGTCGGGCAGTTGCGCCAGGCGCTTGGCCGAGCCGGTGGCGATGCAGCGCACCTTGCCGGCCTTGATGAACGGAATGATCGCCGCCGCGCCGATGGCCGAGGCATCGAGCCGGCCCGAGAGCAGGTCGGTCACCATCGGGCCGGTGCCGCGGTAGGGCACGTGCAGCATGAAGACCTCGGCGGTCATCTTCAGGTACTCGAAGGCCAGGTGGCCGGCGCTGCCGTTGCCGGCCGAGCCGTAGCTGAGCTTGCCGGGCTTGCTCTTGGCATAGGCGATGAATTCCTTGAGGTTCTTCGCCGGCACGTCGGGGTGCACCACGTACAGGCTGGGCACCTTGGCCAGCAGGCTCACGGGCTTGAAGTCCTTGTTCGCGTCGTAGGGCAGCTTGGCGAAGATGTAGGGGTTCACGGCCAGCGTGCCGATGTGGCCGAGGATCAGCGTGTGCTGGTCGGTGGCGCGCGCCACCTCGCTCATCGCGATGTTGCCGGCCGCGCCGGGCTTGTTGTCGACGAACACGCTCTGGCCCAGCGTGCGCGACAGCTCGGCGGCGGTGGAGCGCGCCACGATCTCCGAGCTGCCGCCCGGCGCGAAAGGCACGACGAAGCGGATCGACTTGCTGGGCCAGGCGTCTTGCGCCGAAGCCATCGAAGGCAGCAGGCCGCCGAGGGTGAGGGCGCCGCCGGCTTGCAGCCAGTGGCGGCGGCTCAGGGGAACGTCGGTGGGGAAGCGGTCGGACATGGCTTGTCTCCAGAATTTTTTGGATGGAAGCCCGCATCCTGCCGGGCGGATGCTGTCGGAATGCTGTCAGTGCCTCTCTGGATGGAGCCCGGAGTCGAACGGGATGGCGTCGCGCTGCCGGTCGCGAACTCGCACTCAATGGCGCGGGCTTCGGAATGTTGTGGCTTCAAGACACTTCCTCGCCTTCCATTCGGTCCTTCACCGATTTCTCGCGTTCACGGGACCTCGAGTTCATCGGCTAGATAACATCGGTTTACAAAATTGGAGGAGAGACTTGTGAACCACATCTACCGCGTGATCTTCGACCGTCGGCTGGGCCGGTTTCGCGTTGCATCGGAACTGGCGAAGGGCTGCGGCAAGGGCAGCGGCACGGCGACAGTGGCGGGCGCTGCGCTCGCGTTTTTGGCGACCAGCTTCTTTCCGGCGCAGGCGGTGTGCACGGTTGCATTCAACGACGTGACCTGCGACGGTGCCGCCCCCCTGCTGGCGCCGGACTATGCGAACGGCGCCAGCAACCTGAACGTCACGGTGAACGCCGGGGCGACCGTCGGCGTGCTGCCGGGTGGAAGCGGCAGCGCAATGACGCTGACGGGTTCCGACATCAAGCTCACGAACAACGGCCAGATCGATCCGCTGCTGTTCGGCAACGACACCGCGAACCTGTCCACGGGCGTCGTGATGGGCAACGGCGGGGCCAGTACGGCCACCGTCATCAACAACGGGACGATCAGTGGCACCAGGGATGCGTCCGTCGGCCTGGCCGGCCTGGCGCTCGCGCTGCAGAACGGCGGCGGCATCACGACGATCACCAACAACGGAACGATGACCACCGGGGCTATCGCCAAAGCGACACTGGCCGAGGCCGATGCAGCGGCGGTCGCCGTCTATGGTGGCGGCCAGATCAACATGGTGAACACCGGCACGATCACCGGCCGCATCGCGTTCGAGAGCCCGACTTCCAGCGGCAACAGTTTCACCAACGCGGGCACGATCAACGGCAGCGTTTCGCTCGGCACCGGGGCGCGCAACGATACCTTCATCGCGGCCACCGGCTCGTCCATCAACGGCGGACCGAGCCTGGTGCCGGCCACTGCGGTGGCGGCGCCGTCGGGCGGCACGCTGAACTTCGCGGCCGCCGGCACGGTCGATGCGGGCGTTGGTGGCACCGACACGTTGGTGCTGCGCAACGCCGGCGGTGGTGCTGGCTCGGGCGAGATCAAGGCCGCGCAGTACCTGAACTTCGAGAACCTCCAGGTCAACAGCGGCACCTGGACCCTGAACGGCCCGGTGGTCAGCGGCAGCGCCCTGCTCAACGGCGGCGTCGCGATCTTCGATGACGCAGGCGCCTTCGGCACCGGCACGCTGATGGGCAACGGCGGCGCGATCCAGGCCGCGGCGAACGGCCTCACGCTGGCCCAGAACGTGAACCTTGTCGGCAGCCTGACCGTGCAGGGCAACAACAACTTCACGTTGGGCGGCACCGTCAGCGGCATCGGTGGCCTCATCAAGAACGGCGCCGGCACGCTCACGCTGAGGGGCAACAACAACTTCTTCGGCGGCACGACGATCAAGGGCGGCATCCTGCAGATATCGGGCGACGCCAACCTCGGCGCGTTCGGCACGGGCCTGGCGCTGGATGGTGGCACCCTGCGCATCGCCGCGGGTTCCGCGCCATCCTTCAGCATGCGCAACGTCGCGCTCGGCTCCGGCGGCGGCACGATCGATCTGGGCGACAACTTCTTCGGCGTGGCCGGCGCCATCACCGGCAACGGTTCGCTCACCGTCACTGGCAAGGGCGGCTCCCTGAGCCTCATGGGGGCCAACAACTACAGCGGCGGCACGGTGCTGCAGGACCGCGTGAGCATCTTCACCACCGTGAGCGACGTGTTCGGAAGCGGCGCGGTGCAGCAGCAGGGCGTCGGCTCGCAGTTGATCTTCAGCGACAAGGCGAGCGCCGGCGGCAACGCGTACACGGTGGGCCGCGCCGCAGGCGGGGACAGCGGCAACACGCTGTCGTTCGCCCAGGGCGCCACGGCCGCTTCCTCGAAGATCACGCTCAATGGTGCGACCTGGCAGATGGGCGGCGCGAACGCGTTGCAGTTTGGCGGCAATTCAAGTGCCGATGCATCGACCATCACCAACGCGGGCGGGGCGATCAACTTCTTCGAGAGCGCCAGCGCCGGGACGGCGACGATCACCAACGGAAGCAACAGCCTGTTGGCCTTCGGCCAGACGTCCACGGCCGGCAGTGCGCAGATCGTCAACACGGCCGGCGGGCTGGTGCGCTTCGTCGATGCCGCGACGGGCACGAGTGCCTCGGTCGCCAACGCCACAGGCGCCACGCTCGACGTGTCGGGCGCGACGGGCAAGCCCCCGCTTGAACTCGGTGCGGTTTCGGGTGGCGGCGCCGTCGTCCTGGGCGCCACGCAGCTCGCGCTCGGCGGCCTGGGCCGCAACGACACGATCTCGGGCACCGTCAGCGACAAGGGCAGCATCTTCTCGCAGCCAGGTTCGGGCACAGGCGGCTCGATCGTCAAGGTGGGCGCAGGCACGCTCACGTTGAGCGGCGCCAATACCTATACCGGCGGCACCACCATCGCAGCCGGCACGCTGAACGTGAACAACGTGAGCGGCAGTGCGACCGGCAGCGGCGCGGTGCGAGTGTTCGGCGGCGGGACGCTGGCGGGCAACGGCAGCATCGCGGGCGCGGTCACCATCTCCAAGGCCGGCGTGCTGTCGGCCGGCAATGGTGGTGCCGGCACGCTGACGCTTGGCAGCCTGAGCCTCTTCGAGGGCGCGGTGCTCAACTACGACCTCGGCCAGGCCGGCACTGACGGCGGTTCGCTCAACGACCTGGTCAAGGTCAACGGCAACCTGCTGCTGGACGGCACGCTCAACGTGGCGCAGTCCAAGGGCGGCCAGTTCGGTGCGGGCATTTACCGCCTGATCGACTACACCGGCACGCTCACCAACAACGGCTTGGACATCGGCAGCGTGCCGGTTGCGGCCACAGACCTTCAGGTGCAGACCTCGGTGGCCCAGCAGGTCAACCTGGTCAACCGCGCGGGCCTCGAGCTGAAATTCTGGGACGGCGGCGACGCCGGCAAGTACAACGACGGCAAGATCGCCGGCGGCGCGGGCACCTGGCGCGTGGGCGTGCCCGGCGACGGCTGGACCGGCACCGACGGCAAGATCAACGCGGCGTGGGCACAGGACCAGGTCGCGGTGTTCGGCGGCACGGGCGGCACCGTCAATGTCAGCAACGCGGGCGGCACGGTGCGCATCATCGGCGCGCAGTTCGCGGCCGATGGCTATGTGGTGCAGGGCGATGCGATCGAACTCGGCGCCTCGGGCACGGTGGTGCGCGTGGGCGATGGCTCGGGCACCGACACCGCGCGCAGCGCGACGATGAATGTCGCGCTCACCGGCACGGGCGGCCTGGTCAAGGACGACGTGGGCACGCTGGTGCTGCGCGGCACCAGCAGCTACACCGGCGGCACCACCGTCAAGGCCGGCGTGCTGGTGGGCGACACGCTGAGCCTGCGAGGCAACATCGTCAACAACGCGGAGGTCGTCTTCGACCCGAACCTGTTCGTCGTCGGTTCCTATAACGGCGCGATGAGCGGCAGCGGCCGGCTGCGCAAGATCGGCGGCGGCATTCTGCTGCTGGGCAGCGCGAACAGCTACACGGGCGGCACCTTCGTCGATGGCGGCTTGCTCTCCACCGATGTCACCGGCGCCCTGGGCAGCGGCCCGGTGAGCGTCGCGGCCCCCGGCAGGCTGCTGTTCGGCATCAACGCCGATGCGGGCGGCGCGGCCATCTACAACCAGGGCTCGGTGCGCTTCCAGACAAAGGCAAGCGCCGGCACGTCGACCATCACCAACGCCGCGGGCGGGGTGCTGGACTTTGCCGACTACGCCTCGGCCGACAAGGCCACGGTGATCAACCAGGCCGGCGCGCAGGTGCGCATCGACCAGGCGGTCATCGGCGTGAGCTTCGGTTCGCTCAGCGGCGCGGGCGATCTGGTGCTCGGCGGCAGCGCACTCACGCTCGGCGGCAGCGGCGGCGACAGCACCTTGTCGGGCACGATCAGCGGCACCGGCGGTGCCGGCGGCTCGATCATCAAGGAAGGCGGCGGCACGCTCACGCTGACGGGCGCCAACACCTACACCGGCGGCACCCAGGTAACTGGCGGCACGTTGAGCGTGAACAACAAGAGCGGCAGCGCCACGGGCACGGGTGGCGTGCAGGTGCGGACGGGCGCCACGCTCGCGGGCAGCGGCACGATCGCGGGCGCGGTCTTCGTCGCCGACGGCGGCATCCT